>JAVWHL010000117.1:0-509 GCA_036640095.1 Erysipelotrichales bacterium | reverse complement strand
ATACGAAGCAATTGGTTGTATTTCGCTACGCGGTCAGAACGGCACAGTGAACCTGTCTTGATTTGACCAGCAGCAGTACCTACCGCAAGATCCGCAATCGTTGAATCTTCTGTTTCGCCAGAGCGGTGTGAAATCACTGTAGAGTAACCATTTTCTTTCGCAAGATAGATTGCATCCAGAGTTTCAGTCAACGTACCAATTTGGTTGTACTTGATTAAGATAGAGTTACCTACTTTCTCATTAATACCACGCTGAAGGATTTTCGGGTTTGTAACGAACAAGTCATCACCCACCAACTGGATTTTGTCGCCAAGGATAGACGTCAAATAAGACCAGCCTTCCCAATCAGACTCATCTAAACCATCTTCAATTGAGATAATTGGATATTGGTTTACAAGACCCGCTAAATAGTCAGAGAACTGGTTGCTTGTGAATGCTTTATTGCCTTCACCTGCAAGGATGTATTGACCATTTTTGTAGAATTCTGAAGATGCACAGTCAAGCGCAAG
>JAVWHL010000116.1:0-512 GCA_036640095.1 Erysipelotrichales bacterium | reverse complement strand
GCATCATAGTACTCATCATAAGCATATGTATAACCGTAATCTCCAAGTAAAGCTCTCTCAGTAAGTGCATTGACTATTGCTGGTGCACACTTAAAATCCAAGTCTGCAAGATCCATTGGAATTGCATTTGGCGTTAATCCAAACTTTTCTTTTAAGATTTTATTATCCCATTTCCTACACTTAGATTGTTTCCTGTTTATTATTTCATCAAAATTATAATTCATATAATCCTCCTTAAATAACTAAAAGTTTCTTAGTTGTAGAATTAAGTGGAACTCCTTTTCCATCTACTATCACTACATCATCTTCTATTCTTACCCCACCTAAATCTGGTATATAAATTCCTGGTTCACATGACATTATCATTCCATCTTTTAAAATATCTTTTGATGCTTTATTTAGAGTTGGCATCTCACCTTCCCCCATACCCATTCCATGACCAAGTCCATGATTAAAGTATTCACCATATCCTTTACTAGCAATATAATCTCTTGCTACTTTATCAACGTCAC
>JAVWHL010000115.1:0-515 GCA_036640095.1 Erysipelotrichales bacterium | reverse complement strand
CATAAGCTTGTTGAATGGTTTTTTGCACATCCGCAGCACGTTGCAAGATATATTGATCAATCGCAATCAATTGATCTACAGGCAATGCATCTGTTGATGGCTTGAAACCATTTAAGTTCGCCAACAAGAAACGCAAAGTATTACGAATACGACGATAACCATCAGATGCACGGCTAAAGATTTCTTTACCCGCCGTCATTTCATAACGGTAGTCAGCCGAAGCAATCCAGAAACGTAGACCATCCGCACCCATATCTTTAATGATGTCTTGAGGTGTGATGATATTTCCGATCGATTTTGACATCTTACGGCCTTTCTCATCCACGACGAAACCATGAGTGAGCAAGCCTTTATAAGGCGCACGTTTGTTAATCGCAACCGATGTTAATAATGAAGATTGGAACCAACCACGATGTTGATCTGAACCTTCTAAATATAAATCAGCAGGATCAGTCAAATCTTCACGCTCACGTAGTACAGCATAGTGTGTTGTACCTGAGTCAAACCACACATCC
>JAVWHL010000114.1:0-518 GCA_036640095.1 Erysipelotrichales bacterium | reverse complement strand
AATTCTAGTTTAGTATTATTTATATCATTTTGTAACTTAAAAGAGCTATAAACTTTGTAAGTAATAATTAATACAGAAGCAACCAAAACACTAATAATTATAATAAGTTTCTTTTTTTTCATAGTAACCTCCAATATTATTATAGTTTACATTATTATACTATATATTAAAGTTATTTTATAAATTTAGATATAAATAATGCAAATCAAAAATAAATGGACTAGAAATTAAAGTGCAACTAAAAGGATAGTCCAAAAAACCTAACTTAAATGATGTAGTAATGTAGTGAACCCCAAAAGTTGTACTTTTGGGGTTCACTACAATTTTTTTGTGTTTCTTTGTATATTTATCCATAATTTTAATAACTATATTAATAATTGTTAATTCAATAATGAGTAAAATACTCTTAATTCATTCTTTTTCTTAAATAAATCATTCCGCTACTTATAATTAGTAATCCAACTGTAATACTAATCATTGTATTATCTTGCCCCGTTTTTGGGATATTATTATTATCT
>JAVWHL010000113.1:259-521 GCA_036640095.1 Erysipelotrichales bacterium | reverse complement strand
ACAAGTTTTGGATAATCATCATCCAACAAAAGACAGCAAATCATCAGAACAAATTTCAAAGAAAACACCAGCTCTGGATCAATTTACCAGTAACTTAACTGAAAAAGCCAAAAATGGTGAGATTGATCCTGTGATTGGTCGTGAATTTGAAATTCGCTTGCTACTCGATATTTTAATGCGCCGTCGTCAAAATAATCCGATTCTAACGGGTGAACCTGGTGTCGGAAAAACAGCTGTTGTTGAAGGCCTAGCACTTAAAATT
>JAVWHL010000113.1:0-249 GCA_036640095.1 Erysipelotrichales bacterium | reverse complement strand
TGTACATTTACATACCCTTGATATGGGTTTGTTACAAGCAGGTGCCAGTGTCAAAGGTGAATTTGAAAATCGTTTAAAACAAGTGATTCAAGAAGTTCAAAATTCAAGCCATCCTATTATTTTATTTATTGATGAAGCACATACGTTAATTGGTGCGGGTGGACAAGCTGGGCAAAATGATGCTGCAAACTTACTTAAACCTGCTCTAGCACGAGGTGAATTACGTACTATTGCTGCAACTACATGGGC
>JAVWHL010000112.1:0-547 GCA_036640095.1 Erysipelotrichales bacterium | reverse complement strand
ATTGTCCTAATTTATCCAGGAATTGTTTCATATTTCCTATCCGAAAATAGTTTATCCATCCTTTAACCACTTGATTAATTTGCTTGAACGTTTTTGCTAATGGTCTTGATACTGCATGTTTGCGCTTTAAAATAGTTTTGATTTTGGTATATAACTTTGCTTTTCTATCGTTGCTCGGTCTACACTTCCACTCATTCCCAGGCTTCCAAAAAGTAAAACCGAGAAAATTGCTTTTCGTTGGTCGTACAATTTTGGTCTTACTCGCGCTCACCTTTAAGAATAATTTTCGCTCTAACCACCATATGACTGATTTCATTACTCTATTTGCTGCCATTTCACTCTTAACAAAGATATTACTATCATCTGCATACCTTACAAAGCGCAATCCTCTTTCCTCCAATTCCTTATCAAACTTATCTAGATAAATATTTGATAAAATTGGACTAAGTGGACCCCCTTGTGGAACACCTGACTCATTTGGACTTGTTAGCCCATTTTCCATAACACCTGCTCCTAAGAATGAACGTATCAAATATAGTACTTCTCT
>JAVWHL010000111.1:0-565 GCA_036640095.1 Erysipelotrichales bacterium | reverse complement strand
ATAGCTTTTCCAATGGTAGAATAGGCATCATCATTTAAGTTTGCAAGAGAAACTCTTACAGACCACTCAGGACAAGTAAATCCACTTCCACTGAGAAGTACAATAGAATAGTCACGAGCTAATTTATATAAAATATCTACAGGAGTATAAGTAGATTTGATATACTTAACAAAATCACTGCCATAATTACTATAAGCCCACTGTTGTATATCAAATTGAGTATAGTAAGCTGCGTTATTTTTATCATCTTTTAATTTTATTCCTAAAGCGTTATAAAGAATTTCTTGGCGTTTATGGCAAATACTCATATTAAGAGATTTATAAGAATTTTTACTGTCTATTAAAGCAAATGCTGAGAAAAATGCCATCTGAACTTGCTGAGGAGTAGAAAGTCCCGCAGTGTGGTTTAGAGCAACAAGTCTACTATCTGCAACTATTCTATCCATAAAAGATATACTAGAAGGATTAAGACTCATATCACTATAGCGTTTGTTTAGAGAGTTTTTTAAATTTTCATCAAGATCGTTAATTCTTTTGTCAAATACATTATCTTCATGTAAAGCAA
>JAVWHL010000110.1:384-628 GCA_036640095.1 Erysipelotrichales bacterium | reverse complement strand
GAATAAAATCAGAAGATGGAATGAACTTTGCAATTTCAATTGATCCTATAGATTGTACTGGATGTGGAAACTGTGCTGAGGTTTGTCCTGCAAAAGGAAAAGCTTTAGTTATGAAACCAGCCCATACTCAAAAGCATGAGATGGAGAACTTTGAATATGCAACTAAAATGGTAACAATAAAAGAAAACATGATGAATAAGAATACTGTAAAAGGTAGTCAGTTCCAAAAACCATTACTTGAGTT
>JAVWHL010000110.1:0-374 GCA_036640095.1 Erysipelotrichales bacterium | reverse complement strand
TGCTAAGCTTATAACTCAATTATTTGGAGATAGAATGGTAATTTCAAATGCAACAGGATGTTCATCTATTTGGGGTGGTTCTGCACCATCAACTCCATATACAACTAATAATAAAGGATTTGGTCCTGCATGGGCAAATTCATTATTTGAAGATAACGCTGAATATGGACTTGGAATGTTTTTAGGTGCAAAAGCTATAAGAGAAAGATTATTTGAAAAAGCAAATATGCTTATAGAAGAACTAGAAGAATGTGAAGCTAAAGAAGCTCTTAAAACTTGGGCAGATAATGTAGAAGTTGGATCAGAAACTAGAGAGAGAGCAGATAGATTAGTACATGCTTTAGAAGGCTTAAATAATAAACTTGCAAAAGAAA
>JAVWHL010000109.1:0-677 GCA_036640095.1 Erysipelotrichales bacterium | reverse complement strand
ATAGACTATACAATAGAAGAAGTAGCTTCATTAGGAGATGATTATACAACAAGTATTGATGCAACAAATGAAAATGAACAAGTAATCACAAATACTCATACACCAGAGAAGATAGACTTTGAAGGAAAGAAAATATGGGATGATGCATCAAATCAAGATGGAAAAAGACCAACAACTTTAAAAATAATACTTAAAAAAGGAAATGTAGAATTTAAAGAAACAACAATAAGTGGAACAGGTAATGAGTGGAAGTATAAATTTGAAAACTTAGATAAGTATGAAAATGGACAAGAAATAAAATATAGTATAGATGAAGAGGGTGTTGCAGATTATAGTGCAACTCCACAAGATAAAAACATAACAAATAGTTATACACCAGGAAAAACAAGTGTAAAAGTAACTAAGGCATGGAGTGATGAAAACAATCAAGATGGAAAACGTCCAGATAAAATAGAAGTACAATTAAAAGCAGGAAACACTAATAAAGGTGCAAGAGTAGAATTAAATGGAGCAAATAATTGGACATATACATGGAGTGATCTAGCACTTAAAGATGCAGGGACACCAATCGTGTACACAGTAGATGAAATAGGAGTACCAGCAGAATATAATGTAGTGAAGAATGATAATGATCATACAAATATCACACTAACAAATACATATACACCAAAAACAAA
>JAVWHL010000108.1:393-714 GCA_036640095.1 Erysipelotrichales bacterium | reverse complement strand
CTCCTACTTTTGTAGATTTTTCATCTAATACAGAGTCTATTGATACTTGATCTTTTACAAATATAGCATCTTTTATCTTTTGTAATAATCCAACTTTAACATCTATTTCTAATTTATTTGAAGCATTCCATAAAGCTGCTTCTGATAAATTTTCTTTGTTTTTTAATGTAGATAATAATCTTTCTTTCGTTTTTAAAGTTTCTTTTACTCTCTCGTAAAATACTTCATCATCAAAGTTTGCATTAGTTATTGTTGTAAATAAGTTGATAGTTACTAAGTTATTAACCTCATGATCAATTAAATTTCCTTCTTCTCTAAGTC
>JAVWHL010000108.1:0-383 GCA_036640095.1 Erysipelotrichales bacterium | reverse complement strand
GATAATCCTTTAGTTGTATATATTAATAAGTCTTGCATTCTTGCTAAATCTGGTGATTTACCACAAACACCGAACTTTGTACATCCTGTGCATCCTGCTGTCTCTTGACACTGAAAACAAAACATTTTATTTTCCATGTTATTTACCTCCGATTTATTGTATAGTGTGTATTTGATATATTAAGTATATATTTTACGAGAGAATATTTCGGTAACGTAGGGTACGAATAAATATTAGTTTGAATTTTTATAAAAAAAAGATTACCAAATCAATTTGGTAATCCTTCTTTTTATTAGTTTTCATTCAATTTATTTAAAACTTCTTTTAAGTTTAACCCATGTATTTCACAAGCTTGTTCCAATTTTTCCATCTGAGCTGATGGG
>JAVWHL010000107.1:0-720 GCA_036640095.1 Erysipelotrichales bacterium | reverse complement strand
GGTATTACACCATTTTGGATTATTTCAGGAGTTTCTATAGGTGGTGCATTAGCAGGTACTGCTGGTATGTTCTTCGCCTGCCCAATCTTAGCTGTTATCTTATTGACCATTAATAGGTGGCTAGATAAGAAGCTAGATGAAAAGGATATTAATCTACCTCAGCTATCTGTAGATGATGTTATCCCCCACATCACCCCTCCTACATCTTCTACAAACAAATAATAAGAGGTGTCTATCACTAAGGTAGACACCTCTTGCTTTTATAGCATTGAATTAATTTTTTCTTCTAATAAATAATATTGTAGGAATACTCATGATATTGAATTTTGACGCTACTGCTCTATTTTCATCTGTATTAACTTTACCAATTTTCACTTTACCTTCAAATTGACCTGCTAATTCTGTAATAATTGGAGCAACCATTTTACAAGGTCCACACCAATCTGCATAGAAGTCAACCACTACTGGAACATCTGATTGTAACGCTTCTTCTTCAAAGTTAGCGTCTGTAAATTTAAATGCCATATTAAATCCTCCTTGATTGTATATTGCAATATATAAATATAATGTTATATAATTAGTATATTACATCTGTTGCTATCTTGCAATAATTATTTTCCTTAGTATTTTATCATTTTTATATATAATCTATACTTTATATCACTTAACTTCTTTTAATTCCGCTAAATGCTTGTTCTAAATAATCCTCTAGTTCATCTA
>JAVWHL010000106.1:0-743 GCA_036640095.1 Erysipelotrichales bacterium | reverse complement strand
TTTAATTTCCAATTTAGAATATACTAAATAATTGTAAAAAATATATTTCAAGGAGTTTTCATGAATGAATAAATATAGCGAATTATTCAAAGACATATATTCAAAAAATCAAATAGAAGTTAACGCAAAGATGAGCGAGCATATATATTTTAAAGTAGGTGGCCCTGTAGATTTACTACTTATACCAGAAACTAAAGAACAAGTAGTTAAAACATTAAAAATTTGCAAGGAAAATGAAGTTCCATATTTTATAATAGGAAATGGTTCTAATCTGCTTGTTAAAGATGGTGGAATAAGAGGCGTAGTAATTAAACTTACTGAGCTTAAAAATATTAAAGTAGAAGATGACAGAGTTATTGCAGATACAGGAGTACTTTTAAAAGATGCTTCAAAAGCAGCTTTAGAAAATGATTTGACTGGATTAGAATTTGCATGTGGTATACCAGGCTCAATTGGTGGTGCAGTATTTATGAATGCTGGAGCATATAATGGAGAAATTGCAGATGTTATAGAAAGTGCAGAAGTTTTAACTGAAGATGGAGAAATAATAACTTATTCAAAAGAAGAGTTACAGTTAGGGTATAGAACATCAAGAGTTATGACTGAGAAAGCTATAGTTTTAAGTGCAACATTTAAGTTGCCAAATGGAGAACATGAAAAGATAAAAGCTAGAGTTGATGATTTAACTTATAAGAGAGAATCAAAACAACCTCTAGAATATCCATCAGCAGGAAGTACATTTA
>JAVWHL010000105.1:0-747 GCA_036640095.1 Erysipelotrichales bacterium | reverse complement strand
AAGAAATAAAAATACCTACAACTCCTGAAGAACTAAGCACATGGGTTAAATCAAATCAATATAAAGCTAATAGATAAGGGGAGAGTTACAATGAGACTATACGATATAATATCTAAAAAAAGAGATAAGAAAGAATTATCTAAAGAAGAAATAGAATTTTTTATAAAACAGTATACTAAAGGGGAAATCCCTGATTATCAAGCTTCTGCATTATTAATGGCAATATATTTAAATGGATTTACTAAAGAAGAATAAAACTAGACAAACATAGTACTGGAGGAGTTGGAGATAAAACATCACTTATACTAGTACCTATGGTCTGTGCAGCTGGAGGAAAGGTTGCTAAATTATCAGGAAGAGGGCTTGGACATACTGGTGGAACATTAGATAAATTAGAATCTATACCAGGATTTAATATATCAGTAGAAGAAGATAAGTTTAAAGATATGGTTAAAAACGCAGGACTAGTTATAGCAGGTCAAACTCAAAACTTAGTACCAGCAGATAAAAAAATATATGCTCTAAGAGATGTAACTGCAACGGTTGATAGTATACCTTTAATAGCTGCAAGTATAATGAGTAAAAAAATAGCTTCAGGTTCAGATGCAATATTATTAGATGTTAAATACGGGGAAGGCGCATTTATGAAAACCGCAGAAGATGCAAAAGAATTGGCAACTGCGATGGTTAACATAGGTAATAGCTTAGGAAGAAAAACATCTGCAGCAATAACTTTAAATGGAGAAC
>JAVWHL010000104.1:0-750 GCA_036640095.1 Erysipelotrichales bacterium | reverse complement strand
AACTAAAGCAGGTTCTCAAACTTTTAAGGTTTCATAATAGGAGCATGTTGCAAGAACAGATTTCGATATCGTTCCCATATTATAAAATAATCTTCTTCTCTAAACGCAATTGTAATTTTTCAAGCATATCGATCGTCATTTTTGATAGATCATAGTTCGCTTTAAAGCCCCACTCTGCCATTGCAGCTGAAGAATCAATCGAATTTGGCCAGCTGTCCGCAATCGCTTGGCGAACTGGATCCACTTCATAGCTCATGTCAAACGTTGGAATATGCTTTTTAATTTCTGCTGCAATTTGTGAAGGTTCAAAGCTCATCGCTGTAATATTAAAGGCATTGCGGTGAATAAGCTTCGAAGGATCGGCTTCCATTAAATCAACAATGGCTTGCAGTGCATCTGGCATATACATCATATCCATATAGGTACCTTCTGCAATATAAGATGTGTAACGACCATCTAAAATCGCTTTATAATAAATGTCGACCGCGTAATCTGTCGTTCCCCCTCCTGGAGGCGTTGCGTATGAAATTAAGCCAGGGAAACGGACACCGCGCGTATCTAAACCGTAACGTGTGTAGTAATAATCACAAAGTAATTCCCCTGCCACCTTGTTTACACCATACATCGTTGTTGGGCGCTGTAAGGTGTCTTGTGGTGTATTGTCCTTTGGTGTCGATGGACCAAATGCACCGATTGAGCTCGGTGTGAAAAATTGCATGTTTAATTCACGCGCCACTTCCAACGCATTCA
>JAVWHL010000103.1:0-750 GCA_036640095.1 Erysipelotrichales bacterium | reverse complement strand
AGGAACTTTGTAACCTATTGTAGGTGGTATAAATCCTTCATTTAATGATTTTACACATATAATACTTTCAATTGCCCCTGCAGCACCTAATAAATGTCCTGTCATTGACTTAGTTGAAGATATTGGAATGCTTTTTGCATTTTCTCCAAATACTTTCTTAATTGCATTAGTCTCAAACTTATCATTATATGGAGTTGATGTTCCATGTGCATTTATATAAGAAACTTCACCTATTGAAATATCAGCCTCTTTAATTGCATTCATCATAGCACTTGCTGCTCCTACACCGTCAGGATCTGGTGAAGTAATATGATATGCATCACATGTTGAACCATATCCAACAATTTCCCCTAAGATTTGTGCTCCTCTTTTTTCTGCATGTTCTAAACTTTCTAAAACTAAAACTCCAGCACCTTCGCCCATTACAAAGCCTGATCTTTCCTTATCAAAAGGAATAGATGCTCTTTCTGGATTATTATCAGAGTTCAATGCTTTCATAGAATTAAAGCCTGCAATAGACATTCTAGTAATTGGCGCTTCAGCACCACCTGCTAAAATTATATCAGCATATCCGTGCTTAATATGTCTAAATGCGTCGCCTATATTATTTGTTCCAGTTGCACATGCTGTAACTGCTGATGTACACATCCCTTTAGCACCATATCTTATAGCAACATTTCCTGCTCCAAGATTAATAATTGCCATTGGTATAAACATTGGCGGTACTCTTTTAGCTCCTCTATCAAATAA
>JAVWHL010000102.1:0-792 GCA_036640095.1 Erysipelotrichales bacterium | reverse complement strand
ATAAATGTAATTCCAAGGCTTTGTTGCATCTTCTTAAGCTCTGTTTGCATCTCTTTTCTAATTTTAAGGTCAAGTGCCGCTAAAGGCTCATCAAGTAGAAGAATTTCAGGCTCATTAACAAGTGCTCTAGCAATTGCTATTCTTTGCTGTTGCCCTCCACTTAATGAGTCAATATCTCTTTTTTCAAAGCCATCAAGGTTAACAAGATGAAGCATATTCTTAACCTTAGTATCTATAAGGTCCTCATCCATATTCTTAAGCTTAAGCCCAAATGCAATATTCTCATATATATCAAGGTGAGGAAATAATGCATACTTTTGGAATACTGTGTTAACATTTCTCCTATGTGGTGGAAGACTCGCAATATCCTTGCCTTCAAAAAGAATTTGCCCACTTGTTGGAGCCTCAAATCCTCCTATAAGCCTAAGTGTTGTAGTCTTCCCACATCCACTTGGTCCAAGTAGAGTTATAAACTCGTTTTTTCTAACATAAAGGTTAATTCCCTTTAAAGCCTCATGACTATCATAGACTTTCGTAAGGTTTTTTAATTCAATAATATTTTCTCCCATTTCCATTTTCCTTTACCTCCCACATAAAAAATTTTAAAAGGTTGGAGGTGAACAAACCCACAGAACTATTGCCTTGGTTTTTCCTCCATTTGATATATAGTGGTTTAGGGTTGGTTTAAAGTAGAAAGTCTCCCCTTTTCTAACTTTGTGCTTATTGCTACCAATATGTAACCAGACACTTCCCTGTAGAACATACCCAAACTCTTCTCCGTCGTGTGGGTCA
>JAVWHL010000101.1:579-817 GCA_036640095.1 Erysipelotrichales bacterium | reverse complement strand
ATATAGTTGTAGTTAAATATATGAAAAAGAATAGACAACAGTTTATCAGAAACTTTTCAATAGTAGCGCATATAGACCACGGTAAGTCAACCCTAGCGGATAGATTATTAGAAAAGACAGGAACTTTAACTAAGAGAGAAATGGAAGAACAAGTTCTTGATAACATGGAATTAGAAAGAGAAAGAGGAATAACAATCAAGTCTCAAGCAGCCAGACTTGTTTATAGAAGAGAAAATGG
>JAVWHL010000101.1:0-569 GCA_036640095.1 Erysipelotrichales bacterium | reverse complement strand
ATACTCCAGGGCATGTAGATTTTACATATGAGGTTTCAAGATCTCTTAAAGCTTGTGAAGGTGCAGTTCTAGTTGTTGATGCAACACAAGGAATTCAAGCTCAAACACTTGCAAACTGTTATTTAGCTTTAGATAATGATTTAGAAATAGCTCCAGTTATCAATAAAGTTGATTTAGCATCAGCTAGACCTGAAGAAGTAAAACAAGAAATTGAAGATATAATTGGTATTGAGGCACATGATGCTCCAATGATATCAGCTAAAACAGGATTAAATATAGAAGATGTTTTAGAATCAGTTGTAGCAAAAGTACCAGCTCCATCAGGAGATGAAGATGGCCCTTTAAAAGCATTAATCTTCGATTCTTACTATGATACTTACAAAGGTGTTGTAAATTACATCAGAGTATTTGATGGTAAGGTTAAAGTAGGAACTAAAATAAAGCTTATGGCAACAAATAAGATTTATGATGTAACAGAAGTTGGAGTATTTACTCCAGGATTATTCCCAATTTCAGAGTTAAGTGCTGGAGATGTTGGATATGTAACAGCATCTATTAAAAATGTTAAG
>JAVWHL010000100.1:599-850 GCA_036640095.1 Erysipelotrichales bacterium | reverse complement strand
GGAGCTTGCCCTACATGTAAAGGAAAAGGAGTTATTGTAACAGAACTTGTTTTCATGGATCCTGTTGAAACGATATGTGAAGAATGTGAAGGAAAACGATACAGTAATGAAGCTCTTTCTTATCGTTATCGAGGTAAAAATATTGTCGAAATTTTGGAAATGACAGCAGAAGAGGCTTTAGTTTTTTTTCAAGACATAAAAAAAATACACAAGAAAATTATGGCATTGAATGAGGTGGGCTTATCCTATTT
>JAVWHL010000100.1:0-519 GCA_036640095.1 Erysipelotrichales bacterium | reverse complement strand
GTTAATATCTATTTGTTAGATGAGCCAACAACGGGATTACATGCATCCGATGTTAAGAATATTATGAAACTGCTTGAACGATTTGTGGAACAAGGGAACACAGTAATTGTCATTGAACATAATTTAGATGTAATGAAATTAGGTGATTATATTATTGATATTGGTCCTGATGGAGGAACTGGTGGCGGTGAGGTAGTTTTTACAGGAACACCACTGGAAATGGCAACTTCATCAAATACAATTACAGCTGAATATCTACGCAAGTCACTACGACAATAGTAGAAGATTATTAAATAATAAAATTTAATATGAAATTATAGTTGACAGTGAAAAGGTTTATAAGTAAAATGACAGTGTAGCGTGCTACTGAATAAATATCAGGCAAGAGCTCATTAGATTACAACGTAATTTAGTGGGCTTTTTATGTTCTTTCTGGAGGGTAAAGATGATTTTCGATAAATGGAAAAAAAATAAAAAACAAGAAATAAAGGCAGTATCAAAGGGTAAAATTAAGAATTT
>JAVWHL010000099.1:0-913 GCA_036640095.1 Erysipelotrichales bacterium | reverse complement strand
AGTATACTATTTCATTCTTTGTAACATTATATGAATGCTTATTATTCAACCAGTATATTACTGCATTATAATATTCATCAGATAACCTTTCATATCCAAATATCCCTTGATTAATCCTATCTTGTAACCTTTTTATAATATGAGGAGATACTTTAAATTCCATATCTGCAACCCACATAGGGTATACTTCACTATCTATAACTTCATTTCCTACTTTTCCCCACTTATATGAATTCGTACTTCTTCTATCTATTAACTTATCAAAATCTACTTTTAATTCATCCCCATCTGATTCTCTTAAATGTGCCTTAATATATTCCCTTGCCCTTTCAGTTTGTGGGTTACAAAAGAATTTTTCTGCTTCTGCCTGTTCAACTATATGTCCATTTTCCATAAATACTATTTCATCTGCTACTTCTTTAGCAAAATTCATTTCATGAGTTACAATTATCATTGTTACATTTTGCTTTGCTAAGTCTCTAATTACATCTAGTACTTCTGAAACTAATTCTGGATCTAAAGCTGATGTAGGCTCATCAAATAAAATTAAATTAGAATTTACAGCCATTGCCCTTGCTATTCCTACCCTTTGCTTTTCTCCACCAGACAAGGTTTCTGGATACTCATCCCTTTTATCACCCATACCAACCTTTTTCAAAATAATGTCTGCAATTTCTATAGCGTTAATTCTTTTAACCTTTTTTACACTTATTAATGGCTCTATAACATTCTCTATTGCCGTTTTATTTCTAAAAAGATTTGAATTTTGAAAAACCATTGAAGTTTTAGTTCTCAGTATTTTAATATCACTCCGTCTTAAATTTGATAAATTAATATAACAGTTATCAATATATATTTCCCCTTTATCCGGAATCTCTAATGCGTTTAAACACTTAAGTAATGTTGACTTTCC
>JAVWHL010000098.1:0-1080 GCA_036640095.1 Erysipelotrichales bacterium | reverse complement strand
ATTAGAAGACACTCTACCAGTTGTTTATGAAAGTACTCATAAAAATGTATCTTTTATACCTAGTCGCTTAGAACTAGCTCTAACAGAACGTAAAATCATGTTAGAACAGAACAAAGCACAACACAGTAGACTGTTTAAAGCTATTAAAGGCATTAGAAAAGACTTTGATTACATAGTTATTGATTGCCCACCTATACTTAATCTATTAACTGTGAATGCTCTTAATGCATCCAATGAAATCATTATACCTATAAAGATTGATAAGGCTGCAGAAAAGGGGTTTGCTATTACATTATCTAATATAACTGAAATAGCAGATAGTTATGATTTAGAGCTTGATTATAAAGTGCTATTCACAATGGTTAATAACACTAAAATTGATAAGGCACGTATGGATCAGATTATAGGTAACTGTAAAGATAACACTATTAATACTAGAATTAGATATCAATCTAAACCAGTAACTGAAGCAGGTTATAAAAAAGTACCAGTTGTAGAAGGCAACTCAAACGTTGGACAAGATTATAAAGAACTTTGTGATGAGTTAATTGCTACATGGACATCATGTCCAGGAAAGAAGGAATAGAGTATGGCTGTTATAGAAGACTTATTGAATGGGAGTAGTCAAATGTATAGTAATACAAAGATTACTACATTAAGTATTGATGATCTAAATGTAAATGAACTTAATAATGCACCTATTATTAACATTGAAGAGTTAGCACACTCTATTAAAGAGAATGGACTACAAACGCCATTAACGTGTTATAAGCGTGATAATCATGAGTATGTACTTATTAATGGTGAAAGAAGATATACGGCTTTAAAATCATTAGAAATTGATGATGTACCTGTTATTATCATACCTAAACCAGATAGTATACTTACAGAACAATTAATGATTATGGATTCTAATTCACAACGTGAAGAGAGTCAAGAATATAGAAGTCTACGAGCTAAAGAATATGCTGAAATATATCTAGCTCTTAAAGCAGAAGGGAGAATACAAACAGGACTACTTAAGATTGACTGGATAGGGATGCATATGAATATCTCTGGAAGACAAGTACAACGTTTATT
>JAVWHL010000097.1:830-1132 GCA_036640095.1 Erysipelotrichales bacterium | reverse complement strand
GAGTCGTGTTATTTTATATAGGTGTAAAACAATACTTTCTTCTTCAAACTCGCTATTATCAGTTTTAGAGTCGTGTTATTTTATATAGGTGTAAAACGTGATGGACTTACTATTACAAAAGTTGTTAGTTTTAGAGTCGTGTTATTTTATATAGGTGTAAAACACTTTTAAAGCACGTGCCATTAATTTTTCTGTTTTAGAGTCGTGGTATTTTATATATGTGTTAAAAATAGTTTATAATTATATAAAAATCCTAGTGGTTTTAGTGTAGTGGTTTTTTTTATTAGTGTTAAAAATTAAAA
>JAVWHL010000097.1:0-820 GCA_036640095.1 Erysipelotrichales bacterium | reverse complement strand
ATTTTATATAGGTGTAAAACGTATCGACTGTGAAGGTTGTGGAGGCACTAGTTTTAGAGTCGTGTTATTTTATATAGGTGTAAAAATATTATAAGATGTGTTTTTATTTTTGATTAGTTTTAGAGTCGTGTTATTTTATATAGGTGTAAAACTAAATTTGTACATTCTTAACGCTCGTATATGTTTTAGAGTCGTGTTATTTTATATAGGTGTAAAACGCATTTAGCACCGATAGATAACATAAAGTCAAGTTTTAGAGTCGTGTTATTTTATATAGGTGTAAAACATAATAACCAGTTTTTAGAGTTGGATGCTAGTTTTAGAGTCGTGTTATTTTATATAGGTGTAAAACTTGCAAGTTTGCGTTCAAACATTAAAGCTTGTTTTAGAGTCGTGTTATTTTATATATGTGTAAAACAAAGTTTAACTATATTAAGTGCTGGATTAAGTTTTAGAGTCGTGTTATTTTATATAGGTGTAAAACTTTAACTAGTTCGCATTTCGCGCCAATGCTGTTTTAGAGTCGTGTTATTTTATATAGGTGTAAAACATCGTATTTAACTATTACTTTAACAGTACCGTTTTAGAGTCGTGTTATTTTATATAGGTGTAAAACAATTTAGGTGAAGGGATTAATGTTTTAGAAGTTTTAGAGTCGTGTTATTTTATATAGGTGTAAAACAAGTCGGCTGGTTCTTGAGTATCTAAAATAGTTTTAGAGTCGTGGTATTTTATATAGGTGTAAAACAATACCATAAACTATGTTCAAGTGACCATATTTTTTTTGGTCGTGGTTTTTTTTTTTAGTTTTAAAAAAAAA
>JAVWHL010000096.1:0-1144 GCA_036640095.1 Erysipelotrichales bacterium | reverse complement strand
GTCATCAAAACCAGAAGCAATCAAACCAATTATTGGTGCTGCATTTAAAAACAATATGAGATATTTATCTGTATATCAAGAAAATACAGATTTAATAAGAGTAACTGGATATTTAGTTAAGAAATCACAAGTTAAAGATTATGAAGAAGGTAAAGCTGTTCTTCGTGATACTGAGGCATTTGGTGAGGGAACTAATAGATGTGCTAGTGTCTTTTCAAGAAAAGTTAAAATCTAAATGTTAGTAAATGAAATAGTACCCTTCTCAATAGTAGATGGACCTGGTAATCGTTTAGTAATCTTTGTTCAAGGATGTAATCTTAATTGTTTATATTGTCATAACTTTGAAACAATTAATTTGTGTATCCACTGTGGTAAATGTATTGAAACATGTCCTAGTGGAGCATTAACTATGATTGATAAGAAAGTCGTCTATAATGAAGAGCTATGTATTGATTGTGATCAGTGTATCTTTACATGTCCTTATAATTCAACGCCAAAAGCAATGGAATATACGGTCGATCAAATTGTAAACATGGTCTTAAGTTATCAAGACTTTATTGATGGTATCACCTTTTCTGGTGGTGAGTGTACAACATATCATAGTGAAATTGCAAAGGTTGCTAAAAAATTAAAGGAACATAATATTGAAGTACTAGTTGATACTAATGGTTATTTTGATATCGATAGTATATCTGATTTAATTGAGAATGTTGCTGGATTTATGATTGATATTAAAACACTTAATAAAACAAAAGAACTAATTAATATGGATATGACTAATTTAGAAAATGTTAATAAGCTAATTGCAATGAATAAAGTTAGTGAACTTAGAACTGTAGATCTAGGTGATGAGGAAAGTAGACTTACGATTGCATATATAGATGAGCTAATTAAAGAAAATCCTAGTATCAATAGACGTATTAATAAACTAGCAATTGTTAAACAACCTGAACATCGTTTGACTAAATTAAAAGAATACCAAAAAAACAATCCAAAAATATAAGGAGCTATCATATGATAGCCCCTTTTTTTATATTTCTATTTCACAATCATTTTGAATTAGTTGCTCGTATGTTTGAGCTTTAACTAATTGTTGTACATTACCTTTTTCAATTAAGATAGTACCAGGTATTGTATTTTTATT
>JAVWHL010000095.1:0-1546 GCA_036640095.1 Erysipelotrichales bacterium | reverse complement strand
GTATCCACGTGCTGCTGTTTCAGCAAAACGTATTCAAGCAGTTTTAAATAGTGATATTTCTATTCAAGAACACGAATCTCTTAATCAAATAGATACTTTAAATGGACATACACTTTCATTTGAAAATGTTACATTTGCTTATCCTGATGGAGAGGAAGCTGTGTTAAAAGATATTTCATTTAATGCAACACAAGGGGAAACAGTTGCTTTTATTGGAAGTACTGGATCTGGGAAGTCAACTTTAATTAACTTAATACCACGTTTCTATGATGTGAGTAAAGGTGAGATTAAGATTGATGGTATGAATATTCAAAATTATTCAATCAGTTCTTTACGTGATAAGATAGGATTTATTCCACAAAAAGCTATGCTATTTACTGGAACTATTGCTGAAAATATTCGTTACGGTAAAGAGGATGCAACGATTGAAGAAGTTGAACATGCTGCGCATATTGCTCAAGCATATGATTTTATTAAAGAAAAACCTTTAGGGTTTGATGAATTAATAACAGAGAGTGCAACAAATGTATCTGGTGGTCAAAGACAACGTCTTAGTATTGCTAGAGCAATTATAAAGAAACCACAGATTTATATCTTTGATGATTCTTTTTCAGCATTAGATTTTAAAACAGATTCTATGTTAAGACATGCATTAAAGAGTGAAACAATGGAATCAATTGTATTGGTTGTTGCTCAACGTATTTCAACAATTATGGATGCCGATAAAATTATTGTTTTACATGAGGGCGAAGTTGTTGGAAAAGGTAAGCATAAAGAACTATTAAAAACATGTCCTATTTATCATGAAATTGCTGCTTCTCAGTTGAGTGAGGAGGAATTGAATTATGAATAAGAAATGGAAATCATTTAAACGTTCTATTAGTCAAATAGCACCATTTATTTCACCATATAAGTGGAGTTTCTTTATGGCTTTATTTATGATTGTTGTTACAAATGTTGTTTTCTCCCTTTCACCAATGGTTGAAGGTTGGATAACATCATTATTAATGAAGAACTCGATTGATATTGCTAATAAGGTAGAAGGTGCACATGTACAGTTTGATCTGATATTACAAATTATCTTTATACTTATTATCTTATACATTATTAAGACGGTTTCTCAATTGGTATTTACTTTTACAATTACAAATTCAATTCAAAATGCAATGCATGACTTACGTAATGCATTACAAGAGAAAATTCGTCGTTTACCAGTAAGTTATTTTGATACGCATCAATATGGTGATGTTTTAAGTCGTATTACGAATGATGTTGATACTGTATCAAATGCTTTACAACAAACATTAAGACAAATATTTGGTGGTGTTTTAATGTTGGGACTTGCGATTTTTATGATGTTACGTATTAATATTATGATGACATTGGTTGTTATGATCTTATTACCAACAGCATTATTAATTACACGTTTTATTGTTAAGAAATCACAAAAACGATTTAAAGCTCAACAAACAGCTTTAGGTAAGTTAAATGGTTCAATTACTGAAATGTATACTGGATATAACGAAATATTGTTATTTAATAAACA
>JAVWHL010000094.1:0-1652 GCA_036640095.1 Erysipelotrichales bacterium | reverse complement strand
ATAGTAAAACATGATCTAATACTTCATTACGACTTTGAGCAGCTTTAATATACACTTCTAAATTATGTTTTATTTTATCCTGTCCAATATATTCAACTAGATATTGAGGTCTTAAGCTTAAATCACTAGCTTCCTCATTTGATTCTACTTCATCAAACAAACGTGACATTTATTTCACCTACTTTAACAATAATTGTAAACCTTCTTTAATATACTCTTCAGTACTTAATTTTTGATTAGATAATCCTTTTTCAACTTTCTTAATTTCAGCATTTTTATAACCAAGAGCTTCAAGAGCTTCAAGAGCTTCTTTTAGATCATGATTAGTATTAGTTGTATCAACAATTAATTTACCTTGTAAATCTAATACAATTTGAGCCGCTGATTTTGGCCCTATTCCAGGCATTTTCTTTAAGAAGTTAATATCATTTGCTTCAATAGCTTGTACTAATTCATTATGATCAATACTTGATAAAATTCCTAATCCAGTTTTAGGTCCAACTCCCTTTACAGAGATTAGTTGTAAGAAAACATCTTTTTGATCATTACTTTTAAAACCAAATAATGATATTTGATCTTCTCTTACATGTGTATAGACATAAAATTGATATTCATTATTTAAAATATATTCATATGGCATTGGTGTTAATATACGATAACCAACATTGTTAACATCTAAAACAATATTATCTTTATTAATAATAATAACATTTCCTTTTAAGTAACCAATCATTACATATCACTTACTTTCTTTAAAGGCATTGCGATAATAGAACGTTTATGCTCACTAACATTATGAAGGAATTCAATTCTATTTGTAGCTTTTTGATTAACTTTTTCACCACGCATATATGATTCTAATTCTTCATATGTTACTTGCATTTCATCCTCATCACTAACATCTTCAATTAAACCAGCACTTGGCTTCTTATTAATAATGCTACTATTTACATTTAAAAGTCGCGCCATTTCAAAGACTTCACTTTTACTTAGGTGAACTAGAGGTGCAATATCTGCTCCTCCATCACCATATTTTGTAAAATAGCCAGTATACCACTCACATGCATTATCAGTACCACTCACAAGATACCCATAATTTTGTGCAATAGCGTATAGACTAGTCATTCGTAGCCTTGCTTTAGTATTAGCTTGTGCCATTTTAAAATTAGAACTAACTTCAATTTTAGATTTGATTTCATCATCTATTAAAGCATTAAATGTATTATCTAAATTAACTATTCGATAATCTAAGTTTAATTCATTTACAACTATTAATGCATCATCAACATCACTTTGTGAAGAATGACATGGCATTATTAACCCCATACTATTATTAGGAAATGCTCTTTTAATTAAGGCTGCAACAACTGCAGAATCAATTCCACCAGATACTCCTACAATAATACCATTAGTTTTAGTTTCTTTAACTTTTTCTTGTAACCAACTAACTAAGTATTCAATATATTTTTCCATTATAATTCTCCTAGTCAATAAATTCAAAAACAAATTCTTCAATTCTTACTAAATCTTTATTTTTAACGCCTGCTTTTCTTAAAGCATCATCAATACCATAGAATCTCATCATTCTAGCAAATCGAGCAATACCCTCTTCACTACTAAAGTTAGTCATTTGGAATAGTTTTTCAACTTTA
>JAVWHL010000093.1:0-1715 GCA_036640095.1 Erysipelotrichales bacterium | reverse complement strand
ATATATCTTTGATGCCATTGATATGCCTTTACAAGTTAGTAATGAAGAAATTGTTGAACAGTTAAATGATTATTTAAATAAAATTGGTAGTTACGATGAAATTGTTTTATTAGTCGATATGGGTTCTTTAGAAGATATCCATAAAGGTATATCATCATCTGCCCATGCCAACATTGGAATTATTAATAATGTAACAATCAAAATGGCATTGGAAGTAGGAAATGGAATTCGCCAAGGTGAATCACTCGAAACCATCTTTAAGAAAGTCGATCAAGCGGCTTTACCAACCCATCATATTATTCACTACCATCATAAAGATCCCGTTATCTTGTGTTCTTGTGCGAGTGGACTTGGAACAGCAGATCGTTTAAAGAAGATACTAGAAGAAAGTATTCCTAAATCATTAGTTGTTAAAATATTAACGTATGATTATAATGAATTAATTGAAAAACAATTAAACTCAACTTTCTTTGAACAATATGAGGTAATTTGTATTGTTGGTACATTGAATCCTAATTTAGATGATGTACCATTTATTCCAATTGAAGATTTAATTATTAATGTTTCACTAGATAAATTACATCATTATTTTAAAGATTACTTAAGCATTGATGATATGAAGGTATTTAAAACGAATATTTTAAAGAATTTCTCATTAACAAATATTATGAATTCTTTAACTATTTTAAATCCAACAAAGCTATTAGAACAAGTTTCTAGTGCTATTGAAGACTTGCAACAACGATTACAAACTTCGTTTTCTAATAATACCTGTGTTGGGTTATACGTTCATGTATGTTGCTTAATTGAGCGATTGGTAATGCATCAAGATATTGATCAATATCCTAATATTAATGATTTTGTGAAGCAACAAGAACATTTTATTCAATGCGTAAAAGCAGCATTCTCACCGATTGAACATTATTATATGATTGAAGTGATGCCACCTGAAATTGGCTTTATCTACGATTATGTAGAAAATGATGCAAGTGAAAAAGGAAATAAAGAAAAAGAAGATGAGAACTCATTATAGCGTCGCTAATTATCTTGTTAGAGTCGCTTAATTGAATTGTTAAATGAAAAGCCCTACTGAAATGGGGCTTTTTTAATGTTGGCATGGTATTTGCTTATAGTAAAGTGAAGGGAGTGAAACGTATGGCAAAATTGGTTTTAGCAACACATGGTGGTTTATCGTTAGGGATGGCAGATAGTTTAAAGATGATTATTGGTGATCTTACGAATAATTTAGAAATATATAGCTTGATAGCTGGTGAAAACCCTGAAGATTATGCGAAAAAGAAACGTGAAGAAATAGAAAGAACAAAGGAAACACATATTTTTGTCACCGATATATTAGGTGGCAGTGTTCATACGGCATTAATGCAATTAACTCAAATCGAACAAGTGTTTGTAATATCCGGTATGAATATGGCGTTAGTAATGGAATTATTATTCGCTCTTAAAGACGATATTACTTACCAAGATATTATGAAAATTATTAAGGATGCAAGAGCAGCAATTAATTGTATTCAATTAAACTATGAGAGTGAAATCCAAGAAGATTTCTAGAAGGGAATATTATGAAAAAGAAATTTTTGAGTTTAATGTTATCAATGTGTATGTTGATAACAAGTTCAGTTGGAGTTGTTAGTGCTTCAGAAAAGAACTCTAACAATGATTCAAGTTTTCAGATCTCAGTAAATAATCAGAGTGTA
>JAVWHL010000092.1:0-1863 GCA_036640095.1 Erysipelotrichales bacterium | reverse complement strand
AATTATATCTCTAAAATATAAATAATGGGACATTTTCATTTTCGATTACTTAAGACATTATCATATTCGAATCAGAATTGAGACAACTAGTTGATTCTAGTTGTTTTTATTATAAAAAAAGTGTGATATAATATTAGAGGGTGAAAAACTATGAATATAAACGATATAATTATTAAAAATGATTTAGATGGAGTATTTGTTACTTCATTAATTAACATACGTTACCTATCATCATTTACAGGTAGTGATGCAACTGTTTTAATAACTAAGGATAAAAAGTATATCTTTGTTGATTCTCGTTATTATGAACAAGCAACAGCACAATGTATAGGCTTTAATGTTATCTTAATTACTAATGTAGATTTACTTTTTAAATTAAATGATACTATTGAAGAAAATAATATTAAAAATTTAGGGTTTGAACAAGATAATATGTTGTATGAAAGTTATGCTTATTTTAAACAACAATTGAAAGCTGATTTAAAACCAATCTCACTAAAAAAAGTTAGAATGGTTAAAAATCAAGAAGAGATTGATACAATAAAAAAAGCAATTGAAATAACAGATGATGCTTATGATTATATTCTTGAATTTATAAAAATAGGTATGAGTGAAATGCAAATTGCAAATGAATTAAATAAATTCATTTTAGATCAAGGTGCAACTGGTATGTCTTTTGAAACAATTGTAGCTAGTGGTAAAAGAGGTAGTATGCCTCATGGTGTTGCTAGTGATAAATTAATTGAAGAAAATGATTTTGTAACAATTGATTTTGGAGTCTTTTATAATGGTTATTGTTCTGATATGACAAGAAGTTTTGTTGTTGGTACTAATCCTGATAAAGAACTAGTTAAGATATATAATGTAGTTAAAGAAGCTCAGCAATTAGCTTGTGATAATATCAAACCAGGTATGAAGGCAAGTGAAGTAGATGCTATTGCTCGTAACTATATTAAAGAACAAGGCTATGGTGAATACTTTAATCATGGACTTGGTCATTCAATTGGATTAGAAATTCATGAATTACCATATGTTTCACCAACATCTCACGAGATATTAGAGACAAATCAAATTATTACAATTGAACCTGGTATTTATATTCCAGAATTAGGTGGTATTAGAATAGAAGATGATGTCTTAATAACAAAAGATGGTGCAATTCAGCTTAATCGATCAAGCAAAGAATTAATATATATAGATGGGAGAACAAAATAATGATAAGTGTAAATGATTTAAAAACAGGTATTACTATAAAAGTAGATGGGGCACTATATAATGTCTTAGAATTCTTACATGTTAAACCAGGTAAAGGTAGCGCATTTGTTAGAACTAAACTTAAAAATTTAAGAACTGGGGCAACAATTGATAAAACATTCAATGCAGGTATTAAAGTTGAAAAAGCTCATATTGATAAAGATTCAATGCAATATCTTTATGATGAAGGAGAAGCTTTAGTATTTATGGATAATTCTACTTATGAGCAAATTTCAATTCCTAAAGAAACAATTGAATGGGAAATGAATTTCTTAAAAGAAAACGATAATATTGATGTTACAAGATATGAAGGAGAAATTCTTGGTATTTCTCTACCTAATTCAGTAACATTAGAAATAGTTGAATGTGAACCAGGAATTAAAGGAGATACTGCAACTAATGCAACTAAGAATGCTGTTTTAGAAACTGGTCTTCATATTAAAGTTCCTCTATTCATTGAAAATAATGAAAAAGTAATTGTTACTACTGCTGATGGAAAATACTCTTCAAGAGCATAGATATAGATATGGTAAAATTTAGTGAAAAAGTAAATGAAAATGATGCAATAAGAATATCTAATTATGTAATATATCGTATTGTTGAATTAGC
>JAVWHL010000091.1:0-1951 GCA_036640095.1 Erysipelotrichales bacterium | reverse complement strand
GGAGCAATTAATGGATCGATATGAAAAAAATGGTGCAGCAATCATTGAAGATAACTCTACCCATGTTTTATATCTAAATTCGAAGCATGATGGAGCAGCTGAAAAGTTTGAACAAATGGCAGGCAGCGAACTTGTTTATGATGCAAAAGAAAAAGACTATAAAGAAAGACCAGTCATAACAAAAGAACGTCTAAAACAATTTGAAAAGGGTAGATCATTATTAACATCAACCGAATGGAATCCTTATATCGTTAAACTACCACCGTTTAATGAATATGTTTTTGCAACCCAACCGGATTGGTCGAAGCATAAAATTGAAAAAGATAAGTTGCAGTATTTCAATATTAAAGAAACGGTGGATCAATCAATGAAGAATAAGGTATCGAACAAAGGAACCGGGACGGTTAATTTTAAGCAGTTAATGAAGAAAGAAGAAGAATGGATGGATGATCTAGTTTCAAGTGAACAAGAAAAATGAAGAGAAAAAAGATTGATATTTACAGTATATTATCATATAATAAATACGGGTAAGGCACATATAAAATTGTGCAACAGAAAAGAGAAGACAGTCATAAAGTTGCTGTTTATATGGAAAATTGACAGAGTAAATGTTAAACCATATATATATATGTAAAAAGATTAACTGTAGGACGCTGTATTGAAAATCAATCTGTGGATAGATACTTGATACAAGCATAAATGTTTGCATTTATGCTACCAAACACGAAACTCAACAAAGATGTGAATTTAAGAGGAGGAAATACAAATGAAAAAGTTTCTAAGATTAGGTTTGGTTTTTGCCTTTACACTATCTACAATTGGATTTACTCAGGTTAATGCCAATGAGGAAGAAAATGATGATAAAGATGGTATTCCAAGATTGGATATTAATTACTTTGATCCTGTACAG
Source organism: Erysipelotrichales bacterium (assembly GCA_036640095.1). Classification (GTDB taxonomy): domain Bacteria; phylum Bacillota_I; class Bacilli_A; order JAJDGJ01; family JAJDGJ01; genus JAVWHL01. The sequence goes on along the minus strand of JAVWHL010000091.1, from coordinate 1,041 downwards.
GTTGACCAAAATTTATATGGTACAGATATAACAGAAGAATATGTAATATATGATGCAGTAAAAGGTATTGACAACATAATGGAAAGTTTTTACAATTCTAACTCTCGATCATTGGTACTCACTGAAGATTTTCAAAACTATAAAAGATTTTTTAGTAAAGTAGCTTGGATTAGAAGAGATGGAGTAATGAGTTTAAGTGTATATCATACAATAGCGGGTAGACTGAATAAAGAGGAATCATGGAGATTGCTTCTAACTGCTCATTATGATGATAATACTTGGTACTACGCTCGAAAAGGAAATCCAACTTCTGGTAATAGTATGTATCATCAATATACATGTCATGTAGATTGGGCAGGCGCAGCTAAAAATCCATATAATCTAGAGCCAGCAAAACCGGATAAGGGTTACTGGGGGTTTGTAGGTAGTGCATGTAATTAATTATATTAATGTATCATTAAGATAAGAAACTAAATAAAAAAGTTAGAATTGAAATTCTAACTTTTTTAAATTATATTTTATTCAACAGATTGATAATAAATAAAATAGTTTGAAATTGCAACAAATATAAGAATTAGAAGTATGGATAAGAGGTATAAATAATTCTCACTAAAAAATGTTGTCATAGGAGTTCTTTCATCAGCCGCTATACCCATATTGTAAGCCGTCATAATTAATAATGCAATTGCAATCATACATACAATGATATTAACTATCAATAGTTTTTTACGCTTCAATCAAATCACCTCAATTATATTTTATCCTAATTTTAGCCTACTTTCAACAAAGATCATATGATATAATTTTATTATAGCTATTAATGATTATACAATTAATTCCCTTAATGAAAAATACAAAGAAATGAACGATACATTAGAAGATATTTCTATGAAACAATTGATCAATACAAGAATGGTTGATGATAAAGGGTATCTATCTATTGGAGGGATGTTATTCATAGATGAAAGAGAAGAACAGTTTCCGCTGATACACATGAGAAAATGGCCAGGATTTAATAAAGGTGATGATGTTGTCATTGAT
>JAVWHL010000090.1:0-1995 GCA_036640095.1 Erysipelotrichales bacterium | reverse complement strand
AGATGCAAAAGCATCTCCACAATACATAAATTATCCATTATAATTAAGTTGCTGAGACAAAATAGAATGGAGATGAATTTATGTATGAACTTAGTTTAAATGATATTGGTTTTACTTTCAAGGATTTAGAGAAGAAACTTTATAAATATGCTTGTGATGAGGCTTGTAATGCATTAAGGAGTATTTTAGAATCCTTAGACGAAAATTTGCTTAAAGAAAGAGATACGAAGCTTTATCGTAATAAAGGTATGAAGAAAACTTGTTTAAGGACTATTATGGGGGATGTGGAATACTCTAGACGTATTTATGAATTTAAACTTGAAGATGGTAAGAAAGCAACTAAGTATCTTCTGGATGAATATTTAGGGATGGATACAGTAGGTAATGTATCTATAAATCTTGTAGAGACAATTTTAACTAACGTGTCGGAACTTTCATTTCGAAAAACATCAGAAAATATTAAAATGATGTGTAATCAAGAAATTAGTGCTCAAGGCGTTTGGAACGTAGTTCAAACTGTGGGAGAAAAGATTAAAGAGTTAGAAGAACGTAAAATTGATTTGAATAAACAGAATAAGTTAAAAGGTGATAAGGAAGTTCAAGTTTTATTTCAAGAACAAGATGGAGCTTGGATATATATGCAAGGTAAGGATAGACCGAAAGGTAAAAGTAAAAAGAAAGAAATAAAATTGGCAATTTCATATACCGGATGGGCTTTACGCCCAGGTAGTAAAAAAGAATATGCAGTTGTTGATAAAACTGTTTGTGCAAGCTTTAATAATTCAAATCATTTCAAAAATCTTACAGAAGCAACGCTTGCAGAAAAATATAATATGGATGAAATAGAAACTAGGATATTAAATGGAGATGGTGCAAAGTGGATAAAATCAACTTGCGAAGATCAAGATATACATTTTCAATTAGATCCATTTCATATTGGTCAAGCTATTATGCGTAAGGTAAGTGATAAGAAAGCGCAGAAGCAATTATTAAAGATGTTTAGAGATGGTAATATTGATAAGGGATTAGAAACTATTGTAAATATGATGATACTTAATTGTGATGATGATAAATCTTTAAAAAAACTTGCTGATTTATATGATTATTTAGTTAATAATCGTGAAGGTCTAGTACCGTATAAATCAAGAAGTAACATAGTATTGCCTACGCCGCCGGAAGGCATAGAATACAGGCAATTAGGAACAATGGAACATAATATATGTGATGTATTAGCTCAAAGAATGAAAGGTAGAAAAATGAGCTGGTCTATTAATGGTGCAGATAATTTATCTAAAATATTAGCGGAAAAGTTTAGCAATAGATTATTTGATACCGTGGATAAAATTTATAGAAATATTATTCCGAATGAGGTTATAGATAATATCATTACGAAGTTACCGTTAACGGTATTTCAAGCTAATAAAGAGTCTAAAAAGTGCAAGGTATATAAGTGTACTAGTGCTCCAATTCCGTACAGCGATGCTGCGATAACACTAGGAAGAAAAGCTATACGTGATTTATGTGGATTAAAAAGTTTTAATGATATTAGTTATAATTAAGGTGAAATTATGGGTAGGGAAATAATACAAACTAACTGTAAAATAATGGATAATAAATAAAGAAAGTAACTATTCAGCTATATTAATTTAATTTATTTTTGATATAATTTAAAATACAGGAAATAGAGATATCACATTCAGTAATATCTCTATTTATATCTTAGTTACACTAAGGTTGGATCTATTGGATTCAATGTAAATATCGATTTTATGCAGTCTAAAGGGTTTAAATCATTTTTTCGAATCGTGGATACATATCCGCGAATTCTAGTAAATGCATTAGCACCGTCTAAACTTCTAAAAGTTCCTGATATTTTCTGTTTAACCTTAGTCATTCTTAGATCTCGTTCTGCTAGATTATTATCAAAAGGTATATCGAAATCATACTGAAAATGACCATAATGGTAATGACACAATAGAAGATGTATATAATCAT
>JAVWHL010000089.1:0-2023 GCA_036640095.1 Erysipelotrichales bacterium | reverse complement strand
AGCAGAACCAACTGATGCTTATTTATTCTCACAAATCAATGGTGGTAATGCATTATCAATTCCTTATGCCAAAGGATTTGGTTGGGGTGCTGAGTTGAATCTAACATTAATCTTTGAAAGGTTATTTGCTGAAGAATTTGGTGCTGGATATCCAAAAGAGAGAGTTATTCCTGAACAAAGAAATGCTCGTATCTTAAATGAAATTAAAAACATTACACATACAGATATGTTAACAATCTTAAAGAATATCGATCAAGATTTCTTAAAAGAAACAATTGCTGGAGAAAAATTCAAACAATACTTCTTTGATAATTGTCAAGTTCAAGAAATTGCGGATTATTTAAAGGGACTTATCTAGTAAGTATATATTCTATATTTTATCCTCCCAGTATAAAAATAGTTATAAGTATACTTTGTAATAGTTAACTGTCATCATTAGATGACAGTTTTTTGAAAGGAAATTAATTATGTCTAAAATATTATTATTTGGAGAACCACTCATTAGAATTACTCCTTCTCATTATGAAAAGCTTTCTAATAATGTGAGTAGTCAAATTTATTATGGTGGTTCAGAAGTTAACATTGCAAGAAATATGCAAGGTTTTGGTACTCATACATCTGTTTTCACTGCTATCCCTAATGATAACATTGGTACATCATTTATTAATTTTTTAAACTCCAATCAAATTGATACTACATCTATTCAAAGATGTGGTGATCGTTTAGGTATGTATTATCTTATCAATGGTTATGGAGTACGTAATAGTGAAGTTTATTATGACCGTAAATTTACAAGTATTAATAATATTGATGTATCCCTTATTAATTTTAATCAATTATTTGGTGGTATAACACATTTTCACTTTAGTGGGATTACTGTCGCTATTTCTGCACACGTTCGTAATGTTTTACTAGTTCTTTTAGAAGAAGCAAAAAAGAGAAACATTATTGTTTCTATGGATCTTAATTTACGTACCAAAATGATATCTATAGATGATGCTAAAGTTGAATTTAGCAAGTTTGCTAAGTATGCAGATTATTGCTTTGGAATAGATCCTATCATGAAAGATGAAAATGATATTAACATGTTTGATAGGGCTCATGCAACAGATAAATTAATTGAAAAACGCATGATGGAGTTACAGGAAAAATATCATTTTAAAGCAGTTTTTCATACTTTGAGAAATATTGATAAAAATCAAATGAACACCTATAGTGCTTATGCTTATTCAAACCAGCTATATAAATCAATAAGTTTACAAACAAATATATTAGAGAGAGTTGGTAGTGGTGATGCATTTGTTGCTGGAGCATTATATCAAATTATGAACAATAAATCATTACAAGATATTATTGACTTTGCTGTAGCGTCAGGCACTTTGAAATGCACACTTAATGGTGATAATATGTACGAATCAAAAGAAACGGTTATCGCATTATTAAATAATCAAATAGATATATCAAGATAGGAGAACTTTATGTCTAAATCAAATATTATTAATGAATTAAAGAAACAAGCTCTTGTTGCAGTTATTAGAGGAAATAGTCTTGAAGAAGGTGTCAATATCTCTAAAGCTTGTATTCAAGGTGGATTAAAGGCTATTGAAATGGCTTATACAAATGCCAATGCATCTGAGATCATTCGTTCTTTAACAGAACTTTATAAGCATGATTCAAAAGTTTGTATTGGTGCTGGAACTGTACTCGATAGCGAAACTGCAAGAATGGCTATTTTAGCAGGAGCTAAGTACATCGTTTCACCATCATTTAATCATGAAACAGCTATTATGTGTAATCGTTATGGCGTTGCATATATTCCAGGATGTATGACAATTACAGAAATAGTAACAGCAATGGAAGCTGGAAGTGAAGTTATCAAGTTATTCCCAGGTAGTGCTTTTGGACCTAGTTATGTAGGGGCAATAAAATCACCATTACCACAAGTGAGTCTAATGGTCACTGGAGGAGTTAAAGTAGATAACCTAAAAGAATGGTTTGATGCAGGAGTAGATGCAGTAGGAAT
>JAVWHL010000088.1:0-2102 GCA_036640095.1 Erysipelotrichales bacterium | reverse complement strand
TCTATTTGTCTAATTTTTTCTAAATCTTTTATTTTCAAATCTTTAAAATCTTGGTTATCAAATAATACTTCCCCATTACTTACTTTATCAATTCCTGCAAGTAAATTTAATAGAGTTGATTTACCTGAACCAGATGGTCCCATTATCGCAATAAACTCTCCATTATCTATTTCTAAATCAATACCATCTAAGGCAACTTGTGCCCCATATAGTTTTGTTACATTACTACATTTAATCATAAACATCTTCCTTTCTAATACATCTAAATTATATCTAGTCTATGATTAATCTGCATTCAAATAATATTACAATTCAACAATAAACATTACAATATCGTAATAAACAAAAAAAACAAGCGTAAGCTTGTTAAAATTTTAATAATACTTTAGTAATATTTTCATTATTCTTTATTTTAATTTCATGATTTAAATGATTCATACTCTTCTTTACCATATACAAACCTAAACCAGTAGATGCCATCCCTTTACTACCACTATTAACGCCAGTAAAGCCTTTATCAAACAATCTATTAATATCTTGATTAGATATTGCATCTCCCGTATTCTCTATTACTATATATCCTTCTTCTTCATAAATTCTTACTACACTTTGCTTAAAAGAATATTTTATCGCATTAGATATTATCTGTTCTAAAATATATCTAACACTCTTTTGATCACTTACTATATTTACTTCTTCTAAGATAATATCTAAACTAATTTCTTTTAACATAAAACTAGGTCTAAACTTTCTAATTACTTCATTTAATAAGTGATTAAAGTTAAACTCTTCAATTTTAAAATCATCAATTTCAAGTTCTATCTTATCAAACATTATCTTCTTATTTATACTACTCTCTAATTCTAAAGCAATAATCTCTAATAAACGAGTATCTTTACTATCTAATTTATGCTTATTATTTTCAATGAACAATTTTAAGGTTGCTAATGGAAGCTTTATATCATGCACCCACTTCTCTTGTTCTTCATTTAGTTTGATACCTGCTTGTTTAGCAAGAAATAGTTTTTCATATAATCTAACTACTATCTCATCATTTTGATACTCATCAATAATATTCTCACTATCCACAAATGCTCTAAGTTGCTTTCTTTTAAGCCTATTGTGCTTATTAATTGCATAGAGACCAAGTAAAACAAAAGATAAATATATGGCTGTTAAAATAGACGTTATATTTTGAAAAGAACTTTCACTAATACTAAATTGATTATCAATGTTCTTAAATGTTATAAGCAAGATTAAAATTGATACATAAAAAGTTGTAATCGAAAGAAAATATAATAACCTTGATTTAGCCAAAACGATAACCTACACTTCTCTTTGTCTCAATCAAATCTTCACCATATATTGATTCAATCTTCTTTCTTAAACGAGATAAATTAACATTAAAAGCATTATTATCTATAAATGAGTTATTGTCCCATAGATAATCCATTAAGACTTCCCTTTTAACAAACTCATTTTGATGAAGCATTAATTTTTGTAATATTTTAAACTCATTTTTAGTTAATGAATCCACTTTATCTTTATATCTTAATTCAAATTTATTTAAATCTAACTCTAACTCATTATATTTCAATACATTACTACTCTTAGAATTTTCATAATCATAAACACGTCTTAAAAGTGCTTGTATTTTAATGATTGTTAATTCTAAATCAATTGGCTTAGTAATATAATCATCTGCACCAATACTCATGGCCATTACTTGTTCAAGACGCTCATCCCTACTAGACATAAAAAGAATTGGAACATTAGAGTGTTGTCTAATTAAGTTTGTCCAATAAAACCCATCATTGCTTGGTAAATTAACATCCATAATCACAAGATGAGGTTCATTATCTAATATAAACTTATCAACATTACTAAAATCACTAACAAGAAGCACTTCATACTTAAAACGCTCAAGTGCTTCTTTTAGTTGTAAAGCAAGATTAACATCATCTTCTACACATATAATTTTATACATCTAATCACTTCCTATTTGTTAATAACTTCACTATACTTTTCAAATTCTTCTTCAAATAATCTATTTGCATAAGAACATAGTGGGACTACGCCTCTTTTTTCTTTACGTGCTTTAT
>JAVWHL010000087.1:0-2125 GCA_036640095.1 Erysipelotrichales bacterium | reverse complement strand
GACCACAACAAATCGGTTTTGATGCACATGGTTGAAATCCACCAAAAAAGCATGGTCGTGTACCCAATCATCTTGCTTCTTATACGTGACAGGTACACCCTCCAATAACATACGATGGAAGGCACGGTTATTGGTGACAAGATCTAAACTTTCAGGTTGATTCAGCTTTTGTAAGACTTGTTCAAAACAGTTTATTGGAAGATGCGGATTTAATCGTTCAAATGCAGCGTGTAGGTCTGATTCAATTAAGACTTGTTTATAGTCTTTCCGTAATGGGTTACTGCTATCAGGTGACAACTCAGAACTATTTAAAACATTCCACCCCGTTTGTTCAAACCAAGCTAAGCAATTCAATTCCAAAGTAATTTCATTAATCAATTTCTTGCCCCTCTATTTCTTCCAAACTCTCTTTATATTCTGCTAAGGCTACTTGATACTTGCTTTTATTCATTTGAAATAAAATATCTGAAGCTAAATACATATCCTCAAAAATATTCAAACTACCGTGTTGCTCATCTACATATTCATTAAATTCTAAATTTTCATGATATCTAATAGGCTCTGGTTTTAATGAATTAGAGTGATCTAATAATTTTAAAAAAAATAATAAAATTGCATCGGTTTGCTGTGCAACAAACTCAGCATATACAAAATCTAAAGGAATATGCTGTGAGCTTCTCCCATGGGCCAATGGACAATATTCATTCCTTAAAGTTCCTATAGCTGACATTGCATTTTCCAACGTTAAGGAAAAACTATTTATTAGCTTCTTAAAAGCCTCATTAGTTTTTTGTTCTTTCCATTCATCAGAATTTTTAGCTAACTCTTGAACTGCTTTCTTCGCCAATTTACTTAAATTTATATCAGCCTCAACAGGAATCTTACTTTCATCCAATATTGATTTACAAAGACCTTCAACCAATGATTTACACTGACCAACGATTAATCCTGATTCACCATCAGCATATGCTGAATTGATTGCTAAAACCGTTCTTTTTAATTTATAACGATCTGTAGAATTATCAATATATGCTAAAGCATTTATAATGATTTGATTACTCATCTAACAACCTACACTTAGAGTTAAATCACCTGCCATTAATTTCGGTAACAAAATATCTCTGATATGAGCTAAATCTACGGACTTATTATTATTAAGTGCTATCTGTTTTAAATTAGCTTTCACTTTTTCATTGAATAAATCACAAATATTTTTTGGTGGAGTCAAAACTTTAACCTTTCTAAGCTCTGATTGTCTTATACCAACAACTGTCGTACCTGTAGCACGTCCATTCATATCTGATTTTGCATAAGGACTTAATAACCAAAAATATAAAAATGCTGAAGATATTAAATCAGTATTAGCACGCAAAGCATAAAGTCTTTGACTCAAGCAATACTTTTCATCAGAAGCCAAATAATACATTTCACCCATAGGTCCTTCTGATGTTAAGAGAATATCACCTTCCTCTAATTCTTCTTTCATCCATTTATTATAAAGTTCTCTATCAACAAATCTAAGTTGTTCACGATTAACAATATATCCATCTTTAATATGCTTAGCAGATAAAACCGTTATACCTGTATCTGACCAATCAGAACCTAATTTTTTAGGTGTTTTACCTCGATGGTCAATAATTAATGAGGTAGTTTTATCAATATCTAATATTTCCCAACCTTTTGGCACTTCCCCTAACTCACTTTCCATCAACTCATCAGGAAATAGCGAAGCAGTTGCTCGCAATTCAGCCAAATCATCTTCAGTCATTTGCTGAAGTTCCACTTCACTTTTACCGCTAATGGCACACATAGCAGTAAGTTCAGGATCTTTGCCTTCCTGCTTAGATTCCAAAGTTTGGTTAATTTGGTTATTTAGATTAATTTTTTCACAGAAATTAAAGTAAAAATCACCAATAATTTTTTGATTTTTATAGCAAGGATTAGGTAATTTTAGTTTATTAAAATCAGCCTTTTTAAAGTGAGGAATAACACCATCTACATTTAAATTTTTAATTTGGTTTTGAACCTCTTGCGAGCGTAAAGCCGCGAAAAGAAATTTAGGATAAATTAAATCTCTTTTTGCTCTTAGCGCAACCATATCTTGTGCAATGCAAAAAGTTACTGG
>JAVWHL010000086.1:0-2204 GCA_036640095.1 Erysipelotrichales bacterium | reverse complement strand
CTTTTGGCCCAACACATATTTTATCCATATACATATCAGGAGCATGTAACATTTTACCTTTTGGTGTTACAGCAATAACACTAATTGCATGATCTTTTAATGCCGCAACTAAAGTAGTTCCATCTAAAGGATCTACTGCAATATCTATATGTTCACATGAACTAGTCACATTACCAACATTTTCACCTATATATAACATTGGTGCTTCATCCATTTCACCTTCACCAATTACGATTGTTCCATCAACATCAATATGATTAAACATTCTTCTCATACCATCAACTGCTGCTTGATCTGCTGCGTTTTTGTCACCCTTACCTAAATACTCTGCAGATTTTATTGTTGCTACCTCTGTTACTCTGACTAAATCTAAAGCTAAATTTTTATCCATGATGTCCTCCAATTATTTTTTAGAATAAGTAAACTATACAATAATTTACTTTTATAGTTAACAATGTAGTCTTTCTAGCATGTTATCCATTATTAATTATAAACTAAATACTATAAAATGACAACGCTTACATTGATATGAGTACAAAATGTCCTTAACTTCTATTCTATGATGAATAGTTGCTAAAAATAAAGATAATTGATATAATCTATCAAAGAGGAGGAATGGTTTATGCAAAAAAAGAGTGCTAAAGATTTAGCTTATGATTATATTAGAGAACGTGTTATATCTGGAGAATATAAACCTAAGCAAAAAATAGATGATGTACAAATAGCAAAAGAACTTGGTATTAGTAAAATGCCTATTAGAGAAGCAATACAATTTTTAGTATCAAAGAATTTCCTAGTTAGCACACCAAAAGCAGGTACAACTGTAACTGAAATAAATATTGATGATATCTATAATCTATATGAACCACTTGCTCTAATACAAGGATTAGCATCAAGAATAGCCTGCTTATCTATTAAAGAAGATAACATTAAAGACTTAGAAGAAATAAATGAAAAAATGCGTATAGCAATTGAAGGTAATAATTTCTTGGAAATGATGAATGTTGATAAAGAGTTTCACAATTATATTATAGATTTAACAGGTAATCCATATATTAAAAATTTTAGTGATGATTTGTTAATGCAAGTACAACGTATTGAAGTGCTAATATTTAATTCAGATATGTCATATCCAAAGTCTCATTTAAAGCATGCTCAGATAATAGATGCATTTAGAGATAGAGATGATGAATTAGCTGGAAGAATAACAGAAGATCATTGGTTAAATACAATTCCTGAAATAAATGTAAAATCATTAACAAGATTAGTACATGCTCTAAAGTAATAACTATAATAGTTGTTACTTTTTTCTTATTGCTAAAAAGTACTTTACTTGATAGAATTAGATTAAATAAGTATATATTTATTATCTTAAGAAATGTAGATTTTTTTGTTAAGATGATTATTCTAAAATATATATACAAAAATAATTTAAGAATGATTAAAGGAGTAAATAGATATTATGAATAATTATTATAGAGATAGTTACCTTGAAATTAATGTAGATACAATGTTATCAAATTTAAAAGAGATTAAAGAAAAATGTTCAAGCGATAAATTTTTATATGCAGTTATAAAAGGAAATGGCTATGGGCATGGAATCATTGAAATGGCTACTATGGCTCAAGCTTCAAAGGCAGATGGACTTGCTGTTGCAACACTAGATGAAGCTTTAATTGTTAGAAAATATATTAAAGATATGAAGATACTTTGTTTAGGTATAATCAGAGAACAAGATTATTTAATTGCAGCTCAACATGATATTACACTAACAATCGCAAATAGTACGAGTATTGAGCATATACTTAATTGCAATCTAGTTAAAGATATTAAAGTACATATTAAAGTAAATACAGGAATGAATAGAATTGGTTTTAAAGAGATAAGTGAAATAGAAGATGCTATTGAACAATTGAGCACTAATGATAAAATTGAAATAGAAGGAATCTTTACCCACTTTGCAACAGCAGATGGTGAACAACTAAGAGAATATTTCGATATGCAATTTGCAAAATTTAAAGAAACTATTGAAAATTTATCATATGATTTTAAACATATTCATTGTAGTAATAGTGGTACCCTATTAAAACATTATGATAAAATGGATTTTTGTACAGCTACTCGTGTGGGTATTGCAATGTATGGTGGTTTGGAAGATGAGGCATTAAATAATTTTGATGTTAAGGCTGGACTAAGATTAATAT
>JAVWHL010000085.1:0-2353 GCA_036640095.1 Erysipelotrichales bacterium | reverse complement strand
TAATAGTTATATTTTTAAAGTTTATACTTTCTTCTGCGTAAGATAAATTTAATGAAATAAAAAACATATAGAATATTAAAATCACTAAAATTCTATGTTTATTTTGTTTAGACATGATATCCCCTTTTAATTGTATTTTTACCAAATTCTTCTTAATTATTATACTATATTTGTCTATTTATAACTATATATTTAATTAACCTTAAATCAGAAAAATAATTATTTTCAACAATAAAAAATGCCGTATCATAATAAAATGTATTACCGGCATTTTTATATTATATTTATTATAAATTTAGGCTTTGTTAGACAATTTCGTGATTAGTAGTACAAAAAATCGGTTATAATATAGGTAATAACTATATTTCATAGAAAGGAAACCTAATATTATGCCGAAAGTAGATATAAAAGCCATTATTAAAGATTTTGATAAAGATGAACTACAAAATTTAATTTCAATTGCTCAAGGAGTTTTAACTTCTCTTTTTAGTTCTGATGAAATTAAAGATAATATCAAGGAACATCGATTTTCCAAAGGTTATGAATGTCCAAAATGCCAATGCAAAGATGTTTATAAAAATGGTAAATCTAATGGCAGACAAAGATATCTTTGTAAAAGATGCCGTTGCAACTTTGATGAGTTCACTTCATCGCCTTTCTCAAGCACTAAGTTAGGGTTAGATAAATGGCTAAAGTACTGCGAATTAATGATATTAGGTATGTGTATAAGAGAATGTGCTTCTGAAATAGGTGTTGGGGTTAAAACATCTTTTTATATGAGACATAGAATTTTGGATGTTATCAATTTATCACTTAAAGAAGATACAGTTGCTGGTATTGTAGAAGTTGATGAATTTTTTATTCGTCATTCGTATAAAGGGAACCATTCAAAGAACCCAAATTTTGTGATGCCTAGAGAACCTAGAAAAAGAGGCAAAGGCAAAAACGATAAGAAGAAAAGAGGAATCTCTAATGAGCAACTATGTATTGAAACTGGGATTGACCGTAAAGGAAATATAGTTATGGGAGAAGTTTGCAATGGTAGGATTACAACTAATGAAATAGTTGGGTTTTTCGATGGAAAATTAGGAAAAGATGTTACTTTTGTAGTTGATAGTCATAAGTCTTATATAGGTATAAAGAAAGACTTAAATATTGAGTTAAAGCAAGTTCCTAGAGGTAAATCTATGTTAGATAGTGTTTATCACCTACAACATGTGAACGCTCTTCACAGTGGTTTTAAGAGATGGTTAATGCCTTTTAATGGTGTATCTAGTAAGTATATATCTAACTATTTGGCTTGGTTTAAGTTTTTAAAACTAAGCAAGAAAAATAAAAATAGTGATAGAATTAAAGATATGTTGATAAATGTAGCAACTAAAGAAACCTGCATTACGATAAATACTATTAAAAATAGATATGTAGAGTTAACTTAGATAATTACTTACCCTTTGATTTAATGAAACTATTTTGTAATTGGAAAATAATTGAATATTATGTATAATGTAATCAAAGTTCGCAATTGTTATGGGGGGGGTAGGAAGATGATAACCATATTAAGTATAGTAATGATTGTCTTGGGATTTTTGATTGTGGTTGGAACTATAAAAGAAAGATATGATAAAAAGTATGAAGAAGGATATAATAAAATTGATTTTTTCATAAATTTAGTTAAAGGAATGTATTCTTTAATAATAGGGCTGTTGGCAATATTAAATATAATATCAGAAAGAAGATTTCTTATCTTAATGACTTTGCTTTGTATTTTAAATATTTTTACTAATCTTAAAAATAAAAAGTAAGTAAATCAGTGGAGTTAAAAGGTAAATTTCAATTAATAGATTCGTTTTAACGAACAATATTAATATATTACGAATTAAAAATATAAAAACAGCTAGAAGTTAAATGATTCAATACTTCTAGCTGTTTTTATATCTTATTTTTCACGAAATAGTCTAACAAAGCCTAAATTTAATATTAGTTAATAATAATAGTTGTGTTAGTAGGTATATTATCATACATCCATTTTGCATTGCTTGTTGCTAATCTTATACATCCATGACTTATAGCTACACCTAGCCTGTCATCACTTACATACTCTTCTGTGCTATTATATATTACAGAATGATAATAATATTCGTCTATGATATTAGTTGCATATTTTGCCAAAGCAGACCCATCTATTATAGCTGGATATTTTTCACTTGATTTAAATACCCCTTTAATTGTTGGCGTTGATGGCTTTCCAACTGTACAACTCCATTTAAATAATAATTCCCATAAATTTTGATTTTTCATATATATATAAGTTGCTTTATCATTAATAGATGTTATTATAAGATAATCTGTTTCA
>JAVWHL010000084.1:0-2410 GCA_036640095.1 Erysipelotrichales bacterium | reverse complement strand
CAAACTATATATCCTTAATACCATCATCTAAAAATAATTGATCATCTGGATTTTGAAAGACAACACCTACTTTTTGTCTTAGTTCGACTAAATCTTTTTTCTTATATCTAACTTCTTTATCTCTAAATAATAAACGTCCATTATTAGGTTGATTAATACCATTTAAACTAAGAAGAAATGTTGATTTACCCGCACCATTTCCACCTATAATTGCTGTAATACTATTTTCGATAATTTCTAGATTTAAGTTAGTCAAAGCATTTTTATCTTTATCATAACTAAAATTAAAATCTTCTAATTTGAATATACTCATAATAATAACCACCCTATCAATAACATTCCAATAATATAAAAACATGCAAATACACCAAAAGCTAGAGAGTTTTCTTCTTCGACTATATAATAATTAATTTCATTATCATATAATCTAGAATCCATAGCATCTCTAACCTTAGTTAAATTAGCAAAAGCATTAATGAATATATTTTTAAACATTAATGCAAACGATTGTATACTAGTTCTAAAATTTAAATAACCAACTCTTGATTCTTGGGCATTTTTTAATGTTAAAGTTCTTTCAACTAAGACATGAATAAAACGATATGTTAGTTCAAATAGATTTACAATTAAAATTGGAACCTTTAATTTACGCATAAAATTGAAAATATTATTTACATTTGTATTAAGAATAAGAAAGTAAGTACATAGTGTAATAGCAAGTGCCTTAAATAGTGTAAGAGTAGCTATGTCTAGACTATCTTGTGTAATTCCTAATGTTAAACTAAATAGTTTAAATGAATATAAATAGCTTTCATTATTTATTTGTATCAGTATTGGTATAATACCCATGATCAAGAATACTAATGGAATGAGTAATAATTTAAACAAGATTATGCGTTCCTCTTTTAAAAGAAAAACGCATAATAAAGTAAGTAAGATAAAGTTTATAATTGAATATAAGGAATTATCAATACTAATTATTAATATTACATTAATAACAAAGAAAAGAAACTTGTGTGATGTCTTGATATCCTTTATTTTAGAGTCTTCGCAGACATCATCAAGAAATCTCATTTTACTTATCTTCTAATTTTGGTTTAGATGTGATACGTCCTAAGCAGAATCCTAGAATTGATGCTCCTAGTACTGCTTGTAATGTAAAGAATAAACCTTCTGCTTCATCACTAATCTCTAAAGGACTATCTGCCCATGGCTCATACCCTTTTGAAAGTGTTCCAATCATTTCAACTGCTTGATCATCAGTTCCTGCAAATTCGTGTCCACCTAAGACTATAAATGGTACCGCTATTATTATTAATGCTGCGATAACACCTAATGCAACTTTAACTTTACTGTTCATTAGTTGCGACCTCCTTTAAACCTTTTTTTCCAAATACATCGTATTTTTTAATTCCTTCAAAGATAATTACAGTGAATATTCCTTCAACAATAGCAAGTGGTACTTGACTTACCATGAATACTGACATGAATTTAGCAAGTGCTCCAAATACTCCAGATGCTCCATCAGGATATGCAAGACCTAATTCTAATGATGTTGTTGCATAAGTTGCCATATTTGATAAGAATGTTGCAAGGAATACGGCAAGCCATCCTGGTGCTTTCATTTTTTTAAGTAAGATATATACTCCATAAGCTACGAATGCTCCAACGATTGCCATTGAAAAGATATTAGCTCCTAAAGTTGTAAGACCACCATGAGCTAATAAAATAGCTTGGAATAATAATACAATTAATCCAATAATTGACATCGGTGCTGGTCCTAATAAGATAGCTCCTAATGCAATCCCAGTTGCATGAGATGAACTCCCTGAAACTGATGGCATTTTAAGTGCTGAAACAACAAACACATACGCTGCTGCTAGAGCAAATAATAATAGTGCATTTGGATTTTCTTTTGTTTGCACCTTAAGTTTGAAATAACCTAGTACTAAGAATGGTATTACGATTATTCCCCAAGAAATACACCATCCTTTTGGTAAAAACCCTTCCATAATGTGCATCGCATTAGTAGTTTGGGTTGATAGTGCAAAAGCAAATGATAAGACAAATAATTTTTGCACAAATGATTTTTGTTTTTTACTTAACATGTAAAATTCCTCCTATATTGAAATAAAAAAACATTACCTACGATAAGATAATGTTTATTATTTATTTAATTTGTCTTTACAAGCCAAAAGTAAAATAATACACCCATCCATCGTAAGTTGTACTATTAATTAAAGTAAAAGTTCCTGACTTAAGCTTTACGCTATCACAGTTGCGAGACAGTGTAGGACTTTAACCTACTTCCTTTATCTCTTTAACTATAGTTATTCGTTTTTCTAATACATTGTAACGCAACTACGTTAGATAATCAAGGTATTTATAGACATATAAGGGACACCTTGCA
>JAVWHL010000083.1:0-2482 GCA_036640095.1 Erysipelotrichales bacterium | reverse complement strand
TAGATACAATTCATAATAAGAATGATTTATTTAAGTGGGAAATTGTAGAGCCAAGTAAAGCTCAATTTCATATGTTTGGTAAAAAGGGAGAGTATAATTTAAAGTTTATCTCTGCTAATGGCTTATTTGAAGCAGTATATGATGTTAATGGTAATCTTTTAACTAGTAAGAATAATCCTGATAATATGGGGACATTTAATTATGCTGATTCAAAACAATCTCCTCAAAAGCATTCTATATATGATGTTCTACCTTATTTTATATGGAACAATACTAAAGATGCTACTGATATTGAAGTCTTGGATGAGAGTAATTATCAAAATAATCTAGATGCACAAAAACATTATGAATTTTATTTTAACAAGACAAAAAAATAAAGCACCAACTTTTAAAAAGTTAGTGCTTTTTATTATACTGTTATAATCATTGATAAGACGATTGGTCTTTTATTTGTCTCTTTATAAATGTATTTAGATACATTTTCTCTAAGTTTTGATTTTGCATCATTAAAATCTTGTTCATTTTTATATGCATAACCTTCTACTGTTTTTTCAGCTATATTTCTTATTTCAGAAATAATATGTTCTGAATCTCTAATATAAACAAATCCTCTTGTTTGAACATCAATTGAAGTTACAATTTCCTTTGTCTTTTTATCTAGTCCAACACCTACTATAACAGTACCATCTTGAGATAGAGATAATCTATCATTTAAGACAATTCCATTACTATCATTTACAGTTTGACCATCAATTAGCATACTATCTACTTCAACTTTATCTCTTTTTTCAAGTAAGTGTCCTTCTTCAATAGTAATAACTTCACCATTTTCTAAAACAACTATGTTTTTATCATTAAGACCCATACTACTTGCTATTTTAGCATTATCAGCTAATTGTGTATACTCACCTTTAACAGGTATATAATACTTAGGTCTAAATAAATTAATCATCATTTTTAAATCTTCTTGTGAAGCATGCATACTTGTAATTTCTTTACTAGATATAGTAAATACTGTTGATTCTAATCGATAGATATCATCAATTGCTTTAATTGAAAGATTTTCAACTCCTGGTATTGCAGGACTAGCAATAATAAATGTATCTTTACTATTAGGTTTTAAAACATCATCAGCTTTAGTTGCAATATTTGATAATTGTTTGAATAAATCCATACCATTACCAGATATAACTACTAATACATCACCTTTATCAATATCACTCATTGGAGCTATACGCTCTTTAGGTAAGATTGGATGACCTAATTTCTCATGTTTATGTACTAAATCTTGTAACTCCTTGTTAAAGAAGATAATACGATAATTGTTTTCAATTCCAGCATCTACAATTTCTTGAATATTATACATACTATGAGTGTAAGCTGTGGCAATAATACGGCCAGGTGCATCACTGATAATAGGTTCTATTTTATTTTTAATTTTATGATTTGGTGAAGTATGACCAGTTTTACTAGCCCCTACTGATTCACTCATAAGTACTAAAACACCTTTACGAGCTATCTCAACTAATTTATGCATATCTGTATGATATGAATCAATTGAACCAAAATCAATAATAAAATCAGAAGTAAAGACAATAAATCCATGATTAGTTTCAAATGCTATACCAATTGATTGAATAATAGAATGAGTTGTTTTAAATGAATGAGCTTTAATTCCATTTTCTAAACGTACAATAGAATTTTCTTTAATACGCTTAATCTTATATCCTTTAATATCACTCTCTTTTAAACGATCTTCAACTATCCAAGAAGTTAGATGTGTTGCATAGATTGTTGCATTAATCTCTTTTATTAAATAGGCAATTGCACCCATTGCATCAGGATGCGCATGTGTTAAAAAGATTCCTTTTACACGATTCTTATTCTTAACTAAATAATCAAAAGTTGGTATTTCAATATCAATACCTAAATTTTGTGTATCTGGATATTTTAATCCTGCTTCAATAATATAAATATCTTCATTAATCTCAACACAATACATGTTCTTACCATTTTCATCAAGACCACCTAGTGCAAAGATTTTAATTTTATCTTTCATATTATTCCTCCTTTCTTATAAATTTTTTAATTTCTCTATTAAAAGATCACTAGCTAATTTAGGATTAACTTGACCTTGAGACACTTTCATAATTTGACCTTGTAAAAACTTAATCGCATTATCTTTTCCAGCTTTATAATCTTCTATTGATTTAGGATTATTTTCAATTACTTGTTCAATAAATTCATTAACTTGAGCAGGATCACTTATCATCATCATATTATTTTCTTTGACAATCTTATCAATATCATCATGATTTTCTTTATTAACTATTTCAAATATCTTTTTAAGATGTTTAGAAGAAATTAATCCTTCTTCTAATAGTTCTAACATACGAGCTAGACCTTTAGGAGTTAGTGATTGTTCATTAATACTAACATTGTTTTTATTTAAATAAGATAATATTTCTGTGATAATCCAGTT
>JAVWHL010000082.1:0-2597 GCA_036640095.1 Erysipelotrichales bacterium | reverse complement strand
ATATTACACGGTATCGTGAGTTTGAAAAAAGAGTTTTATAATTCTTTGGAGAATATTAAATATTAGATTAAAGTCTATAATTTACGATATCGGGAATACTTAAAACGAGGTGATTTAAATGGTTAAAGGTAGTTTTGAAGGTTTATATACATTTGCTGAGGTTGGGCTTATTTATGGGTTTGATGCTTCTAATTTAAGGAAACAAGTTGCTACTGATAAGCTAGTTGATGGAAAAGATATTAAAAAGTTTGGAAAGACTTGGCTTATTACTGAGCAATCTATGGTAAAACATTTTGGAAAAGTTAAATTTGAAGAGTATCAAAAACAAAAATCAAAGGATCAGAGAAAAGAGCAGTTGAAAATGGAGAAAGTAAAAACTAAGAGCAGAAAAAGTTCCAAGAGTGCTGATAGTATGAACTGTGATGAGGAAAAGATTAAGGATAGTTGGGTTAGTGGAGATATTAAAGGCATAGAGGTTAAAAGTTTTGCTTTTAATACAAATACATCTAAATAAAACTGAAAGCCTGTACAAGTTAATATACAGGCTATTTTTTTTGTTTAGATATCTACATTAACTATAGTTTGACTATCATTAATGTTATTAAAGTAAATAGGATTATTTTTTCTGAGTTATATTTCATTTTGTAGATTAGTTTAGTGCAGAAAAAGACCTTTACTAGTCTTTACTTAGTATTTAAAAAAGTATTTATAGTATTTAATAGTATTTAGGAATGTATTGAAGTATTGGAAATACTAATATGTAGCACTTGAACTACGACAAGTGGGGGAGTAAATGCGACAACTAGGGGAGCAACTACGACAAATGGGGGACTTAAATACGACAACTAGGGGAGGTAACTACGACAGATGGGGGAACAAATGCGACAAGTGGGGGAGTATAAAAACGACATTTACAAATATTGACGCAGTTTATATAATAATATATTCTTAATGGTGAAGATATTTAAAAGGGATGGATAATGTTATGACTAAAGAATATAAAGATGATGTATTAATGAAAAATAACATTTTAGTAAAAGCTAAATATAGCTTAAGTCTTGCAGAAAGTAGGATTTTTATTATGATGTTATATGGATTACAAAAAGATGAAAGTGGTTCTATGAGTTTCAAAATAAGTTTAGATGAGTTAAAAAAATTAGTTAAGAAAAAAGAGAACAATACTGTATTAGGAATAACTCGTATTTTAGATGATATAATGTCAAAGCATATTTTCTTTATGGAAGAGAAGTCTAATAAAAAAGGCAAGATATGGTCTAAGTATAATTTTATAAATGGATATGATTATGATGATGAATTAAAAATATTTAGAATTGAATGTTCTGAAAGAGTATATATGTTGCTTAAAAGTTATTTAGATACAGGTTATACACCTGTGAATTTGAGTATTTGGCTTAGTTTAGGGAATAACAACGCACAAAGATTTTATGATTTGTTAAGGTTATGGAGTGGAACTAAGTCTATTGTAAATTATAAAATTGATGAGTTAAAAGATTTGTTAATGATTGAAGATAAATATGATAGATATAATGATTTTAAGAGAAGAGTCATACTTCCAGCGATAAAAGAGCTTAATAATACTGGATATTTTGAAATAGATATTAAAGAAAATAAGGTTGGGAGAAAGGTTGATTCTATTGATTTTATAGTTAATGATTTGGATAAAAGAAAGTATTTTACTAAGGATAATTTTGTTAAAGAGAGTTCAGTTACTTTAGATGAAGAAGATAATCTAGATGTAAAATGTGAAACAAATGAAACAGTTAAGGTTGATACAGAGGTTTTTGTTCCTGATGAATCTGTATTTGCTAGGGGAGCCTTGAGAAGTTTCAAAAAGGACTTTAAAGTAATTGATTTTAAAAATGAATATATGGAAAGAGCCTTTGATGATGCTATTATGATAACTCTTGATAGAGATGATGTTGAAACTATTAAGGCTACTTCGTATAAGTTTTTCAAAACAACTTTAGATAATAAGATTGATGAGTATAAATTAGAAGAACAAAAGGATTTAAATCATAAAAAAGAACTAGAAAAGTATTGGTAGAAACCAAGAAAAATAGCCTGTGCAGCCAGTGTGTAGGCTATTTTTGCGCATTTGTTTTAAGTAATTAGTTTAATATTAATTTAAGATTTTTTCTTCCGATTATATTTGAGCAACGGGACATGAGCTTGCCGAATGGACGTTGGCGATTATAATTTACAATTATATCTTTTCAAATCTTGTGCATTTATATCTTTTTTATCCATTCAATCCCCTCCAAACTCTATAATTAAATTATACATAGAATATTGATAAATTGGGGGATAAGGAGAAAAGGGATTTTATGAAAAAATTAGTTATTGATTTAGGGCATGGAGGAAGTGATCCAGGCGCAGTTGGCCAAAATAAAACACATGAAGCAGATATCGTTTTAGCTATAGGAAAAGAGTTAAATGAATTACTGAAAGGTTGTGAGCTAGAAGTTAAGTTTACAAGGCTTACGAATAAGTATCTTTCACTTAGTGAAAGGTCCAAAATAGCAAATGATTTTAAAGCAGATTATTTTTTATCTATTCATGTTAATTCAGCTAAAGAC
>JAVWHL010000081.1:0-2679 GCA_036640095.1 Erysipelotrichales bacterium | reverse complement strand
TTGAAGCCAATAGAATCATTAGAGATTCTAAAAGGTTGAATGAGAACTTCACCATCCGAGTTGGTAACAGAAGTCCAATGATCAAATTTACCAACATCAATAGAAATAAAATTCATGTAAAACACATCCTTTCGTTTTATGTGAATATGACAACCACAAGTAAAGTATCAAAGAGCCTGGTGGGAGATACAAGTTCAAAAATCGACTTATCTAACTAATCACAATTGAGATACAATAATGTGGCAATAACCTCGCCAAGGTAGTCAAGCTACAGGTGAAAAATAATAAAGTACACATTCACAATTCAATTCTAAACAAAATACAGAGAAAGGAAAAGGTATATCAATAATGACAGTTAAATAAGTCATTTATAATATACCAGGTGATTATAATGAAATTTGAATGGAAGGTTATAATTGTAAGTATTGTTTTTTCTTTTATGTGTATGTTAACATTTACATATGCTTGTTCCCTTACGCAAAAAAAGTATTATGCTTATCAAGTAGGAATTTATAAAGAAGAAAAAAATCGTGATGAGAAGATGTCGGAATTGAAGAATGATGGTTTTGAGGGTGTGTATTATACAAAGGATAATCAATTTTATGTATTATCTTTAATTAGTGATGATTATAATCAAGTGAAGGAACATTCATCTAAGGTAAAGGGTATTATTAAAGAATATCTTGTTTCATATGATACGACTCAAGAAATTCTTTTAGAGAATCTATCTAAGGGTACTACCCATGATTAAATCTTTACCTAAAGAGGAGAATCCTCGTGAAAAAGCATTATGTCATGGTATTGAAACATTAAGTAATGTGGAATTACTTGCGTTAATATTAAGAACTGGAAACAAGAGTGAATCAGTATTAGAATTATCACGTAGACTGCTTTATGAAGTTGGTGGGATGGATCAGCTTTCTAGAGTCAATTATGCTTTTTTGATTTCTTTAAAAGGAATAAAAACTGCGAAAGCAATTGAAATATTAAGTATAATTGAGATTGCTAAAAGATTGAAAGCATCTGAGTTTATCGAAGAACCCTTACTAGCACCTGATACAATCTATCAAAGAGTTAAAGATGAGTTGATGTTTTTAAAACAAGAACATTTTATTGTATTATGTTTAGATAACAAAAACAGAGTTTTAAAAAAGAAAACAATTTTTATTGGATCAATCAACATGAGCGTTGTTACGCCAAGAGAGGTCTTTAAAGAGGCGATTAATGTAAGTAGTGCTAAGATTGTCTTATGTCATAATCATCCCTCTGGAGATGCTCTTCCTAGCCAAGAGGATATTGCTTTGACAAAACAATTTGAAAAACTTGGTGAAATGATGGCGATTGATGTTGTTGATCATATCATTGTGGGATGGAATCAGTATTTTAGTGTGAAAGCACATAAATTATTTGAAGATAAACAATAAAAGTAATTGTTTATCTTTTTAAATTGATTTTTTAGGGTATAGATATTATAATGTATGAAGATTAGGGGTGGTAATTTGTATAACAATAACAAAAAAATGAATAAACATAATAAACGGATTATTATTATCACTGTTATTATAGTTGTTTTTTCAATTGTAACTTTGGTTACAAGTCGTTCTGTAACAGGTGTAGAAACAATGTTTAAAGATACGATTGCGAATATAGAATATTATTTAATTAAGGCACCTATTCAGTATGTAAACTCTTTATTTAGTGAATATAATGAATTAAAAGATGTTTATGAAGAAAATGCGAAGTTAAAAGAAAAATTAGGTAATTATACAAGAGAAGCTGCACTTAATGAGACATTGTCAAAAGAATTACAAGATTTAAAAGATCTTACAAAGATAGATTATTTACCAACTGATTATAATGTTAATTATACAAAAGTAATCGCTCGTGATGCTGAAAGTTGGAATAATGAAGTTACAATTGATTTAGGAAAAATGGCTGGTGTTAAAGAAGGTATGGCAGTTATTAGTTCTCAAGGAATGATTGGAACTATTACATCTTCTAATGAGATTTCTGCAACTGTTTCTTTACTTTCTAATGAAAATAGTAAAAGTCAATTACCTGTTATGATATTAAGTGGTGATAATGAATATTATGGATTGCTTAATAAATATGATTTGGAAACAAAAAGTTATCGTATTACTTTGCTAAGTGATGCTGAAAAGATTGAAGAAGGTGCTCGTGTTGTAACAAGTGGGTTAGGCGGTATTGGTAAAAGTCCTAAAGGAATTTTAGTTGGAACTGTCAATAATTATACAGCAGGAAATGATAGTTATGAATCTGTATGTATGGTAAAACCAAGTGCTGATTTTGATTCTTTAAATTATGTTGCAGTTGTTCAAAGGGTGAATGAATAATGAGAGTAAAAGAGAGTTATTTGCTTAAATGTTTACTTATTATTTTTATTTGCTTTATTATTGATAGTACGATAGGTTATTTTCTGCCATACAATTATACGAAAACAGGTATTACAGTTGTGCCTTATATTGGTTTAATGATGTTTGCTTTGCTTGTTAGAACAATTGATGGAGCAGAAAGATATTTCTTTGCTGCGATATGTGGCGTTTATTTCTCAATTGTTTATTCGAACTCTTTAGCCATATATATACTTATTTATTGTTTAGTCGCCTTTATTCGATCTTATGTGATTAAATTAGATACGTTTACTTTGCCTGAGTCTAT
>JAVWHL010000080.1:0-2994 GCA_036640095.1 Erysipelotrichales bacterium | reverse complement strand
TTAAGCTAAGGATAATGATATGTTTCAACCTAATTAAAAAAGCTTAACCTTTCGGTTAAGCTTGCGACTAATTATCAGTGGAAATTGTTATTCCCCTCTATTTGACAAAGAGCCATTTAAAATCAATCTTTCTTTTTATATTATATTACAATAATAATTCTTATTTAGTAGATGTATTATATTGAGCTCTTGCTCCCCCAATCAATTTGTATCTATTTTTTAAGAATGTTGTATGTGCTTGCCCTACTTTTTTAGAAGATAAACGAACTGGTACTTGTACATGGCGAACATGCATACCAATCTCAGTATCTCCAATATCCATACCAAGATCTGCAGTAATGTGTTCTACTACAACAGGATTATCAAATAATTTATATGCAGCAGTTGCAGCAGAACCACCAGCATGTGCAATAGGAACTACATTACAAATAGTTAGATTATTTTGTTTTGCAAAAGCCTTTTCAACTACAATTCCACGATTTAAATGCTCACAGCATTGAACAGCAAAATTAAGTTTATGTTTTTTTAGAACATCTTGAAGACTACTTATAATCCACTCTCCTACTTCAGCACTACCATGACTTCCAATCTTTTCACCAATAACTTCAGAACTACTACATCCTAAGATAAATAATTCATCAGCTTCAGGTTTAGCATTCTCAATTAATTCTTCACTTAAAGTAATAACTTGTTCTCTAATCTCTTTTTCCATTTTACTCACCTTTCTCTTTTCTTTTTTGTAATACGTTATATAAATCAATGGCAACTTTTTGTGGAAGTATAGATTCAAGTTCATCCATACTTGCCTCCATTAATTTTTTATAGGATTTAAAATAATTCAATAATTTTTTTTGCCTTACCTCACCTATACCATCAACTTCATCTAATACAGTAGAAAACATTGATTTAGACCTAAGTTGACGATGATAAGTAATTGCATATCTATGTACTTCATCTTGAACTCTAGTAAGTAAAAAGAACAATTCACTTTGTTTATCTAGTTCATGTTTAACTAAATTATCATCTAAAATAAATGAAGTACGATGTTTATCATCTTTAACTAACCCAATAACTTTAATATCTAAATTAAATAGCTTAACTATTTCTATAGCAATATTAACTTGCCCTAAACCTCCATCAATTACAATTAAATCAGGACGTTTTAATTTATCAACTAGTACACGATAATATCTTCTATATAATACCTCTCTCATAAATGCATAATCATCTACAATGTCAGTCTCTTTAATTCTAAATTTACGATACTCTGATTTAATAGGTAATCCATCTTCAAAAACAACCATTGAACCTATTGAATTACTACCTTGTAAAGTAGAATTATCAAAAGCTTCCATTCTATATATATCATTCTCCATACCAAGAATATCTTTTAATTGTTGTAATGCATTAGTTATCTTAAGCTTAGAGTTTGTAACAAGTTCATACTCTTGTTTTAATAGATTTCGAGCATTCTCATTTGCTAGATTTAACATCTTTTTATGATCCCCAATTTTAGGAATTACAATCCTATCTTCAAAATACTCTTCAAGCACATCATTTTTAAAAGATGGAGAAAGATATATTTCATCGGGCATTGTATTAGCATCATAATACTGCATAATAAATGAATCAAATGTATCATTAATATCATCAATCAACGTGAATATTTCACCATTTCTTTCAATTAATGTACCATTTCTAACTATTAATATTTGGATGGAAATATAATCATCATTATAATCTACACCAATATAATCTCTATTCTTATGATCGTTCTTAAATACCTTTTGCTTATTAGTTGTTTCATTTATAGAATCAATCAGCTTTTTATATTCCATAGCTTTTTCAAAATTTAATGCTTCACTCTCACTTTCCATTTTAGTGGTAAGCTCATTTATGACTTCACTTGTCGAACCATTTAAAAACATCTTAATATCTCTAATAATCTCATCATATTCACTTTGTTCTACATCTTTAATACAAGGGGCTAGGCATTGCCCTAAATGATAATAAAGACATTCTTTTTTAGGTAGTCTATTACACTTTCTTAGCTTAAATAACTTGTTTAATAGATTCATAGTATCCCAAGCAGCTCCACTATTAGGAAATGGCCCAAAATATATTAAGTTCTTTGCCTTAGTATTACGAACTACTTTTAACTTTGGATGTTTTTCTTTTGTAATAGCTATATAAGGATAATACTTATCATCCATAAAGACAACATTATACTTAGGCCTATGCTTTTTAATTAAATTAATCTCTAATATTAAAGATTCTTTTTCATTTGAAGTAATAATATGTTCAATATTGACAACCTCTTGAACAAGAAGCTGAGTTTTATCGTTATGGACCTTATTAAAATACGAAGAAACCCTCTTCTTAAGGTCTTTTGCTTTACCAACATATATTATATTACCAACTTTATTTTTCATTATATAACAACCCGGTTTATTAGGAAGAGTTGTTAATAATGTTTGGATGTGTTCATTCATAATATCACCACTTATATTATAACATACTATAGAAAATATTTAGAAATATAATATTCTATTTATTATTTATCTAGAATATTAAAAAAGATTAACTTTATAAAGTTAATCTTAGAAGTGTTATCCAATATATTTTTCTTTTTTATTTAGTTTATGTACTGTTTTAATATATCTAATAGTATTTGTTTCAGCTCTCATTGCAATAGAATGAGTAGTAGCTTCACCTGGTGCATTAAATCTTACACCCTCCAAGAAATCAGTATCAGTTACAGCTGTTGCAGCAAATTGTACTTCTTCCCCATTAACTAAATCATCAATAGTTAATAATGCATCTACATCTAAGCCCATATCAATACAACGATCAATTTGTTCTTGTGTTTCTGGTTTTAAACGACCTTGAAAGTCTCCACCCATACATTTTACAGCTGCTGCAGCAAGAACACCTTCAGGAGCTCCACCAATACCAATCATTAAATCAATACCACTATTTTCAAAACAAGTTGCT
>JAVWHL010000079.1:0-3078 GCA_036640095.1 Erysipelotrichales bacterium | reverse complement strand
ATTTAGAAATGAAATTACACCTGGTAACTTTATTTTTAGAACAAGAGAATTTGAACAAATGGAATTAGAATTCTTCTGTAAACCTGGAACTGATATGGAATGGTTTGCATATTGGCGTAAATATTGTATGGATTGGTTATTACATTATGGTTTATCTCAAGAAAACTTAGTATATCGTGATCATGAAAAAGAAGAATTATCTCATTATTCAGCTGGAACTGTAGATATTGAATATATCTATCCATTTGGACAATCAGAATTATGGGGAGTTGCTAATAGAACTGACTATGATTTAAATGCGCATCAAAGTGCCTCTAAAGAAAAATTAGAATATCATGATCCTGAAACTAATGAAAAATACTTACCATATGTAATTGAACCTAGTTTAGGTTTAAATAGAGCCTTCTTAGCATTTATTTGTGATGCTTATAGTGAAGATGAAGAGCGTGGTGTAGTATTAAAACTACATAAAGATTTGGCTCCATATAAAATGTGTATTTTACCTTTACAAAGCAAACAAAGAGAGAAAGCACAAGAACTATATGCTAAGCTTGCAAAACACTATATGGTAGAATATGAAGCTTCTGGAAACATTGGTAAAAGATATAAAAGACAAGATGCAATTGGGACACCATATTGTATTACAGTAGATTTTGATACAATGGAAGATAATAGTGTTACTGTTCGTGATCGTGATACTATGGAACAAGTTCGTATTAATATCGATGAATTAGAAGCATACTTTGCTGATAAATTTAATCTTTAATTAGAGTGGTGAGAAAATGAAAAGGGTTGATGAAGCAACTATTGAAGAGATAAAAAAGAATAATGATATAGTAGATGTTTTATCTGATTATGTTTCCTTAATAAAAAAAGGTAAAAACTATGTTTGCTTATGTCCTTTTCACGATGATTCTAATCCTTCCATGGTTGTCTCTCAAGAAAAACAAATATATAAATGTTTCTCATGTGATGCAGGTGGCAATGTTATTAGTTTTGTTCAAAACTTTGAACAGATTAGTTTTGTTGAAGCTCTATCTAAGCTTGCTAGTAAGGTAGGTATTGAACTTGGGATTGATACTTCAACTCCAGTTCAAGAAAACAAGAATAAAGAGTACTATGACTTAAATAAAGAAGCTTTAACTTTATATGAATATCTTATCAAGCAATCAAATGAGTCTTTGGTTAAAGATTATTTAGAAGATCGTAAGATTGATGATAAAGTACAAGAACGTTTTAAAATTGGATTTGCTCCAATTAAGAATGTGTTAAGTGATTTATTTACAAGTAAAGAACTAGACTTAAATAAAGCAGTTGAGATTGGTTTATTAAGAGTCAATAATAATGAATATATAGATGTATATAAGAATCGTATTATATATCCTATTATTGATATATATGATAATGTACTAGGTTATACGGCTCGTGCTTTAGGAAATGTAGAACCTAAATATATAAATGCTATTGAATCAAAAGTTTTTGATAAATCTAGTATTCTATATAATATAAATAATGCTAAAGATGAAATAAAAAAAACAAAAAGAGTTTATGTCTTAGAGGGTGCACATGATGTTATTGCATTTGATAAGGTTGGATACCAAAATGCTGTATGTGTAATGGGTACTGCTTTAACAAATAATCATATATCATTACTTAGAAGAGTAGGTGCTCAAGAGATAGTGTTAGGATTTGATGGAGATGATGCTGGGCAAAAGGCAACTTACCATGCAATTGAATTACTATCTAAAACTAATTTGAGTATTAAATATATTGATTTTAATAATGATGATCCTGATGATTATTTAAAAAAAGAAGGATATGAAAAATTTAAGAAATTGGTTGATAAGCCTCTTTCTGCTACTGAGTTTAGAATTAATTATGAATTCAAAAAAATTAATACTTCTAATTATGATGAAAAGAAAAAAGTAGTACAAAAATTAGTGCTTAGTTTAAATGAATCATTAGATGAATTTGATAAAGAATATTACTATAATTATCTTGCTAATATATCTGGAATATCTTTTGATTTAATTAATTCATTTGCGTATCAAAAAGCAAGTGTTGATAAACCACGTTTTAATCAAAGCATTAAACCAAAAGTTAGAAATACAATGAGTGATATTGAAAATGCGGCAATTAATACATTGTTCTTTATTATGAATGATCATAAATATTTTGAAATCTTTAATAATGAAGTAGGAACCTTTATTGATAGTAGGTATCGTAAGATGTATAATATAATTGCAGCACACTATCTTGGTAATACTGTATTTGATATTAGTTTACTTGATAGTGAAGTAATTGATAATGATATTTTAAGAGAATTAATGGATATATTACTTATGTATGATTATACAATGTATAATGATGAGAACATCTTCTTTGATAGTCTAGCTACTATTAAACTAGAAGAGTCTTATCTTAAACTTGAGACTTTAGAAAAAGAATTAAGAGCTATTGAAGAACCACTGCACAAAGCTAAGATTTCTAGTGAAATACTTAAACTTAGTGAGTATATAAAAAATGAGAAGAAAATAAAATTTAATAGATAAGGGTGTTTATATGGCTACAAAAATATTAAGTTTAGAGGATATTAAATTAGAGCTTTCAAAAAAAGCAGGAGATGATTTATTATCACAAGATTTAGTTATGGATTTTATCAAAGACTATGATTTTAGTGAGGATGATATTGATAATATCTTTACTTTCTTAAATGAAGAAGGCCTTATGGCGAGTGAAATTGAAGATGAAGATGATGATGTAAGTCTTGATGAGGAAGAGGAAGAAGAAGGGTTTGATGAGTTAGATTTAAATGGTATTTATGATAAAGACTATTATGATGCTAACTTAACTTTATCTAGTAGTGTTAAGATTAATGATCCTGTTAAAATGTACCTTAAAGAAATTGGAGAAGTAAATCTTTTATCTAATGAAGAAGAGATTGCTCTTGCTAAAAGAATTGAACAAGGTGATGTAGAGGCTAAAAAAGAACTTTCTAGTGCTAACTTACGTTTAGTTGTATCTATAGCAAAACGTTATGTTGGACGTGGAATGTTATTCCTTGATTTAATTCAAGAA
>JAVWHL010000078.1:0-3231 GCA_036640095.1 Erysipelotrichales bacterium | reverse complement strand
CTTTTGATGTATCTGATTCATTGACACCTATAATAAATGTTGTTATTGCATTTCCTTTGTTGTCATAAGTATAGTCCGTATATATACCATTAGATTTTTCTCTTACAGTATTACCTGCTTTATCTATATATTTTTCGCTTGATAATTTATCATTTGTATATGTTTTTTCTATATATGCATTAGATATACTTTCTTTACCTTTACCTGTATGTATAGATACGTTTCCATAAGTATATTCATTTTTAGTATTAAGGTTATCAGAACCTTTGCTCATTTTTGTAGTAAGCACTCTGTTTAAGTTATCAAATGTGTAAGATTTTTCTATATTATCAGTGTCTTTTTCTTTTACTACTGTTCCATTTTTATTGTATGATTTTGTTTCTGTCTTTGTTTGACCTGATACAGTAATTGATGTTTGTGTTACTCTGCCTAAAAAATCATATGCATATTCTTTTACTTCCTTGGATGTATTGTTAGTTTCTTTTATAACTCGACCCATTACATCATACTCATTTTCTATATCACTTTGTAAATTAGCACTAGTTTCACTTTGTGAAATCTCATTACTATTTTCATCGTAAGATGTTATAGATTCTAAAGAAGTTATTGAACCACTTGAATTTTTAGTATTTGAAGTTATTTTTTCTGTTGTATTTATATTATTTCCCTTATCATCATATTCATATGTTGTTATTGTATTTCCAATAAGGTCTTTCTCTTCTGATATATTTCCTAAATTATCATATGTGTAAGTTTCATTAGATATTGTACTACCATCACCAGCTTTAGTTGTTATTGATGTTGGTTCATTTGGAACATTAGAGTTA
Source organism: Erysipelotrichales bacterium (assembly GCA_036640095.1). Taxonomy (GTDB): domain Bacteria; phylum Bacillota_I; class Bacilli_A; order JAJDGJ01; family JAJDGJ01; genus JAVWHL01. Next base: position 2,404 of record JAVWHL010000078.1, on the reverse strand, counting down.
GTATAATTATAATTAGTTGTATTACCTTCTTCGTCTATTTCTTTAGATACATTTTCATCCTGGTTATAATCAGTTTTAGTTTCTAGTATTTTTGTTTTGAATTTTACAATGTTATTTACATCAAGCTCTTCATATTGTACTGTTTCTTTAGTAGATGTAACTAATAATTTATTAGCATTATTATATAAAAATTCTTTTACATTTCCCGTTGCATCGGTTTCTTTAGTTACTTTGCCTGTATTTGTATCAAATTCAGTACTTTCACTATATACATCTACTTTATTTTCATTCTTTTTTGTCATAGTAGTTTTTGTATTACTTGTATATCCTAAATTATATGTTTCTCCATTTGGATATGTAACTAGATTAGCTTTATTTCCACTATAACCAATCGTGTATAAATTATTTTCTGCATCTCTAATTCCATTTAAATATTTACTTGTATCATATACAAATTTATAGCTTACAGAATTAAGCCCTGAAGAATGTTTAAACTCTGTTAAATATCCATTACTATAATTATAAGATAATACAGTTTTATCTGGTAATGTTATATTAGATAATAATAATGCGTCAGCCCCAGTGTCTGACTTATAATTTAATTGTATTCCTAGTGTACTGTTACTCATTACTTTTACTAATCTACCCTTATTATCATAAGTATACAATAAGAATGTATTATAAGATTTTTCTTCTTGTTCAACAGAATTAGTTACAGCTATTAACTGACCACTTTTATTAAATCTATATATAGTATTATCTTTTGTTGTAATTTCGTAACAGTCTCTTAACTCATATGTTTCTATTTTTTCTTTATCATCTTTAGTTTCATATTTTTCAACTTTATCAGTTTCTACAAGTTCATAATCTTTAGTTTCATCACATGTATAGCTGCCGTTCTGATTCTTTATAAATTTAAACATTGAGCCATCACTATCTCTGAAAATTATGTCACCCTTAGTTCCGCTCTTATAAAGTTCTTTATGTAATGAATCACTCCATCCTACACCAAACATGTTGTTAATAGTTGATTGACTATTATAATTTCTATCTAAAGCAAAACTTACCTGACTTGCTGGAAGCTCTATATCGGTTTGGGAATAAGTTAAATTACCTTTACTTTTTTCTATAGTTCCATTTCCATTAGGTGTTTCATAAGAAAAATACCCTAAATAGTCTTTACTACCTAAGAGTTTTGACCATTCTTCCTTATTGCTAGGAGATGATTTTATAGATGCAGTAATTGTATTAGTATTTTCTTCTTTCCCATCTGACTTTGTTTTTATTACTTCTACTTTATAATAATATATTTTTCCATCTCCTACTAACATATCATAACAATAAGGGTCTTTTATATTGTTAGCTACTACACTAGTGTCAGATGGTGTGAAGTTTTCTGTTTCACCTCTATGTATTTTATATGAAATGTTACCTGGTAAATTATCTATCTTATCCCATGATATTAATGTTTTTCCATAGTAATTAGTAGTAGCTAAATTAGTAGGTAAATATTTTTTTAAGTCTTCATTTATATCTTTTATATGATATGTTAAAGTCTTTAATGCACTTGCGTTACCTGATTTATCTACAGCTCTTACTTTTATAGTATGAGTCCCTGGTGCTGTAAATTTTGATGCTGGTATTTTAAATAATCCCGATGTCCCTGTTCCTGCTAATGAGTAAGATCCTCCATTTACACTATATTCAACTTGCTTAAAATGTGTATCCTTTGCATTTGCCCACGTTATAGTAGGTGTATAGCTTTCTGATGGATTACTTGATGTAGTACTAGGTGATATTGACGCACTACCTAGGGTTGGAACTGTAGAATCTATATGGAAAGTTGCTCCTTTTCCAGTTCCCTTTATTCCTCCATTATCAGCACCTCTTACATATATCCTATAGCATCCTTCTTTTAATTCTTTTATTTTTGTAATATCTTTACTTCCACTAGAAGTAGCTCCCAAATTAGGGCTGTCTGCATATTTAAATAAATCTGAACCTACAGTACCATCAGCATCATTATAAGGTGCAATTCTATATTCTACTCTATTTAGTGATTTAGAATTTATTCCTGCCCAATCTAATTTAAATGTTTGACCTGTTTTTAAATAACCACTTGAAAGCTTTAAACTAGTTGCTGTTGTTGGACCGTCATAATATTCTACTGTGAATTTAGGTCTTATATCTGTTCCTGCATGTCTTGAACCAAAAAACTTAGAGTACTTTCCTGTTGTAGCTCCTTCATCTGATGATTTAAGCATTAATCCATAATCAGTAATAGATTTATTCGCAACTTTCCTAGCATAATTAGTTAAATCCATTACTCTAGCTTTATATAATGTTCCTGTTGTAGTTACTGTACCGTAATATCCATCACTAGTACTATAATCTGGTCTGTTAT
>JAVWHL010000077.1:0-3260 GCA_036640095.1 Erysipelotrichales bacterium | reverse complement strand
AGAAATTATTTATTTGAATGATAAAAAGTATCAAACTAAGTATTCAGTAAGTAAAGTAATCCAAAAAGGTGAAACTAAGATAGTTGAACGTGGTACTAAGGTTTCTAATGGTGGTGGTGTATGGGATCGCCTAGCAAAATGTGAAACTGGTGGACGATGGGATGCTAATACGGGTAATGGATTCTATGGTGGAGTACAATTTAGTGCACCAACATGGCGTACTACGGCTGGTAAAGTAGGTGTAAGTGCACCATATGCTCACCTAGCAAGTAAAGAAGATCAAATTAAAGCTGCAACATGGTTACAAAAAAATTCAGGATGGGGTCAATGGCCTGCATGTTCTGCTAAACTTGGGTTAAGATAAACATTAGCCCTTTTTTTGAAAAGAGGAAAAGATATGATTGATAAAATTAGAGAGTTTGAAGTAGATGGAAGAAAACTAATGCATATATTTAAAGATATAGATGTTAGTGAAAAAGAAGGAAAAGTATATGTAACTTTAGGTTATGAAGAAGCTGGTCAATTTAAAGAAAGAGCAGTTAAACAAGAACTAATGAAGTACTTAAAAATGGATTTAGGATATGCTGGTGCTAAAATCACTTTTAAAGATATTGCTCAAGAAGAGATTATGAAAAATAGTTTATTAAATCAAGATGGAGTATTCTATTTATTAGTTTCATCTGGAAAAGGTGGAGTAGGTAAATCAAATGTTAGTGCTAATCTTGCTAATTTATTTAATGATAAGGGTTATAAAGTAGCACTAATTGATTGTGATATCTATGGATCAAGTATTCCTGGAATTTTCGGTATTCAAAAATATCCAACTCTAGAAGATAATAATATATTACATCCAGCAATTGTAGATGGAATCAATATAGTATCAGTTGATTTTCTAATGCAAGCACAATTACCAATAATGTGGCGTGGCCCAATGTTAGGACGTGCCTTAAACCATTTCTTCTATTACACTAAATATGAAGATGATATTGAAATAGTTATTTTAGATTTACCACCAGGTACAGGAGATGTTGCTTTAGATATTCAACAATTAGTACCTCATGCTAAACAAGTAGTTGTTACTACACCACACCCAACAGCTGCTAATATTGCTATTAAAGCAGGGCGTATGGCTGAAAAAATGAATCATGAAGTAGTAGGTGTTATTGAAAATATGTCTTACTTTGTGTATGAAGATAAGAAATTAGATATCTTTGGTGTTGGTGGTGGAGATATGGTTGCTAACACTTTAAATGTACCTTTACTTGGTAAATTGGAAATCTTGCCACCAAAAGGAGAAGGTCTATATAGTAAGGATGAAAGAAACTATCAAATCTATGAAGATATAGTTACTAAGATTATTGACAAGGAACTTATCTAAATGAATAAACAAGAGATAATCGATTTATCAATGAACAAAATGCTTAATGAAAACTATTCATGTGCTCAAGCGATTGTGTTTGGGATGTTAAAGATTATTGAAAGATACCAACCTATATCAACAAAGAAGTATATAGAATATAATCAAATAGCCTCTGCTTTTGGAGGTGGAATAGGTGGGCTTAGACAAACTTGTGGTTTTATTGCTGGAAGTGGCGTAGCCTATTCTTTAATAATAGAAGATAATGATTTGCTGCGCTCTAAAATTGCTGAGGTAAGTGCGCTAGTAGAAAATATAAGTGGTAGTTGGCAGTGTGAAAAAATAATCGCAAACTATCCTGATCAAAGTAAACCTGCTAGAAAACAAGAATGTGTAAAAATGTTAGCTGTTTTATTAGATTCAATTGATGCAAGTATAAAAGATGTATTTAATTAATGAATAAGTATTGTTTTTATAATTAAAGCAGTTATACTAATAAGTATATCAATATAGGAGGTTTTATTGTGAGTAAATTACAAGGTACTAAAACAGAAAAAAATTTATTAGCGGCTTTTGCTGGAGAATCTCAAGCACGCGTTAAGTATGAATTCTATGCTAAACAAGCACGTAAAGATGGGTATGAGCAAATTGCTGATTTCTTTGAGGAAACTTCAAGAAATGAAGCGCAACATGCTAAGTTACATTTCCAAGCTTTACATGATGGAATTCCAACAACTGAAAAGAACTTATTAGATTGTATCGCTGGTGAAAACTACGAGTGGGTTACAATGTATAAAGATTTTGCTGCTGAAGCAAAAGAAGAAGGATTCTTAGATATTGCAGCTTTATTCGAAGGAATTGGTGTAATTGAAAAGGATCATGAAGAAAGATATCAAAAACTATATGATAACTTAGTTGCTGGTACTACTTTCAAAAAAGAAGAAGAAAAAGTTTGGATCTGTGCTAAATGTGGTCATCGTCATGTAGGTAAAGAACCTGTTGAAGTTTGTCCAGTATGTAAACATCCAAAAGGATATTTCTCAATCGCTAATAACGATTTCTAAGATTAATATTGAATACAAAAAAACTAGTGTTTAATTAACACTAGTTTTATTTTGCTCTATTTTCTTTGAATCTACTAAATCAGCATAAAAGATAATTCGCTCATTTGGTGGTGCTACAAAACTAAATGGATAACAAGTAACAAGAATTAATCTTTCACCCTTCATACCTTCGGTGGTAAATGCTTTATCAGCTTCATTAGGCTGAACAACTTGTGAATTAGATATTTTATACTTATAAGTACCATAAGGCATCTCTACAGTAACGATATCGCCATTCTTAGCATCCTTAAGTGGTCTAAAGAATGTTTCACGGTGAGCAGACAATATTGGTTGCCCTGAATTTTGACTTTTACCAGGATATGGACTTTGTTCAGCATGTCCTGCTCCATGGTTTAAAGCAGTAATAGGATCTTCACCTTCTATAATCGCAATCCAATCTGTTAAACCATCTACTTTCATTTTACCAATTACATTACCAATGCTTGCTTTTTTCTTTCTAGGAGCCTTTTTCATTGCTTCATATTCTTTTAATGCTATATTATTATTATCAGTTTGAGCTTTTAAATCTAAGAACTGTTTTCCAGCTATTCCAATAGCTGCTAATAAACATAGAGCTATTAATATCTCTAATAATCTAGTAATTAGACCTTTTTTCTTTTTTTCTTTTGCCATCCTCTTCACCTCTCTAATATATTAGCATATATAATATAAGAGATTCAATTGTTTTGATTTAAAGACAAATAGTAACCAAAGCTAACTAAATAAAAAATAAATAAAAAAAATTAATAAAAAGTGTTGACTTAGGAGTAGGGGTTTGATATTATATAGAGGCGTTCGAA
>JAVWHL010000076.1:0-3283 GCA_036640095.1 Erysipelotrichales bacterium | reverse complement strand
CAAAAAACCGAGGGCGATTGCCTTCGGTTTTTGGTTTTTTATAGAAACTATAACTTCTTATGCGTTACAGCCCCTTTTATATTGCATAAATTTCTTTATCTTTTTTATTAAATTTTGCGACCACAGACTTATAAGATGCTAGTACTAGATTTTCAATTTTATCAAAATCTAATTCAGTATCATTTAAATAAATAGTTATCCAATGCTTCTTGTTTGCATAATATCCAGGGACAACCCCTTTTACATTCTTAACAAGAAAATCATTTTCAAGTGGATCATTTTTCAATGTTAATATAATATTTTCTTCTTTTTTCCCAAACATTCCAAACATTTTACTATTAACATCTAAACGATAAACATCCCATTCCTGATAATAATATATTTTAGCATGAACTAATTTATTATTTAATAAATCTTCTAACCACTCTAAATTAGTTTGTAGTATTGTATCTTCCATATTATTGTCTTAAACTAATATTTAGTTTTTTATCAAGATTATTTAAGATATTATTAACTACTTCATTAATTTGTTCTTCTTCTAATGTTTTCTTATCATCACCAATAGTTAAAGAAATAGACATTGAATAGAATCCATCTTCTAGCCCTTCACCATGATATACATCAAAGATAACAGCTTCTTTAACTAATTTACCATTTCCAGTTTTCACAGTTTTGATAATTTCTCCAGCATTTACTCCTTTTGGAACTACTAAAGAAAGATCTCTAGAAACAGTTGGTAATAGATTAATTGGAGCAAATTTATTTGAACGCCCTACACTCTTAGATAGTAATTCTAAATTAATAGTTGCTACAAGAGTGTTTTTAAGTTTATTTTTGATTGCGATTTTTGGATGAATTTCACCAAATACACCAACTACTTTTCCTTCTAACATAATATATGCTGATTTAGTTGGATGCATATATGCATGATCTTTTTCAACTTCTTTAATAATTACTCGCCCATAATCATAACCTAATTTTTCTAAATAATTAAAGATAATTCCTTTTAATAAATAGAAATCAGATTTAATAGTTTGTTGTTGCCATAAATTAGTTGTGTGATTGCCACATAAACCAATTGAAAGATGTGCTTGTTCACAACCATCTACAAATACATTACTAACTTCAAATAATGATAAATCTTGATGTTGATAAGATTTATTATACAAGATAGTATCTAACATACCACTTAATAGATTATCTCTAAAAGCAACTTTTGAATCACTAATAGGATTTGCTATTTCTTTATATTCTTTTGTATTACTAAAAACATCTAATTTATCTCTACTACTTAATTGATAAGTAATAATTTCTTTTAAACCAGCTGCAACCATTGATTCTCTAGTAGCCTTAATCATTTCTTGTAATGGTGTAGCTTGATTATAAACTATTTGTTGTAATGGTAATGTTGAAACAATTGCATCGTATCCATAAACACGAATTATTTCTTCAATAACATCAACATCAATAGTAACATCTTTACGATAAGAAGGAGCTTTAACATACAAAATACTATTTTCTTCTCTAATTTCAAATAATAATTTCTCTAAAATATCTTTTGATGTTTTTAAATCAATATCAATACCTAAAACACTTCTAATTTTCTTATCAGATACTTCAATCTCTTTTGCAATATAATCTTCATAACCAACTACATTTTTAGAACTAACTTTAACGCCTATCGCTTCACTTAAATAGGCAATAGGAAATTCTAAAGTATATTTATTAACCACTTTACTAAAACGTGTACTAGACTCACTAAATAAATCTAAACGACGTGCCGTATTTCTAATTGAAACATGATCAAAGTTTGCTGATTCAACAACAATGTTTTTTGTATTTTCATCTATAGCAGATGCTTTAGAACCAATAACACCAGCAATTGCAACTATATCATCACCATTCATTATTAGTAAATCATCTTTAGTTATATCATATTCATTATCATCTAAAGCAATGAAGCCTTTCATTTCAACACCTTTTTTAATAGTAAATACTTCACTATTTAACTTATCTGCATCAAACGTATGAACAGGATTACCTGAAACAACCATTGCAAGATTAGCTTGATCTACAATATTAAAACGTGATTTAAAACCTAAAGCAATTAATTCAAAGATTACATCTTTATTAGATATTGATGAATTAATATTATTAAATTCAAATAAACCATAAGCACTACAATCATCTGATTCAATGTTAATAGTATACTTACCTTTATTATCTACATTTACTATTTGATTTACTTCTTTAACTTTTTTATCTAATAAAGCAGCAACTTCAATAGCAAGTGCATAAATACTATATGCATCACTTCTATTAGGAGTAAGTGATATATCTAAAATATAATCATCTAATCCTAGTGTCGAAAGTGCTTCAGCACCAATTGGATACTCTTTATCTAAAACTACAATACCATTAATATCTTCATCACTTTGATATTTAGTTTCAATTCCAAGTTCAGAATAAGAACAAATCATACCATTTGATTCCACTCCACCAAGTTCAACCTTTTTAATAACAGGTACTTTAGCAAAATCTAATTTACAACCAGGTTTTGCAACAATTACATATTGTCCCTCTCCAACATTTGGAGCACCACAACATATTTGTAAAACTTCATCTTTTACATCAGTCATACAAACAGTTAATTTATCACTATTTGGATGTTTGTGTGCTTCTTTAACATATCCTATTACTAAATCACTACCTTGAGTTAAAGGATATACTTGTTCAACTTCTAAACCAGCATTAGTTAATAAATCAGCTAATTTATAAGCATCAATACCATCTAAATCGACATATTTATTTAATGTTTTATAACTTACTATCATCTTGTATCCTCCTTACTTAACTCTATTAAACTGATTTAGAAAATCAATATTATTTGTATAAAAATGTCTTATATCATCAACACCATATCTAAGCATTGCAATACGCTCAATTCCCATACCAAAGGCAAACCCTTGATATACACTTGAATCATATCCTGCTGCTTCTAATACATTTGGATGTACAACACCAGAACCCAAGATTTCAATCCATCCTGTTTGCTTACAAACTGAACAACCTTTACCTTTACAAATATGACAAGTAACATCAACCTCTACTGAAGGCTCTGTAAATGGAAAATATGATGGTCTAAATCGAACCTTAGTATTCTCACCAAAAATCTTTTTAGCAAACAATTCTAAAGTACCTTTTAAATCAGCAAGAGAAATATCTTTATCAACTACTAATCCCTCTACTTGCATAAATTGATGAGAATGAGTTGCATCATCTT
>JAVWHL010000075.1:0-3312 GCA_036640095.1 Erysipelotrichales bacterium | reverse complement strand
ATTTGATTATTGTCAATTTGATAATGCTTTTACTTTTATATATTCACCAAGAGTTGGAACACCTGCAGCATTAATGGAAGATAACATACCTTTTGAAGTTAAACAAGAAAGATTACAAAGATTAAATGAGAAAGCTAATTATTATGCTACTAAACAAAATATGAAGTATAAAGATAAAGTAGTAGAAGTATTAGTAGATGGATTAAGTAAAAAGAATGAAAATACATATAGTGGTTATACAGACACTAATAAGCTAGTAAACTTTACAGGTAATAACCTAAAAAGAGGCGATATTGTAAAGGTTTATATTGATGTTGTAAAGACATGGTCTTTAAATGGGAAACAAATTTAAAAAAACTGTGGTATAATAGAAGTAATTGTTGTATCATTAAACAAAGAAATCATTATTTAAAGATAATTGATATAGGAGGATTTTATGGATTCAGTACGCGTTTTTGCATTAGGTGGATTAGATGAAAATGGAAAGAATATGTTTGTAGTTGAAGTTAACCAAAATATATTTGTAATAGAAGCAGGGTTAAAATACCCAGAATCAGACCAATTAGGAGTAGAATTTATTATTCCAGATTTTACATACCTAATTGAAAATAAAGATAGAGTAAAAGGTATTTTTATAACACATGGACATGATGATGTTATAGGAGCATTACCATACCTATTAAAAGTAGTTAAAGCACCAGTATATACAGGAGCTTTAACAGCTAACCTTATTTATGATTTAATGAAAAAAGAAGGAATAAGAGATGTTAAAATACATAAAGTAAAGAAAACACAAAATATAGAAGGTATAACAGTAAGAACATTTGCAATGACACATGCATTCCCAGATACATTTGGAGTAGCTATAGGTACAGACCAAGGATATGTAGTATATACAGGAGAATTCATAATTGATTATGATATAAGAGATGAAGAATATGTATGTGATATAAATGAATTAAGTGAAATAGGTAAAAAAGGTGTACTATGCTTGATGAATGAATCAGTATTTGCAGATAGAGCAGGACATACAGCACCACAACACCGTATAGCAAGTAAAATAGAACCATATTTTGAAAATAATAGTGAAAGAATTATTATATCTGCATATGCACAAAGCTTATTCAGAATAATTGAAATAATTGATCTAGCAAAGAAATATAAGAAAAAAATATACTTTCATGATAAAGGAATTAAACTATTATTAAATCATTTAGAAACAATGCACTACTATAGTGTACCTAAAGAAATGGAAATACTAGAAAGAAATTTTGATAATGAACAAAAAGATGTAGTAGTACTAGTAACAGGAAGTGGAAAGAATCTATTTAGAACAATGCAAAATATAACAGAATTAGAAGCAACTAATATGGAAAATGAAATTTATAAAGAAGGTGGAACAATCTTCTCATTAAAATCTAAAACAGTATTATCAATGCACCCATCTAGTGAAGATCTTAAAATGATGATATATCTATTTAAACCTAAATTTTATGTACCATTAAAAGGAGAATATAGACATCTAATAAAGAATGCTGAATTAGCAACTAATATGGGATTTACACCAGATAGAATCCTAATACTAGATAATGGACAAGTAGCAACATTTGAAGATAAAATTTTAAAATCAGTTAAAACAGATTATGATTTAAATGATACATTAATTGATGGAAAAGAAAACTGGGATGTAACTGGAGTAGTATTAAAAGACCGTGAAGTACTATCAACTGATGGAGTAATGATAGTTGGAGTATCAGTTAACTTTAAAACTAAAGAAGTAGTTGGAGGACCAGACGTACAAACAAGAGGACTAATCTATCTAAAAGATGCAGACTATATCGTAAAAGAAGTAGGAAACATTATTGAAAAATGTATAAAAGATGCAGTAGAAAAGAAACACTATGATAATCTAAACGTTAGAATGGAAGCAAAAGATAAAATAGTTAAATATTTATTAAAAGAAACTGGAAAAAGACCAATGGTACTACCAGTAATTATTGAAATACAATTAGGTGAATAAGAAGAAAGGGGAAAGTCATGGCTAAAAGTAAACAAAAAAAGAATTCAAAACAAGATCAAAGTATTGACGCTGAAATCTTAATTTACGTTTATGCAATTGTTATTATATCGCTATCAATTATAGGTATACTACAGGTTGGCTTTGTCGGATCCTTTTTAAGTAATTTAATTAAGTTTATATTTGGAGAAGTTTATGGAGTGATATATGCACTAGCAATAGGCTTTGGAATAATGCTATTTACTAAAAAGAGTATAAGAGATATACCATATAAGTATATATTAGGATGTAGTGTATTACTATTTGCCTGGATATTAGCTAGTTCATTACCAAAGGATCATACAATCAGTGGATTTAAAGTATTAAATGAATTCACTAAGAATGCTACAAGTATATTCAATGGGACATTAAGTGCTCATGGTGGAATTGTTGGTGCACTATTATATAGTGGATCATCATTTCTGTTTGCATATAATGGAACATTAGTAATAATTGTAGGACTAGTAGTTTTTGGAATTATAGTATTAGTAAATAAAAGTATTGTAGAATGGATAAAAAATAAAGCAAATAGTATGCATGAAGCAATATCAGAAAGAAATAATAAAAATAAAGAAAAAAGAGAAGCAAAGAAATTAGCAAAAGAAGAAGGACTAAAAGAAGTAGAAACATATGATGAAGAAGAATATGATCAACCAAGAGACATTGATTATGATGAATTAGGAGTAATAATAGAAGATGAAAGTAATAATGATCGTAAACTAGAAGTACCCTTCAGTAATGATGTAGTAAAAGAAGTAATAACTAGACCAAAAAAGAAGGGAAGTATAAATTTTATAGAAGCAGATGGAGAACTAAAAACTAGAAAAGAAGAAGATGATAGTAATCCAATAAATGGTGAACAAACAACAATAGATGATTTTACAAGTCAATATGAAGAAGATTATAGTAATTATAAGTTACCAAGTATAAATTTATTAAAAACAAGTGATAGGAAAAGTAATAAATCTAGTGTTAATAATGCAGCAGCATTAGATGCAGGAAAGAAACTAATAGCAATATTAGATGAATTTGGAGTTAAAGCAACATTAGTAGATACACATGTAGGATCAAGTGTAACTAAGTTTGAAATTAAACCAGATTTAGGAGTAAGAGTAAATAAAATAAGTAATCTACAATATGATATAAAGATGGCATTAGCTGCTAAAGATATAAGAATTGAAGCACCAATACCAGGAAAATCAGCAGTAGGAATAGAAATACCAAATGTTGAAAAGACAATGGTACATATGAAAGAA
>JAVWHL010000074.1:0-3351 GCA_036640095.1 Erysipelotrichales bacterium | reverse complement strand
TAGTTATCTCATCTTTTTCTTCAATCCAAACAAGGAAGATGATGTCAGAGTGTTTATATAAAAGAGCTAAGAATTCTTTAGCAGTGTAAGTATTAGAAGTAGATAAATTAAGAATAGATAGAATTCTAGAATCAAGTTCATGATTGTAGGATTCTTTTTTAGTATAGACGGGTATACCGCTAAGAGGATCAGTGCATACAGTTCCGTCATAACGATTACAAGGCTTACAAATATCGTCTCCTGCTGTAGTAAGCTTAAGAGGGATTGATAAGTCAGAGATTATAGCATTAGCTACCTTATAAAAATCATGGTTAAAGTCAGGACAAGGTATAAAGGATTCTATACCTGAACCATATAGTTTTACTATATCTATAAAGTGATGTGGTTTAATTGTTATCATATAATTTACTCCTTATATATTATATTTTATACCTTGACTAAGAAATAGTAAATCATATGTTGAATGAATTGTATTTATAAATTGTAGTATTTTAGGTTTTTAAATGAATAGATCCTACATAAGGCAAATATGTAATTCGTTTTTTAATATTTTAAATAGATATAACTTTAAGTTTAACAATTGAGATTTGATGATGCTGTTTTTTTCTATTTGTATAAATATAGTTGTAAATATTGCAAGATAACTCTATGTTGAAAAGCATTATGGTGATATAATTTATTATGGAATGAAAAGTGAGGAGATTGGAAGATGAAATTACTATATTTAGATGTTGAATGGTCAAATTCTTATAATAAAAGTATATGTCAAATTGGTGCTATTCTAGAAGATTTTAACACAGGGGAAAAACTATTACCAAGTCTTGATTTATATATTAATCCAGAAGATGATTTTGACTTTGAATGTACTAAAATACATGGCATTGATGATAACAAGGTAGCTAATTGTAAGAACTTTAAAGATGTTTGGAAAGATATTTCTAAGTACTTTATAAAATCTATAATAGTTGGTCATAATGTAAGTAGTGCTGATTTAGATGCTATAGTTAAAAACCTAAGACGTTATGATCTAGATATACCGGAATTTTGGTTCATCGATACATTTTGCTTAGCAAAAGAATTTATGAAGTATGACTATAACGGTAAATTTGGTCTTCAAGATCTTTGTAACTATTTTAATATTGATAATGGTCTACATCATGATGCATTTGATGATACTCAAGCTACAGCTAAATTATTAAGAGCATTAATAGATAGTTACCCAATAACATTAGATGAACATGTGAAAAAGTATACCATAAAAGAACTTAAGAAATTCTCGAAACGCATGTCTAAAACAGAATGTAGAAGAGAAATTAATCAATTATATGGTGTAGTTAAGGGAATACAAATGGATAACGTAATTAATGATAAAGAGATAACCTATTTACTTAAGTGGAAAGAAACTTTCAGTGAATTTAAGAATGATGAATCTATTGTAAATATAATTGAAGTTTTAAATAGAATATTAGCCGATAATATTTTAACTTTGGATGAGTCGAATGATTTGAAAGAGTGCATAAAAAAATATGTAAAAACAGAAAAAGCGAATGAACTTACAATGGGACTTCAATATCTGAAGGGTATTATTTATGGTATTAAAGCAGATGAAGTTATTAATTTAATAGAAGTTAAGAATTTGCAACAATGGCTAGAAAAAAATGAAAAATTATCTGGCAATTGGCCGTATGATAAGATAGTATCTCTTGTAAACCAAGTACTAAGTGATAATATTATTACAGAAAATGAAAAAAATAAACTAAATGAACTTTTTGATAAAACTTTCGATCCTTTAGAAGACTCAGTTAAAGAAATTGTAGAGTTTAGCGGCAATAGTTTTTGTTTAACTGGTGATTTCAATCATGGTTCTAAAAAAGAAGTTGAAAATTATATTGTATCTAAAGGGGGGGCGATTAATAAAGATATAGTTGAAGCGACTAAATACCTAGTTATGGGAGGAAAAGGTAGCAAAAAATATTCTAATGGAAATTATGGAAATAAAATAGTTAAAGCTAAGCGAAAGAGGATAACAATTCTTAAAGAAGAAGAAATATATAAATAGATAAATATGGAGGTATGAAATGGATAAAAATGAAATTTTTAATTACGTAAAATCGTTAATAGAGTTTGAACACGAAGAAATTAATATTAAAATGGTGTTTAAAGAAAAAAATAAAGTTTTAAGACTATATGCCTATAACAAATCCTTAATTAACTTTAATTTTCTTAAGACAGAAATTAGAATCGAGATTACTGAAGACAATTCTATTAAGAAATATAAAATTAAAAATGAATCGTTGAATGAAATGTTATTAGAGTTAAAACAAAAAATTAATGACAGATATAAGATCTTGTATGAGTCATCTTCTACAGATTCATTTGGATGTTGTTCTCACTATGAAGAATGTTCAAACGCTAAACATTGTATATTAGATGATGAATATGCCAACAATTGTTATTATAAAAAGAATTTAGAGAACAATCTTATTTTTTATGGAGTTAATAGAAATATAGATTAGAGTTCTTTCTGAACATTAGATATAGTGCGTTTTATTGGGCTGCATTAATTAAAGATAATAACAAAGAAGATCTTAAAAGTAGTGAATACGTTGGAACTGTAGGTGGTGTGGGAAAAGATGAAATCACCATAAAACTTAATAAAGGTGATTATGTTTATATAAATTATAATGAAGTAGTCGGTGAACCTACAGGAGTCTTAAAAATAGAAAAAAGTTAAATAGAAACATTAGAATGCATTAAGCTTAGATATCTTAGCTAATTTAAGAGGTAAGGAAATTTTAATTCCTTACCTCTTTTTATGTTATAGATAATATTATAAAAGATATAGTAAATATTAGTTACTAAGATATTCTATGATATATAAATGTATGATATACTTAATGCTATAAAGAGGTGGTTGTGTGAGTAATGTTTATGATGTTTTACCTGAGAATTTCTTTAATATATTTAATGGTAGTGATAGAAGAGTAGTAGCTGATTGTATAGTACTTTTACATGGTAATATGAAGAGTGATTTTACTTATAGTTTATCTAAGGAGAGTGCTACAGAGCATTTAACAGATTATTTTAATAGTAAGTTAGTTGATGTTGATACTGAGGATGAAGAAGATAACTTAACTTCTAAGAGTAAGGCTAATAAGATTATAACTAAGTTAAAGTTATATGGTTGGATGGAAGAAGAGATTACTTCTTCTTACTCTATGAATCTTATATTCTTAGATTATACTATAGACTTTATAAGCGCCCTCCTTAACCTTAACAAAAGAAATGATCTAGAATACTCTGGTTATGTTTTCACTATCCACAACCTCTTATATAGCTTTGATATTAACA
>JAVWHL010000073.1:0-3369 GCA_036640095.1 Erysipelotrichales bacterium | reverse complement strand
AAGTTGGTTTATACAGGGCGATTGGAATGACTAATAGGCAGATGTTTGGTATTCATGCAATTTATGGATGTGTTATTTATATATCTTCATTATTCACTTATTTAACTATAAATATATATATATCCATTAGTAGAGGGATTACAGTGAGTGAGGTATTGTCAACTTCATTAAAGTCTTCAAATATAATACTTTTTATCATATTGGGAATTGGTTTTATATTTGCTATTATGTTACCCGTAAATAGTGAGCTTAAAGAGAATATTTTGGATACTATCTCAAAAGAATAAAAATGAGGATGTGTAATATCACACATCCTCATTTTGGTTTTTAATGCTTTGACAGTATTCTTCTGTTTTGTGTCCTTTGTAATGGATAAAGGCATATATTGCGGCGATGATATAACCACAAAAATATGGTAACATGAATTGCGATGAGTTCATCATATCGATATTAACATTGCCACCAATAATTATATTTCCAGTGACATCCATTATTACTATTAATATGAAAAGGTTAGATAGAAGCGATGAAGCCACAAAGAAAATTGAAACAGTATTTAGATTGACTAATGTATTACCGTTTTTTCTATCAGTGTATTGTTTTAAGAAATGATAAGAAAATTTAACGATAAAATAATAAATAATGAAGTTAAAGATAATTGGAATTGTCAATGCACAAAAACTATAAAATATAACAACTCCAAATAAAGATATAAGCCAAGGAAAGTATGAAATGATATCTACTTTATCTATCTCTTTAAAATCATCATGATCTTTTAAAAGATAGTCAATTGAAACATGAAAAATACTAGCAATCTTAGGTAATAAATCAATATCAGGATAACCCTCTGCAGTTTCCCATCTTGATACTGTTTTATTTGAGACATTTAGTCTATCTGCAATCTCTTGTTGTGTTAAATTAAATTTCTTACGTAATGTTATAAATTTCTTGGAAAAAACATTTTCGTCCATAATATTATCCCCTTTCTTATGGTTATATTATAACATAATCAAAAAAATAACCATTCCCATATTTTAAGAATAGCTCTTAAAATATAAGAATGATTTAAAAAATGAAATATTATTCTTGAGTTTTATCGTATGAGAAAGAATAATTATCTTTATTTTTTGATTAAACCATCTGCAAAGCTAATAGGTATTCCAAACATAATTCCAGTATCGTGATTATCAATACCTTCTAATACATCATCAACAGTTTTTCTAATTAAATCAACTTGATCATCATTAACAATAAAGAATAGAGTCTTACTATCTGGTCTACTATTATCTAAGAACAGACGTAATGAACCAAGGAGATAACTATCATCAGAAGACTCTAATGACTTAACCATTCCTGTAGAATCAACAATTGTTCCACCACCAATACCAGCTTTTTTTAATCTAGCAAGTAATTCATCTAGACATTCTACTTTATTTAAGACAACAAAGATAACTTGCATAAAATCAACTCCTTTATATATTTATTATATAACTATAAATAAGAAATATCTAGTTATTCTTAGGTATTTAAGTTATAATAGTCGTAATAAAAAAAAGGGGTGTTATAATGAAATATGAATTTACAAATAGAATGTCTACAATTAAGGCATCGGCTATTAGGGAGATATTAAAAGCAACAGCAAATCCTGAAATGATGAGTTTTGCTGGGGGAAATCCTTCTACTGAAGCATTTCCAGTAAAAGAAATAGAAAAGATTTCTGCTGAAATATTAAAGGAGGATCCTATTAGTGTATTGCAGTATGGAATTACTGAAGGGGATAAAGGTTTATTAACAGCAGCAACTACTTTTTTTAATCGTAATGAAAATGTAACTAAAGAAAATGATAAAATGATTATTGCATCTGGTTCACAACAAATCATGGAGTTTGCAGCAAAGTGTTTATGTAACGAAGGAGATATTGTTGTTTGTGAGAATCCAAGTTTCTTAGGTGCTCTTAATGCATTTAAGTCTTTAGGAGCAGTTTTAAAAGGAATTGAGTACAAAGATGGACAATTAGATTTAGTGGCCTTAGAAGCCATTCTACAGACAACTCCTAAACCTAAATTTATTTACCTTATTCCTAACTTTCAAAATCCTAGTGGGATGACAATGTCATTAGAAGCAAGAAAAGAAGTTTTAGAACTTGCTAAGAAATATGAAGTCTTAATACTAGAAGATAACCCATATGGTGATTTAAGATTTGAAGGTGAAGCAATACCTTCAATAAAATCAATGGATGAAGATGGATTGGTTATTTATGCAGCAAGTCTATCTAAGATTATTGCGCCTGGAATGAGAGTTGCATGTTGTATTGGACCAAGTGAAATTATAGAGAAGTTTACTGTTGCTAAACAAGCAAGTGATGTCCATTCTAATCTGTGGGCACAACGTGTTATGGCAAAGTATTTAACTGAGTATAATATGGATGAACATATTGCTAAGATACAAAATATCTATAAGGAAAAATGCCATCTTATGCTAGCAGAAATGAAAAAGTCATTTCATCCTGATGTAGAATATACAATCCCAACAGGGGGAATGTTTATATGGGTTACATTACCTAAGAATATAAACATGCAAGAATTTGTAAAAGAAGCATTACAACAAATGGTAGCAGTTGTACCAGGAAATGCTTTCTTAGATGATGATACAAAAGAATGCCATAGTTTTAGAATGAATTTCTCAACTCCATCTAAAGAAAGAATTATTAAAGGTGTTAAAATATTAGGAGATCTTACTTATAAGATGAATAAGTAGACATATTTATAAATGTGTTTACATATAATAAGAGGCAAGGAGGAAATATTATGCCATTTATTAGATATACAACAACAAAAACATTAACATTAAATCAAGAAAAAGCAATTAAAGAAATAACAGGGAAATTAATCAGTATTCTTCCTAATAAATCAGAAGAGAATTTAATGCTTCATATTGAGGATAATCAATTAATGTATTTTAAAGGAAAAGAAATGGAATGTATGAAAATACAAGTTCAATTATTCCACACTATTGATTTAGAATCTAAACAAAAATTTGTTAAAGAATTATGTAAAGAATTAGAAATAATTACACATATTCCTGTAAGTCAACAGTATTTAAATATTGAAGAATATGAAAACTGGGGAAAAAATGGAGAACTAGCTTAGAAGTAGAAAACTACTTCTTTTTTTTACAAAAAAGGGTTGCATTCATAGATGTGGTATGATATTATATTTAGGCACTATATGTTGCTTGAATAGCTCAGTTGGTAGAGCAATCGGCTGTTAACCGATCGGTCGTAGGTTCGAGTCCTACTTCAAGCGCCATGTGGCCTGTTGGAGAAACGGTTAACTCACATGCCTTTCACGCATGCATTCACGGGTTCGA
>JAVWHL010000072.1:0-3473 GCA_036640095.1 Erysipelotrichales bacterium | reverse complement strand
TATTTGGTTTGGTATTAAATCTATGGAGACCAAAATTTGATTGGGTAAATGAAACAGTGTGTGTTAAACAAAGTATGCCTGTAATGATTACAATGTTCTCATCAATGGGACTTGCATTTTTGCTTGTAGGTGGGTACCTTGGATTATTCCAACAATTTGTTTCACTAGATATGTATACTTATATTGTTTTAGCAGTTGCCTTAATTGTAGATATATTACTTTATTATTTATTGACTACTTGGGGTACAAAGAGATTTCAAGAACTATAAAAACTTCCGTTATGGAAGTTTTTATTTGTTTATAGTGTTATAGAATTCTAAATAATGCTTTTTATTAATATTATTTTTTAAATAGATAAAGTGCATAGGTCTCACTAAATCAAAGTTTTCTAATTGAAGTTGAACCAATTGACCATTATTTAGTTCATCCTTTACAACGCCTTCATATAAGAAACTAATACCATATGTATCTAATAACATCTTTTTAATCATTGTCAAACTTTGAACTTCAATAACTTTCTTAAAAGAGGAAATATCATAAATAATCTGTAATAAATAATTCTCTAATATATTTCTTGTACCAGAACCTTGTTCTCTTATAAACAATGGATAATATAATAACTCTTCAAATTGAATAATGCGATTAGCAAGTGGATGATCTTTTTTAGCCACTAAAATGAATCTTTCATTCTTGAATAAATGATAATCAAATAATCTTAGATCAAACTGTCCTTCAACAAAAGCACAATCAACCTCACCATCAATAATTTTCTGTACTAATGTCTTGGTATTATTTACAAAGATTTGGCATCTTTGTTGTGAGATAGTAAGATACTCTCCTAGAATACTAGGAAGATAGTAATCAGCAATAGATAAAGTAGAACCAATAGTTAATGGCAAAGAGACCTTATATAATTGCGATTCAAATATTTGTTCATTATGTATTTGTATCTTAGCATATTCATAGAGTCTATGTCCTGCTTCACTTAATTCAAACTCTTTATGGGGATTTTCAATAAGTTTGTGCTGATAATAGTTTTCTAACTGTTTAATATGTTGTGTTACAGCAGGTTGTGTTAAATGTAATAATAAAGCAGCTTGAGTAAAACTTTTACATTCTACGACTTCGATAAATGTTTTTAATTTAGGATCAATCATAATCAGCACCTCTTTGATAGATTATAACATATATTTATCGTAAATAAAAAATTATAATTTTTATTTATAGGTAAATTATGGTAATATTCAAATGTAGAAAAAAGGAATATTATGGTGGGGATTATGAAAAAAGTAAAAGAGATTTTACCAGGTTTTATTGTTTGTGTAGTTATAGGTTTACTTGCACAACAAATTGCAAGGTTTTTTCCTAGTATAGGAGCTGCACTATTTGCAATAGGAATTGGTATGATTGCAGGAAATACTTTCTTAAATAAAGAGATATTTAATATAGGAACAAAGTTTTCAGAAAGTAAGTTACTTGAGTATTCAATTGTATTAACAGGATTAACTTTATATTTATCTGATATTATAGGAATTGGTTTTAGTGGAGTAGGATTTATTATGATTCAAATGACACTGACAATATGTATTTGTTATTTTATAGGTAAAAGATTAGGATTTAAAAAGAAGTTTTCTTTATTAATGTGTGCAGGTAATGCAGTATGTGGTTCATCAGCAATTGGTACAGTTGCACCAATTGTAGACGCAGATAGTAAAGATAAAGGTATTTCAATAACAATAGTTAATGTAACTGGAACTATCCTTATGATCACACTCCCGATAATTGCAGGCTTATTATATAATCATGAGACTATGCATACAGCAGGATTGATCGGTGGTACTTTACAATCAATAGGACAAGTTATTGCATCTGCATCACTTGTGAATAGTGATGTAGTTGAGTTTGCAACAATCTTTAAGATTGTTAGAATTATCTTTATTGTTGTAGTTGCATTAGTATATTCAAGAATGAATCTTGAAGATAATCAACCTCTATTTAGTAGAAAGAATAGTATAGCTACTAAAGTAAAAGCTAAAATCCCTTGGTTTGTTATTGGGTTCTTTATCTTTAGTTTGATTAATAGTTCAGGGTATGTTCCAGAAATAATTTCTATAACAGCTAAAACAGTAAGTTCATATTTTGAGATTATTGCATTGGCTGCTATTGGTATGAGAGTTAAGTTTAAAGACCTTATCAAAGAAGGTCCAAAAGCTATGCTTTATGGCTGTTTTACAGGATTATCTCAGGTTATTATAGCAATTATCCTTATAATGTTATTATTTTAGTAAAAGTGTTCATATTTGAGCACTTTTTCTTTGATTATAAAGGCGTACTTATGTATACTATAAATAATGGGAGGAAGTAACTATGGATCAAGATAAGAAGTTATATATGTATGTTTATAGATCAGTATTAATAGATATATTCAATGATGTATATATGTATAATACAAAGTTACCAACTCTTCCAAAGTTATGTGAAATTTATAATGTGGGAAGAAATACTGTTAGAAGTGCTCTGTTAAAGCTACAAGAAGATGGGTATATATCTATGCAAAGAGGCGCAAGAGCTACGGTTGTTTTTAATCATGAAGATGAAAATCTACATAAACAGTATATTCAAACATTATCAAATTTGAAAAATTCAATTAAAGATGCATTTGAAACAATGGAGTATATCTTTCCTAGTATTGGTGCTCTTGCTTTAAAAAATGCAACAGATGAACAGATAAATTTATTACTCAATCAAGTGAGTAGTTTTGATATTGATAATATTGAAAATGAAGCTCAATTAGTAAAAGAACTATTTGAAATATATGAAGTTGGTTTTTCATTCTTAGGGAATCCTATTTTAGATGATTTAATAACAACTATTCTTTATTCAATTTATCTACCTTCATATACAAGCAAAAACCAAAAAAACAGTAAGAAAAGCATTAAACATATTCAAGCAACATTAAAAATATTAATAAAATCAAAGAATAGTTTTATTATAAAGAATTCAATTGCGGGATTATGTCATTCATATGGAAAATTAGTTGTTAATTATATTGAAAGTATTTGTGAAGGGATTGAACCAAAGGAAAATAAAGAATTTGTTTGGACTATTCATCATGATGAAGATTATCTTTATATGCAAGTTGTGACACAAATAATTAATGATATCAATAATAAAGTTTATGTTAAAGGAGATTTATTGCCTTCAATTGCACAATTAGCTTTGCAGTATAATGTGAGTGAAAGAACTTCTAGACGTGCATTAGAAGCATTAAGAGAATATCGTATTATACAAACAATTAATGGTTTAGGATCAAAAATTGTTATTAATGCATTTAAAAATAATACACGTTTACTAAAAAACCCTAAAATAAAACATCATATACAAGATTACTATAATTCATCAATGTTAGTTATGATGATAAATGAAGCTATTTTTTCAAAAGTTATCAAATCAGTATCTGATGAAGAATTACA
>JAVWHL010000071.1:0-3628 GCA_036640095.1 Erysipelotrichales bacterium | reverse complement strand
TTCTGCATTAGTTATCACAATTGGTTATGCAATCGCAATCCTTTGTGTTGGATTCTTTGTTAACTATGAAAGCCAATGGGCTCAAGATATTGTTGCTGAAAAAATTCACTTAGGTAATGTTGGATATGTAATGATGAGTAATTTAGGTACTGCAATTGGTAATGCATTTGGTATGGAAGCATCTACAGGTGTTGCAATTGGTAGTTTCTTAGCAAGATTTACTGGTCTATCTATGTTCTTAGCATATATGGGATCATTCTTTGCAATTATCTATTCACCAATCAAACAATTAATTCATGGTACTCCAGAAAAATTATGGCCAGGTAAACTTGCTCACTTAGATGAAAAAGGTATGCCACGTCAAGCTATGATTGTTCAATGTACAGTAGTAGTAATTGTAATCGCAATTAACTGGTTATTAAGTTTAACTGATGAAGGTGCTGCTTCGACATTCTTCCAAGTCTTAACTGATATGTCAAATGTTGCAATGACTCTTCCTTACTTATTTATTGTATATGCATTTTATAAATTTAAAACTAATGACAATATTGAAAAAGGATTCGTTATCTTTAAAGGTAAATCATTCTATAAATTTATTGTATTTGGATTATTCATTGTAGTTGGTTTTGCTAACTTCTTCACAATTATTGAGCCGTTCGTAGATTACTTTGGAGCTACATTCGATAGTGCTGCTGCACAAAATACAGCATTTATTGGTGCACTTAGATCTACAGTTTCTATGGTAACTGGTCCAATTATCTTCTCATTAACTGCATACTTCTTAATGAGAAATTACAACAATAAATACAACAAATAAAAATTAAAAAAAGGTGATATTATGGAACAAAAAATGTTAGATCGCTTCATAGGGTATACTAAGATAGATACACAAAGTGATCCTAGTTCAAGTAGTATTCCAAGTACTAAAAAACAATATGATATGATAAATCTACTTTCAAAGCAATTAGATGCTTTGAAGGTAGAACATTTCATAGATGATAAAGGTTTTTTAAATGCTTTAATTAAAAGCAATAGTAATAAGGAAATAAGTAAAGTTGGGTTTTTAGCTCATGTTGATACTGCTCCTGATTACAATGGAAAAGATGTTAATGCACAAGTAATTGAAAACTATCAAGGACAAGATATTCCTTTTAAAGATGGTGGGAAATTAAGTGCAAAACAATTTCCAGAATTATTAGATTATATTAATCAAACAATTATTACAACTGATGGAACTTCACTTTTAGGTGGTGATGATAAAGCAGGAGTATCAATTATTATGGAGATGATTGAATACTTTGTCGCTAATCCTGAAGTGGAACATGGCGATATTTATATTGCATTCACTATTGATGAAGAAATTGGTACAGGAGTAGATAATTTCGATTTATCTTTTTTCAAGCCAGATTTTGCTTATACAATTGATGGTGGAGAAATTGGAGAATTTAGTTATGAAACATTTAATGCAGCTGGTTTATCATTAAACTTAAAAGGATTAAATGTACATCCAGGAGATGCTAAAGATAAAATGATAAATGCTATGGAAGCAGCTTACTACTTCCATTCATTATTACCAGCTCTAGCAAAACCTGAACATACAGAAGATTATGAAGGATTTATTATGTTAATGGGTATTGATGGAAGTGTTGAAAATACTAGTGCATCTTATATTATAAGAGACCATAGTATGGAGAAATTCAATGCTAAAAAAGAGTTAGTTGAAAAAGCAATTAAACAAACTTTAAATGCTTTTCCAGGTTTAGAAATAGATTACACTCTAAAAAATCAATACTATAATATGAAGGAAAAGGTAGTAGAAAAACAAGAAGCTATTGATGTTGCATTAGCCGCTTATAAGAAAAATGATGTTGATGCTAATGTAATGCCAATTAGAGGTGGTACAGATGGTTCTAAACTATCATTTAGAGAAGTGCCATGTCCTAATATCTTTACTGGTGGTCATAATTTCCATGGGAAAAATGAATTCACTTGTTTAGATTCAATGGTAAAAGCAAAGGATATTATAATTGATATTGTAAAATTACTTGCGCAAGATTAAGGGGTGCTAATATGAATGCAAGAATTGATAATGTTTTAACAAAAATGAACCAAGATAATATTAATCAATTGTTAGTTAGTGATGAATATTCTATTTATTATTTAACTGGTAAATTGGTTGGAACTGGTCATCGTATGATGGTCCTAGTTTTAGATGTTAATAATAAACATAAGTTATTTGTTCATGAAATGTTTAATGTAGGAAGTGTTGATGGAATAGAAGTTAACTATTTCAAAGATACTGATAATTATATTGAAAAACTATATAATTCATTAGATAGTAAAAAACAAGTAGCTGTAGATAAATTTATGGATGCTCGTTACTTAATTGGACTACAAGATTTAGGTTTTGATCTTCCAGTAAAAAATGGATCTTATATTGTTGATGATATTAGAGCAGTTAAAACTGACGAAGAAATTAAACTTATGAGAGAAGCAAGTTTAATTAATGATAAAGTAATGTTAGAAATTCAAGATTATATTGCAAATGCTCCAAAACCAATTACAGAACAACAATGTGTAGATGAACTAACGAGACTTTATGCACAATATACAGATGAAGGAATTTCATTTGATCCAATTATTGCTTTTGGAAAAAATGGTGCAGATCCTCATAGTGAAACTAGCAATACCAAGCTTCAAGAAGGCGATGGCATTGTAATCGATATTGGTTGTATTAAAGATGGTTATTGTTCAGATATGACAAGAACAGTCTTTTATAAAGAATGTAGCGATTTTAAAAAAGAAATATTTGAAATTGTAAAAGAAGCTAACATAAGAGCAACAGCTGCTATCAAACCAGGAATGAAATGTTCTGAAATTGATAAAGTAGCCCGTGATTATATTACTTCAAAAGGATATGGAGAGTACTTTACTCACCGCCTTGGTCATTTTATAGGTATGGAAGTTCATGAAGCAGGAGATATTTCTGCCGCTAATGATAATGTAGTTAGTGAGGGAATGATTTTCTCAATCGAACCAGGTATCTATTTATATGATAAAGAAGTTGGAGTTAGAATTGAAAACTTAGTTGTAGTTACAAAAGATGGTGCTAAGTCATTAAATGATATTCCACTAGATTTTAAAATTATTTAAAACTTAAAAGCTTAGTCTAAAAGATTAGGCTTTTTCTTTTTATAGAAATTATATTTATTACATGTATACTTTAATATTCTATTTAATAATATACAAAAAGATGATAAAATAACTATTGATAAGGATTTGATATAGTGAAAAAAGTTAAAGTAATAAGTATTAGTGCGCTTGGAATTATTTTAGTTATGCTTCTAACAACCTATCTATATATGGATAGTAATAATAAAGATTCTATGTATTATGCAAATGCAAAGGAACCTTTGGAATTTGAAACAGCATACAATTCATCTGAAGTTACGCATCCTTCAGTAATAAATCTAAATAAGAAAATAAGTGGATATAAATATTGGATGGCAAATACTCCATATGTAAAGAGTAATGCATTAACTGAAAACCCACATATATTTGCTAGTAATGATTTAGTTAATTGGGAAGTGCCTAAAGGGTTAGTGAACCCATTAGACATTCCAACAAT
>JAVWHL010000070.1:0-3659 GCA_036640095.1 Erysipelotrichales bacterium | reverse complement strand
AAACCGAGGGCGATTGCCTTCGGTTTTTGGTTTTTTATAGAAACTATAACTTCTTATGCGTTACAGCCCCATTTTTACATATTGTTAGTTAAATCAATGAAGTAATCTTTTTGCCAAGCGTATGTCTTGGCAGCTGTTGCATTCAAATCTGTATCCCAAGGCGTATAGACGCGAAATGCCATTTTGCCTTTATGATCAGAACTAGAAACAATACCTTTCTTAATTAAAATATCCTTAGTAAAAATAAATACTCCTTTTAGATATCCATCAATTACATGAACTAATAAATAATCAGGAAAATAAAAATAAGAATAAGGTTTATTGATATTATTAGATTCTTTTTTGTATACAGCAACAAAATAACCTTTTTTCTTTGGTGTCTTTTTTGCTAGTCTAGATCTAATAGTAGTTTGATTATCAAGAGTAGTTTTAAAGCCCTCATACTCCCTATTATGATCTTCATACTCAATTAAACCAAAGTTTGTTGCATCTAAATATTTAATTGCTTCATCAAGCATTGTTAATGTTTTCATAATAACACCTCGTGCTAATTATAACATAAATAAAATAGTGAATATATTGTGTAAAGCGTAAAATATACATAGACTAAAAGTATAAGTAGAGTACAATTAAGAAAAAGGAGGAGTTAATATGACTAGAAATAATAAATTAATCGGAATCGCAGTAGGTTCACTTTTAGCTGCTGCTGCTTTGGCTGCTGCATATTCAATATATACTACAAATAAAGTATTATTATTAGAATATGATGGTGAAGAAGGACAAGACTTCATCGAAATCGAACAAGATTAATCAATTAAAAACCTCTGTTTAAACGATAATTGTCTTTGTTATTATTAATTATTAAAAAGGATGTACTTGTAAAAAAGTAGTATGTTAAGTATAATGATGTAGACAATTAAATATTTTATCTAATACATGGGAATGTAGTGCAAGTCTACAACAGCCCCACCGCTACTGTAATACGAAAGTAAAGTCAGATACCATCTTAGATAATGAAATGTTTTTTCGGAGGGAAAAATTATTTTAAAAACTAAACATTTTTAAAACTGCTTCCCAGCAGTTTTTTTATGTGAAAGATTAATATTTTAAAATGATTCGACTCCATGTCGTTTTTTTTATTATAAAAGAAAGGGTGTAGAGTATGAAAGAATTAAAGAGAGGGCTAAGTCTTTTTACTTTTTTAATGGTTGTATTATTTGGTTATAATATTTCTGCTGCAAATATTATAGAAGTAAATGATGTTAACACATTAAAAAGCACATTAGAAAATACTAGTTGTGCATCTAATAGTATTATTGAAATAAAAAGTAATTTAAATTTTAATGATATTGAAGGTAAAGATAAAGACATTAGTATTAAATGTGAGAATGTAATTATTAAAGGTGAAGAAGGTAAAGATATTGAGCTTAAAGCAGCAGATGGATATCGTCATTTTAAAAATGATGCTAAAAATGCAGGTTTAACTATTGATAATCTAACTTTTAGTCTTAATGATAGTGCAAGTTTTGGAGGAGGTATTCTTTATTTAAATGAGAGTGCTGATTTAAACATTAAGAATGCAACTTTTAAAGGTATAATTGGTAAGTATTATTCATATGGTGATGCTAGAAATATGAAAGGTTCAGCAATTGAATCTAATAAATCTAATATACTTATTGAAAATTCTAAATTCTTAGACAACGTAGGAGAAAATACTAGTGGTACTGTTTCAAATATGAGCGGTAATGTAGTAATAAACAATAGTTCATTTAAAGGGAATATACTATTAGATACTATTTCTCCTTCTGCAGTTAGAGCTAAAGATGCACAAATAAGTAACTCTGAGTTTATTGGAAATATATCTAAAGCTAGTTCTGGAATGGGACCACTTCAAACAACAACTTTTAACATCAATAATACATTATTTAAAGATAATATAGCTACTGATAAAGCTGGGGCTATGTTTGCTGGTGGTGCTGGTGTTGTTAAAAATAGTTCATTTATTAATAATAAGGCAGCTAAAACTGGTGGAGCTATTGCTGCTGGAACAAAACCTATTGAAGTAATTAATA
Organism: Erysipelotrichales bacterium; assembly: GCA_036640095.1. Lineage (GTDB taxonomy): Bacteria > Bacillota_I > Bacilli_A > JAJDGJ01 > JAJDGJ01 > JAVWHL01. The sequence continues at coordinate 1,587 of JAVWHL010000070.1, read as the reverse complement.
GTACATTTGTTAATAATGAGGCTAATACTGGAAGTGCTATTGAATATGCACAAGGATTAATTTTAAAACAAAGTACAGTTGTATCTAATAAAGCAAGTACAACAGGTAGTGCACTTAATGGTGGAAAAGATGCTGGAATCTTGAATATGTATGGAAGCATTGTAGTTGGAAATATTGCTGGAGATAAAGAAGTTAACTTAATTGAAAAAAATGAAACTAAATGGGTTAATAAACCAGAACATCATAATTTAATTAACCAAGAGAATGATGATATTAAATTAGATGCTATCTTTAATTTAAATGATGGAAACGTAGTAGTTGAAGAAAATGAAAAATTTACTCCAACTATTAATTTAAAAAATGATACAAGTAATCCTGCATTAGATAAAATTCAAACTAATGCTGAATGGTTAACTGGAGATTTATTAAAAGATCAACTAGGAGTTACTAGACCTCAAAATGATTTAACAGATATTGGTGCTAGTGAACTTGTTGTTAAACTTAGTGAAGACCAAATTAAAGCAAAAGAGATTGATAATAAAATTAATGCATTACCTCAAGCAGATAAATTAACTAAAGCTGACTTAGAAAAAACTAAAGCTGCTTTAAAAGAATATGATGATGCTAGTAATGAAGTGAAATCATTTGTTAGTGAAACTACTAAAACTAAAATAGAAGCATTAAAAGTTAAAGTAGCAGAACTAGATAAAGATGATGATAGTCAAATCAAAGAAGAAATGCAAAAAGTATTAGATGAAAAATATACTTTGAATAGATTAACTGATATGGTTAGTGAAAAAACAATAGATCCTAATAATGTAATGAATGATGTTCAATTATTAAGTCCTAAAGATTTAGGTGTTGATAATTATCAAGATTATAATTTCTATGTAACTAGTGATTCAGATAATTTAAAAATTGATTCATTTACTAGTAGTGATGGAACAATAAAGATTAGTTATTTCCGTATGTATGTATATCGTCCTTTAGAACCAGAGCAACATAAAGATGCTAAATTCAAAGTTACTATGTATAATAGAAAAGCAAATAATGTATCTGTATCTAAAGAATTTGATATTAAAATTAAACCACTAACTAATAAAGAGATTGACAAAGAAGTTAAATTCATGGACGCTGTTAAGGCAGATTATTTCAATGGAATTAATCAAGGTATTAATAAAGATAAAGATAATATTGATAAAGATATGAAAAATTTCCACTTTGCTTTAAAAGATAATGATAAAGTAAAATGGAGTTATGTAACACCAAATGGAACGGATAATAAATTCAATTATGAAGATAGTATTAGACATGTTCGTAATGGTGCTCCTAAAAAAGGTGATGAGTTCTTTTCAAGTAATGAAGATGTTATTGAACATGATAAATTAATTGTGCATCGTCCTGCAAAAGATACTAAAGTAACAATTTCTAGTACTTTAACTAGTCATATATATGCTAAATATGCAGATAAATATCCAGAGGATCAAAGATTTGCTCAATTAAAGAATCAAAAAGTAAGTGTTGAATTATTTGTATTAGGGAGTGATGAAGAACAAGAGACTAGAGAACCTCAAAGTGCAACAATAA
>JAVWHL010000069.1:0-3804 GCA_036640095.1 Erysipelotrichales bacterium | reverse complement strand
TCCCAATACACACAGAATTTTTCCCAACAAACTTGGAATCCTGATGATATTACTAAGTTTGGTTTCTTACTAGTTACATCCATTCCTAAAGCCTTAGCTCTATTTCTCCATCTGAACTTCATAGCCATACCACCTAGCATACATGCTTCTGATGATCCAACTGTTGATGTTCCCATGAATGATAATTCCTTTGGAGCATGCCATAAATCAGCTAACATATTTACACAACGGTTCTCGAGCTCGGTAGTTTGAGGATACTCTGATTTATCTATTGCATTCTTTTCTAATGTTTCTGACATTAATTTTGTAGCTTCATCTTCCATGTAAGTTTGGCAGAATGTAGCTAAATTCAATCTAGCATTCCCTTCATCCATAAGCTGGTCTTTTACTAATCTATAGGCAACTCTTGGTTGAACTGGTTCCTTACTTAGTTTGTATTTTGGTAAATCAACATCTTCTTCTAATGTACCAAATATTGGGGTTCTGTAGTTGTCGTCTAATTTTTTATCTTCTCTTGTGAATAACATAATCGTATTCCTCCCTATTTCTGTATCATTTTATTCGATGTTGAAATTTTATAATAGATTATTTTCAATTACACAATTTCAACATCGTGTTTTATATAATTAAATTTATTAAATTTAATTTATATTTTTATTTATTGCCATCTACAGCTTTTTGTTCAGTTTGATTCTTATGAGAACCTTTATGACTTGCTGCATATATTGCAAATGGAATTATTATTGTTACTATAAAACTTATTACAAGAATTAATTCATATTCATGTGCACTTGATGCATTCAATGAACTTGGTGGTACAAATGATATACAAAGTGCGAGTACTGACATTACAAATCCTACTATACTAACTATCATCTTAAATACTGTTCCACCTGGAATTTGATATGCTCTCTTTAAATGTTTCTTCTTTAATACTAATACAAAGTATCCAATGAAGAATAGTAAGTAACCAACTAAGTAAATTACAACTGTAAGTGATATAGCTGTTAAGAATGAAACGTTGTTTCCACCGCCTCCGAATGTTAAAACAGCTGCCCATATTGTAACTACAACACCTTGTACCATTATTAATGGAACTGGTACATCATGTTTGTTTACTTCTGTTAATTTCTTTGGTAATATACCGTTTTTAGCTGCTGTATACATACCTCTTGAAGGTCCTACAACCCAAGCACTAACTTCTCCCATAACACCAACTGCAATTAATACTGCGATTAATTTTACAAGCCAGTCTAAGTTTGAACTAAAGTGTCCAATTAATGCTGCGAATGTTTGAACAACACCTGAGCTTAAGTTTAATTCTGATTGAGGTATAACTGCTGCAACAGAAAGTCCTCCAATAGTGTTAAGTACGATTGCTAATACAACTAGTACAAACATTGCTAATGGGTAGTTTCTCTTTGGATTTTCCATTTCATTTACGTGTGATGCTGATGCTTCAACACCCATGTAACCTAGTATAAATGATACGAATACAACTAATGTATTTGCTTGTGTAAAGTCTGGCACAAATGCTTTTGCACTAATGTCAACGTCTATTGGATTTCCTCCAACTACGTATGCTATTGAAAGAACAAACAGAATAATTGCTGGTATTAATATACCGATTATAAATCCTACTTTTGCAATTGTTGCTGTGTTCTTAGTTCCACCTAATTGTGAAAATGTTAATGCCCAAAATACTACTAATACTCCAACAAATTTTATTACTGGATTAGTATTAAGTGCTGGGAAATTAAATACATATGATAGCGCTCCCAATATAAAGTAGATCATTGTTACAAATCCAACTGTTATTTGGAACCATTGAAAGAATATAGCTGCAAAACCAAATCTTTCTCCTAAAGTGTTTCCAACCCAGGCAAATATACCGCCTTCTTGCCATCCATCTACGGTAGCCATTTCAGCTGCACATAATGCTACTGGTAAGAACCATAAGAATCCTCCTAATAGTAAAAAGAATACTAAATGGAATCCTGATGTTGCAAATGTTGGATACTCATATACTGTCATTACCATTGATGCTGTCATTGCAAAGAATCCAAATAAAGTTAGTGACTTTTTAGTATTCGCTGCTTCATTACCCATTACTTACACGACCCTTCATTATTTTATTTTATTTATTATTTCTAAGGTCTTAAAAATGTCGACATGTTTAAGCGATTAGGGAAATATACTGTTTCCCTCCTCTTGTCTCCAAGTATAACAAGCTTGTTTTTATGTGTAAATTTCCAATATTCTTCATAAAATCCCATTTTATTCTGATTCATATATTTTTGAACGTATCCACTAGCCGTTTACTCTTCAAAGCTCCCTCATTCGTAGTTTTACTCCACATTTCTCTTATAAATTGGATAACTTTTCCTCAAAGCCCCTATTTTACTAGCCTAGAGGGGTATTTGAATGTTTATTTCCATTTTATTAAATTTAAAATCCCTTGGTATAGGCACTTTTAATCGTTTACAAGCCCCTCTGGTAAATTTGTCTTACCAATTTGCATAATCTTTATTAAAAAACTTAACATCTCTTTACTATTATTCTCAAAAATTACATTTAGTTAGATAATATGACGTATTTCTTGCATTTTCAAATATTATACATTCTCCAAACCTAGTATTTACTTATGTTTAAGGGCTTTTTGAACTGAATTTCATAAAGTTTATATTTGATTTTTATATTAATAATCATTCTAAATACAAGAAAAAAGTCACATTCCTTTTTATGGAATATGACTTTTTTCTTGCAGTTTTTATAGATTAATGAGTAAATCCATAAGTTCCTTTATTCTTTTTACTATTTGCATCTAATACATTAGCTTCATTAAGAGCTTTTATACCAGATTTCATATCAGTAATTAATTGTTCTGCCATATTACGACCAAGGTCAGCACGGCATACAATACGTTGTATTATAGTATCTTGTAAATTTTCTGGTAATGGATAAGCTGGTACTTGCCATCCATTCATTGCTAATCTATCTGCTAGATCATATAATGTCCATTGTACATTAGCATCATTTTTTAATTTATAACATACTATTGGTAAATTTTCACCATCGTTATATATTTCAAATAAACCCATATCCTTTATTTCTTTTGCTAAATACATAGCAACATCTTTTGTTCTTTGGTGAATCTTTCTATATCCTTCAAATCCGAATCTTAAGAAGTTATAATATTGTCCTATTATTTGGCTTGCACTTCTTGAGAAGTTAATTGCCATTGTAGGCATTGTTCCACCTAAGTAGCTTACTTCAAATATTAATTCTTTTGGTAAGTATTGTTCATCTTTCCACATTACCCAACCTATACCTGGGTAAACTAGACCATATTTATGACCTGATGTACTTATTGATACAACATTTTTTAACTTAAAATCCCAAACTAAATCAGGTTCAACAAATGGTGCAAATAATCCACCTGAAGCAGCATCAACGTGAATTGGTACTGATAATTTTGCTGTTTTATTATATCCTTCAATTACATCATTTAATTTTTTAATGTCATCGTATTTACCTGTATAAGTTATACCAAGTATTCCAACTACACCAATTGTATAATCATCAACATAATCTAAAACTTTATCTATATTTAAACTCATGTGTTCTTCATCTAATGGTACTAATCTCATTTCGATATCCCAGTATACACAGAACTTTTCCCAGCATACTTGGAATCCTGATGATACTACTAGATTTGGTTTCTTACTAGTTACATCCATTCCTAAAGCTTTAGCTCTATTTCTCCATCTGAACTTCATAGCCATACCACCTAGCATACATGCT
>JAVWHL010000068.1:0-3844 GCA_036640095.1 Erysipelotrichales bacterium | reverse complement strand
GTAACATTTATTATAATCTGTATAGTTGTCTTACTACATAGTAGAGTATACAAAGATAAGATTATGTGCTATGATAAATTTAGATGAGAGGTTTATATCGTAGAGCCATCAATCATGCATGGTGATACGAGTAGAACTATTCAAGGTTTTACATTAGATAACAATGACAAATATTAATTACAGGGAATAGGAAAGGAGTAATGTTATGAAAAAAGTAGTTTCAATTGTGTCTGTAATATGTCTAATTATGTTGGGTGGTCATTTTATGTTAAATGGTGATGAGGAAAGTATTAATGACTCAGGTACTAATAGTGTAAGAAAATCAAATAAAGATGTAATTCAAACTGATGAGATTGTAACTAATATTTCAACCGAAACTTCATGGGCTTATAATGTTACTGATCCATTAGTTGTACGAAATCATTCTGATTACTTGTTAAAGATTCGAGTTAATTCAAAAGAAACAACTAAATATTTTGTCCAGAAAACAACTATGCCTTCTAGTACATACAATGTAGAAGTGTTGGAAGTATTAATAAATGATAATGGAACTGTTCCAAATAATATAAAGTTAGCAGCAAATGGTGGAATAGTATCTATGCAAGAATATGTCAATACAATGGACGAAGAAACGAAAGTAAAAAGTAATGTAAACAAGCTAACAAAAAAAGAGTTAGATGAAAAGGTTCTAATAAAAGATGAATCTTATTATGAGTTGAAACAAGGTCAAGAATATTATGTTTTTGTTCGTGATTTAACTAATGATGATAATTATAAAGGATATTATGGTATGCCAGAAGTTGGGTATGATGTATTTGAAGAGAAAGATGGGCAGTACATTAATGTACTCACTAATGCTAAATTAGATATTTAGTTTTAGGAAAAATCTTGTTTTAAGAAGAATTAGAAAATTGTTTTAAATAATAAAAGGGAGTAATAATGAAAATTATTATTCCCTTTCAATTTTGGTGAGACAAAGTATATAAAAATGTAATGGACTATAAAGAGTAAAAAACAATAATGCTATTAAATTCGTAAAAGTAAACAATAACGAATGGTAACTTTTTGTATCAATTCATATGTATATTCTATCCTTTTTTACATTATTTGGCAAGTTTTTTAAAGTTTACTATAAAAGACATAGAGAGGAAGTGTTCATAATGGAGAAAGATATCTTTGAAGATATTATAAATAGTTTAGAGGATTGTAATTATATATCTGATTTAAGAACTATGCTAGGGTCACAAGGATACTTAAGGCTATTACAAGTTATAGAGAATCTTCGTTATGATGATTATACACTAAATCAATGGTGTGAAATTAGTGAATACATATTAATGAAGAACGTAGAATTTAAAAGTAATCAAGAAGCATATGAATATTTAATAAATGAATTAAAAAAAAGCATTAGTTTATTGCAATAATAAACTAATGCTTTATGTTTTTTTATCAAATTGTTGATGGCATTTAGGACAAGATATTGTAATTGTACCTTTTCCTTTAGGAACTCTTAAGTATTGATGACATTGAGGACATTTTAAATACTTATGAGTTTTTCTATATTTAAAGATATTACGATAACGATTTAAAGTCTTTCTAATACCACTTGTATTTTTTAAATACCAATCATTTTCAGCTCTACGTTTATAATATTGCTTAGAAAACATTCTAAACATACAGTATATAAAGACTACAAGACATACATAATTTAAATATGGAACAAATAAAGAAAGAATCAATAAAAACATATATAACCAAAATAAAAAGTTACTAAATTGATCAACACCATATCTTCCATACATAAAATTTCTCAACCATTTCATTTTCATCACCTGCCTCTATTATAATACTAATTTGTGAATGAAATATGTACAAATTTAATGTCGAATATAGTATAATATAGAATTGTGGAGGAAGTAGACTTATGTATAATCAATATCGTGAAGGATGGCTAGAAGTTATATGCGGATGTATGTTTGCAGGTAAAACTGAAGAACTTATTAGACGTATTAATGTGCTATCATTTGCTAAAAAAAATATTATTGTTTTTAAACCAAAAGTAGATAATCGTTATTCGGAAACTGAAATTGTTTCGCACGCAGGAACTAGTGTTCCTTGCATTGTAGTAGAAAATTCAAAAGATATATTACATCATATTAAGGCTGATACTGATGTTGTTGCAGTTGATGAAGTTCAATTCTTTGATAAAGATATAGTTGATGTATGTGAATATTTAGCTGATAAAGGATTACGTGTTATGGTTGCAGGACTTGATAAGGATTTTAGAGGTGAACCTTTTGGAGTTTTACCTGAGTTATTAACTCGTGCTGAATTTGTAACAAAATTAACTGCTGTATGTGCTAAGTGCGGTGCGCCTGCAACTCGTACTCAACGATTAGTTGATGGGAAACCTGCATCTTTTGAAGATCCGATTGTGTTAGTCGGAGCCGTTGATCATTATGAACCAAGATGTAGACACTGTCATGAAATTTTGAATAAACCTCATAAAATTTAATCAGTTCATTTTCAAGACATAATTAAAGTATATATTAATAGTGTCGAAAGACAAATACGATAGTATTGATTCCCCTCAAATCTATCATATATCCCTAAGAAAGAGATGTTTCCCCAAAACATCTCTTTCATTTTTTTAATTTGTAATATAATTTTTGATATAAAAGTATATTTTTTGATAATTGAATGATAAATATTAATTATAATATGAGTGTCATTAAAAATAATGGAGGAGAGAAATATGAAAAAGTTAGAAGCATTATTAGATCGTTTTATTGGTCCAATTGCTCAAAAGATGAATGATAGTGATACTATTCAATCTATAGCAGAAGGATTCATGAGAACAGGTCCAATTACATTTGGAATTGCATTATTTGCAATTTTGGGGAATTTACCAATTGATTCCTATACGAAATGGTTAGCAGAAGTTGGATTAAAAGTTCATTTTGATGCAGTGTTAAATGCAAGTATGAATATTATTGCATTATATGTTGTTTTCTCAATTGGATATTGTTATGCAAAGAGAAAAGGCAGAAGTGCTATCGCATGTGGTTTTTTATCATTACTTAGTTTCTTGATTTTAATGCCACAAACAGTTGCTGGAAAAGATGGAGATATTACAGCATTTGCGATTACTTATCTTGGTGGTAGTGGTATCCTAGTAGGTTTAATTGTTGCATTGGTTGTAGCTCGTTTATATGATTGGTTATCTTCTAAAGGTTTATCATTTAAAATGCCTGAAGGTGTACCACCAATGGTTAGTGAATCTTTATCACCAATGTTTATCGCAATGATTATAGTAACAGTTGCTTTCTTAGTAAGAGTTGGATTTGGTTATACACCATTTGGTAATATGTTTGCATTCTTTGATCAAACAATAGGTGGATTTATCTTAAAAATTGGTTTATCATTACCTACAATTTTCTTATTATACTTTGTAGCTAATTTATTATGGTTCTTTGGAATTCACCCAAATACAGTTTATGGACCATTTACACCATTAGCTATGACAATTATGATGACAAATATTGCTGATTTACAAGCAGGTCGTCCAATTACTTATTTAACAATATCATTAGTATCATTCTTTGCAGCATTTGGTGGAAATGGAAATACTTTAGGTTTATGTTTCTCAATGTTTACTGCAAAAAGTGAGAGATATAAAAAGATGTTAAAATTAGCTTTTTTACCAAACTTATTTAATATTAACGAACCATTAATATTTGGTATGCCTGTTATGTTAAATCCAGTATTCTTTATCCCTATGGTATTTTGTAATGTAGTGATGGGGTTAGTAGGATTGTTTGCTACGAATATCTTTACATTTGCT
>JAVWHL010000067.1:0-4306 GCA_036640095.1 Erysipelotrichales bacterium | reverse complement strand
AAAAAGAACACTCATTAAAGTTGATTTTCCAGCCCCATTTTCCCCCAGCAATGCATGAATTTCTTGTTTTTTCAGCTGTAAAGTTACATTATCAACAGCTCTAATTCCTGGAAATTCTTTTACAATGCCTAACATTTCAATTACATATTCCATTGTTTTCCTCCTAGCATTTTCACTTCTATATTATAACAAAAAGCGCTTTCTTTTTCAATGGAATTAATCTCAATTAATTCCATGTTCCAAGACTTTTTGTGTCCAATATAAATATACATTGCGAATAAAATGTGTTATTATATTATCAATAAAATTTTATTAATTAAAGGAGATAAAAATTATGAATTTTAAAAAGACAGATTCAAAAGATAGTGCTTTAGTTTTAATTAATTTACAGACTGAAGAAAGCGTTAAAATACAACCAGGAGCTATGGTTTTTCATAATGGTAAAGTAAAACTAGAAGGTAAAATGAACGGTAATATTGCAAAAGCAATGTTTAAAAAAGCTTTTACAGGAGAAACGTTCTTTATTACTACAGCAATTGGTCAAGCAAGTGATTCTCAAATTGGAATTGCCCCAACTTCTTTAGGAGACATTGAAGTTATTGATATTGGAGCTAGACAATGGCGTTTAAAAGATGGTGCCTTCTTAGCTTGTGATAATAGCGTAGACTATAAAACAACGACTCAAGGAATTAGTAAAGCGGTCCTTGGTGGTACTGGTGGATTTATAGTAATGGAAACAATTGGACAAGGTCAAATGTTAATTAATGCATATGGTTCACTACTAGCAATCGATTTAGATGGAACTCAAGACTATGTTGTTGATAATCAACATGTTGTATGTTGGGATACTAATCTTGATTATAAAATTGAAATGGCAAGTGGAATGTTTGGTTTTAAGACTAACGAAGGTGTCGTTTGTCGTTTTAAAGGTGCTGGACGTGTTTATATACAAACTAGATCACAACCAATTATTAGTGCATAAACAAAAAAAGGCTTAGGCCTTTTTTAATTTCGCTTGTAAATTAGATTTTCTAATTGAATTATCATCATTAGCAATTGCTTGATTTATGGTTGTAATATCAGAGATTATTGTTAGCTTATGCTTTGTTCTAGTTATTGCAGTATAGAGGATTTTACGGTCTATAAACTTAATACAATAATTAGGAAGAAATAAAATAATTTCCTTATATTCATTCCCTTGTGCTTTATGAATTGATATACAATAAGCAAGATTTAATTCAATTAATTCTCCTTTAGAATATATAATATCTTTAGATTCATATTCTACTACATAGCGATTATCACTAATAGATCTAATAACACCAATATCACCATTATATATTTCATCATCATTTCTATTTTTAAGTTGAATTACTCTATCACTAAGATTAAACTTCTCCTCAGTATTACCATGCATTATATTTTGAATATTCTTATTAATATTATCAATACCAAACTTACCTTTATATAAAGGAGTTAATATTTGAATTTCACTTTTTTCTTCAAATGCAACATATTCTTTTAGTGCCTCATAACTCTCTTTATTATCATTCATACTAATAAAATTAAGATATTCATCATCAAAGAATGATTCATCTATATATTCTTTATTTAATACTTTGTATGCTAAATCAATTATTTTAGAACCTTCTTTTTGACGATAAATCTCTTTTAAGTATGTAACATACATTTTATCTGATTCAATCAAGTCTTTTAAAACTTGTCCTTGTGAAACTGAAGGTAGTTGATTATAATCTCCTAAAATAATAATCTTTTCAATATTAAAACATGCTTTTAATAAACTAGCCATTAATATATTATCAATCATACTAGCTTCATCTACTATTAAAATATTATAATCTAATGGATTAAATATATTATGTCCAAATGAATTAGAATGCATATCAAATTTTAACATTTTATGTATCGTCATACTTTTTTCATTTGTTAAGTCCGATAATCTTTTACTTGCTTTCCCAGTTGGTGCTGCAAGTCCAATTAATTGTCGTGAATCAATTTTTCTAATAATAAATATCAACGCATCAACTATAGTAGATTTCCCTGTCCCTGGTCCTCCAGTTACTATAGAAATAGGACAATTAACACCATTATAAATGGCTTCTTTTTGTTCATTATTAAACTTTATTCCATGATAATCTTCATATTCATCAATATATATAGATATATCAAAATCATTTTTTATTGATGCAAATTCATTTACAAACTCTGCACAAAAATTTTCAGCATCATATTGTGCATATTCATATATCTTTTCATCTTCAATAACTATTTGATTATCATCATATAGTTCTTTTAATGCTTGGTTTAAATTATCTTGTTCTTGATCACTTAATATTCCTCTACTATACTCATTTATAATATCTCTTTCTTCTACATATGTAGAACCCGTCTTAAAACTTATATTTTTTATTAATTGAAAGATATATCCTTTAAATCTTAAAAAATCATAATTATCAATTTCTAAGCTTTGAGCAAATTTATCTATTTCTTTAAAATTAGCACTTTTTTCCATTAATAAGAATGGATTAGAATCAATTATATTAATAAATTCATCTACATCAAGGCTGACCTTATTATATACTTTTATAACATCTTGATAATCAACTTGATAAGAGCTTAAATATTTAAACAAACCATTATCATTCAAATAAGATTTGATGCCATCAACTATTATCTTTACTTTATTATCTGTAATTCCTTTTATATTATATAGTAAACTAGGGTCTTTTAAAATATATTCAAGTATTTCATCTTTATCTTGGTATGTTTCATATATTTTTTTTGCGGTTGCCTCACCAATACCTGGAAAACTAGGACCTGAAAGAAATGAAACAACTAAATCAGATTCGGTGGGTAATACAATGGAAGAACTAAAAGCATTAAACTGCAACCCATATTTAGGGTGATCGTTAAATGCTCCTTCAAAATCATATTCACTTTGTTCATTTATTGAAAATAAGTTACCTGTAATAGTTAGATTCTCATCATCACTAATAGTAGCAAGTATATAGTAATTACTCTCAACATTATGAAAAATAATCTTACTTACATATGCTCTAAGACTAGTTTTCTCCATAATCTATTTCCTCATTATTTAAGTATATTTTATCGATTGTTCCACCACCACAACAATATTCATCAAGATAAAAAACACAAGCTTGTCCAATAGTAATTCCTAAAGGTAAATTATCACTACTTACATATGCACTATTGTTATCTACCCACTCAATATCTACTGGATATTCTTTTTGACGATATCTAAATTTAGCATTTGCTTCAGTAATACCTATAAATTTATCATTATTAAGATTTATATCACTTATTAGAGCTTTATCAGTTTGTAAAAACATTTGTTCATGATCATTTGAAACATATAATATTTTTTCTTTAAGATTTTTTCCCATTACATACCATTTGCCATTATCAAAGTCTTTTTGACCACCGATTGCTAGTCCCTTAGCCTGACCAATTGTATAGTACATAACACCTGCATGTTCTCCAACTTCTTTTTTAGTACGATAATCTAAAATTTTACCTGGTTGTGCCGGTATATAATTAGATAGAAATTCCTTGAAATTACGCTCACCAATGAAACAAATACCAGTACTATCTTTCTTTTTCGCAACATATAAATCATTTTTTAATGCTATTTCTCTTATTTCAGGTTTTGTAAATTTAGCTAATGGAAATAATGATTTAGATAATTGATATTGATTTAATTGAGAAAGAAAATATGTTTGATCTTTATTAGTATCTTTAGCTTTAAGCATATAACTGCCTTCTTGAGTATGTTCTACACCTGCATAGTGACCCATTGCAATGTAATCAAATCCTTTTTCCATTGCATAGTCTAGAAAATAATCGAATTTAATAAATTTATTACAAAGTATATCTGGGTTTGGAGTTCTTCCTAATTTATATTCATTAATAAAATATGTAAAAACATTATCCCAATATTCATTTATAAAATCTACTCTTAATATTTCTATTCCTAGCTGTTCACACACTTTTTTAGCATCATTGTAATCTTGTTCTTGAGGACATATATAGTCTTCAACAGTTGGATTACCTAAGATATCATTATTAGTAGTACTATCCCAATTACGCATAAAAGCAGCGGTAACATCATATCCTTCTTCTTTTAAAACGATTGCTGCAACTGCTGAATCAACACCACCACTTATTCCTAATAAAACTTTTTTTCTTTCCATATTATCACCTCAAATATAACTATCTTATTATACCATAAAATAAAAGGATATAAAAAAAGATAAGCTTAATGCCT
>JAVWHL010000066.1:0-4488 GCA_036640095.1 Erysipelotrichales bacterium | reverse complement strand
AGAAGTATTACCACTACTTACTAAAGCTCTAGATAATGGTGAAGCTAAAACAGAAGCACCACCAATGAAAAAAATGAAACGTGCAATTCCTAAAAAACAAAAACCAACATGGGATTTATATGTATGTAATGGTTGTGGTTATGAATATGATCCAGCTGAAGGTGATGTTGAAGGTGAAATCATGCCTGGAACATTATTTGAAAGCTTACCAGAAGAATGGACTTGTCCATCATGTGGTGATGAGAAAGATGCATTTATCAAAAGTTAATTAGAAGATATTTAAAGGAGGTTATGATTTTATGTATAATGTTAGAGAAATAACAGAAGATCTTTATTGGATTGGTGGTAATGATAGAAGACTAGCTTTATTTGAAAATATTCATCCAATTCCAGAAGGTGTTTCTTATAATTCATATTTATTATTAGATGAAAAAACAGCTTTATTTGATACAGCTGATTGGGCAGTAGCAAGACAATTCTTAGATAATGTAGAAGGTGTCTTAGATGGACGCAAACTTGATTATATGGTTATTAATCATGTTGAGCCAGATCATGCTGCTTCTATCGAAGAGATTGTACTTCGTTATCCAGAAGTAAAAATAATTTGTACTGAAAAAGCATTTATGTTGCTTAGCCAAATGGGATTCCATATGATTGATAATCATATCGAAGTTAAAGAAGGAGATACTATCTCTTTTGGTAAACATGAAATTCTATTTGTTGCTGCACCAATGGTTCACTGGCCAGAGGCAATGGTATCATTTGATACTACTAATGGTGTACTATTTGCAGCTGATGCATTTGGTTCATTTAAATCATTAGATGGAAAAATGTTCAATGATGAAGTAAACTACGATCGTGATTGGATAGATGAGGCACGTCGTTATTATACTAATATCGTTGGAAAATATGGACCATTCGTTCAAGCTTTACTTAAAAAAGCAGGAACAATTGATATTAAAATGATTTGTCCTCTACATGGTTTAGTATGGCGTAGCGATTTTGGATATATCCTAGATAAATATGATAAATGGTCACGCTATGAGCCAGAAGAAGATGGAGTAATGATTGTATATGGTTCAATGTATGGAAATACAGAAGCTATGGCAGATTACTTAGCATCATCTTTAGTAAAACAAGGTATGCATAATGTTAAAGTATATGATGTATCAAGCACACATGTTTCTTACCTAATTTCAGAAACATTTAAGTATAGTCATGTTGTACTTGCTTGTGTAACATATAACTTAAATATTTATCCACCTATGTTAAACTATTTAGCAGATATGAAAGCATTAAATGTTCAAAATATAACAGTTGCTATTATTGAAAATGGTTCTTGGGCTCCAACTTCAGGGAAATTAATTCGTGAACGTTTAGATGAGCTAAAAGATATTACAATTTTAGATGAAGAAGTTTCAATTGCTACAACTATGGAAGTTGAAGATGCAGAAATACTTGATAATTTAGCTGCAACATTAATTGATTCAATGAAAAAATAAGCATAATAAAAGAGATATGGTTTAAATCATATCTCTTATTTTTTATTCTTGAATTTGTAGTTTGACTCCATTAGGGTCTAAGATATTAATAAATTGAAGGTTAGGGTTTGGTGAAATGATTTCTCCAGTATCATAACCTTTTTTATTTAACTCACTAATTGTTTTTTCAAGATTAGGTGTTGTATAAACTAAAACAACCTCTCCATTAATAACTGCTGCATTTTTATCTTCAATTAATTCTAAGCTTAAACCAGCTTCATCATTCATAAAGACAATATTAAGTGGACCATTAATTGTATCACTTACTTTTAAGCCTAATACATCTTCATAATATTTAACTGATTCTTCTAATTTACTTGTCATAATAATATTCCATGCGTGTTTCATTTTATTATCTCCTTTCTATTTACAATGCTATTGTATCATTTTAAGCGCCACATTTGTAACATAGTCATTTGTTCAGCAGGTGATATCTCTGATTTACCAATCATTAAATCAATTTTAGCATTATCTCCAAAGATCTCTACCTCATCATCAACCTTAATTGTATCATCAACTTCAATTAACATGTGTGACATTGATATAGCAACCACTTTAAATGGTTTATTATCTATATATACTGGAAGACATTTTCGATCACGAGCAATACCATCTCCATATCCAATTGGACATACAGCTATTCTTGTATCATAATCAAAATAATTATCTAATCCATATCCTACGTATTGTCCTGCTTTAACATCACAAATATAAAATATATTCTTAGAAATATATATGGTAGCTTTTAATTCTGGGATTGGATATGAAGGTGTGTACCCATAAGATATTAATCCTGATCTTACAATATTACAAAAAGATAAACGTTCATCCTTATATAATAAAGTTGGACTATTTTCACTATGAATTAATTCTAATTGTTGCTTGTTTTCAACCTTCTCAAACATAGAAACAAATTTATCTACCTGCGAGTTATGAATACTTAAATCATCCTCATCAGCAACTGGAAAATGAGTATATAAACCAGTTATGTTTTTATTCGTATTTAATAGTTCATTTACTAGATTCATATCTGAAAAACCAAATCGATTCATTCCAACATTTAGTTTGATATGTAAATTTAGATTTCCCAAATATTCATGATGTTGTTGGTACCATTCATAAGAAGGAATACTTATCGTAAAGTTATATTTCTTAGCTTCTTCTATCTCATGTTTCTTTAAAGGATTAAGTATTAAAACAAAGATTTCATTGCTTACACTATTAACTTGTAGTGCTTCTTCTATAGTAGCAACTCCAAAATATCTGTAGCCATTCTCAATACAATGTTTAACTGTATTCTCTAATCCTATATTATATGCATTATTTTTTACAATAATCATTAATTCTTTATTTGTATAATTTTTAACATAATTTATATTATCAATTAAATGATTATAATTAATCATATGTCAATCACTCCCTGTAAACAGTATGGTGTAAGTATATCATTTTTTTAGATTAGATACAATTATACTAAGTAAGTGATTTTACATTTATAAATTCACGATTCATGGATAAAACACACATATGTTCAGTAATTAATGTATACTTAACGTATAAATATGAGGAGGAATGAAGTAATGAAGAAAATTTTTATAAGTTTTATTTTAGGAATTATGATATTAGGTGTTTCAGTCAATGTAAATGCAGCTAACTCAAAGCCAGGTTGGCATTGTCAACCAATGAAGAATAATAAGAAAGTTTGTACTTATGGTTATCTTGAGTCAGAAGCTATAAAGAAAAGAACTTTTTATTATAACTCGAGCAAAGTAGTATATAAAATGGAAGAGATACAAAAGTATGGGTACATTAACAAGGATAGATTAGTGTATAACTATAATAGTAAAGGTAAACTAGTTAGTGATAAGTATGGGAATGCAAGTAGATATGTTTACAAATATAAAATAGTAAAAGATAGTAATCCTAATAATCCACATGGTAAAAAAGCAGTATATAATGGAAAAAGCATAAAGAAATATGATAAATTTGGAAACCAAGCAAGTTTAGTAAATTATAATAAAAAAGGTAAACGTACTAGTGCAGTCTACTCAAAATACATCAAAAAGGGAGTTAAAAAAACTAGAGAATATAGATATTACAAAAATGGTGTGTTAACTCAAAAAAAGAATTATAAATATAATAATCGTGGACAATTAAAAACTAATAAATATGGTAAAGCTAATAGGGAAATAAAAAAATATAAAGTAAGAAACAAGAAAAATTATAATTACTATATACAAAAAGCAAAATATACTAGTAAAGGTAAATTAAAAGTATATAAGACTATCTATAGATAATATTTAAAAGGAACTAATTAAAGTTCCTTTTCTTCTGGTTTTTCTTTTGAAGGATATCCTAGAAAGCTTACTTTTTCTGCAACAACTTCAACATTTTTACAAGTATTCCCCTCGTTATTCTTGTAAAGAGATGTCATTAAGCGCCCCTTGATACCAATCATTGAGCCTTTAGTGCAGTAGTTAGTAGTAGATTCTGCAATGCCTTTCCATAGAACACAATCTATAAAATCAACTTCATAATTGCCTTCTATGTTCTTAAAACTTCTTTGAACTGCAAGAGTGATATTAGATAATTTCTTACCATCTTGAGTTTCATTTAAAACTGGATCTTTTACTAATCTACCTACTACTACAATTTGATTCAACATAATAATAATCCCCTTTCATATATAAACTGAACTTAGTATACTTCAGAGAACTGAAGTCAACAAAATCTTAAAATTAACTACTTTTCTACCAAATAGACAATTGACTCTAAGATTAAGGTATTATAGTAGATGTATAGCTAAGTTCTATATATATTTAATAGAGTAAGTAATAATTCCTAAAAATATTTGCTGTTAACCAAAAAGGGTGTCAACCGAAAATGAAAATGTCTCAAAAAACGTTAAACATTAACACCGAATTCTTCTCGGTGTTTTTTAGTAGCT
>JAVWHL010000065.1:0-4529 GCA_036640095.1 Erysipelotrichales bacterium | reverse complement strand
GTACTCTCACTAATATCACTTCTAATCATAGAGAAGATATTACCCTTATTTTCTTGTTTAACATGAGGCATCTTAATAAACAATTCAATTATAACTGCAATACTAAAACAAATAATACTTCCTATTAAAATAGCATCTAAAGAAAAGAAACCATATAAGATACCACCTAGTAATGGTCCAATTAAATTAGCTAATGAATTAATACCACTAACACTAGCATTTCCTTTAACTATATCTTCCTTATCTAAAACTAAAGGTACACTTGATTGAACTGCAGGTTGATAAAACGATTGAATAATAGATAATAAGATAAGCATTACACTAATCAATACTAATTGATTAGATATATCTTTATATATTAAAAAGAATCCACTAATAATTATAGTTGTTATAACATCTAAAACAACCATAATCCATTTCTTATTAATCCTATCAGCAACTAGTCCCCCAATAGGTGCACATAAGATTGTAGGAATAATTGATAATGCAAGTACCATTCCAAAGATTGCTGGATTACCAGTCTTATCTAATATATATAATGGAAGTGCAAAACGAAGAAGTGCATTTCCAAATAAAGATACGACTTGTCCCAAAATAATACAAATAAAATTTTTATTTAAGATTTTCATATTTAAATCCCCTTCCCATATCTTAAGTATATGTAGGATAAATATACTTATACACAAATATAAAGTAAGAGGTCTAAAAACTTAGCTCAAAGGTAAAAATGCTTAATATAATCATTGACTATAAACTTTATAAGTGATAAATTTTATTTAAAGGAGATGTTATTATGAATACAACAGCAGTTTATTTTAGTCCAACATATACAACAAAGAATTTAGCTCAACAAGTAGCAAGAGGAATCAATCCAGCAAGTGAATATATCGATATTGCTAAAAAAGAAGTTGAAGAACACACTTTTAATCAAGATGATGTTGTTATATTTGGAGTACCTACTTATGGGGGAAGAGTTCCACAACTAGCAAGTGAGAATCTTATAAAATTTAAAGGTAATAATACTAAAGCAGTAATTATTGCTACCTATGGAAACAGAGAATATGAAGATACACTTGTAGAACTAGAAGATATAGTTAGTGCGCAAGGTTTTATAGTTGTTGGTGCTGCAGCATTTATAGCTCAACATACTTATTATAAAGAAGCTGGTTATGGGCGACCTGAAATAGAAGATTTACAACAAGCAAGTGCATTTGGAAATGATATTAAAAATAAAATCGAAAATAATATCGTAAACGATTTAAATATTAAAGGAAATCGTCCTTATAAAGAATTAAGCTTAGCAAGTGGTCGTGTCTTAGTAAATGAGAAATGTATCTATTGTGGTTCATGCGCAATACAATGCCCAACAGATGCAATTCCTAAAGATGCACCAGATACAACCAATTTGGTTGATTGCATTGGCTGTGGGCGATGTATTAGCCTTTGCCCAACAAAAGCAAGATATTTTCCAGAGGTATTTTTAGAAAAGATTGAATCATTCTTGATAAAAACAGCTAGTGGCCATAAAGAAAATGAATTTTTTATCTAATATTAAAAGGGTTTTTAACTAAAAACCCTTTTCTTTTGTCTATAATTCATCAATCATTTTTTGAATACTATCATATTGCGCTTTAAAATCTTTTAATTTGTTACGCTCAGCTTCTATTTTTGCTTCAGGTGCTTTAGCAACAAAGTTTTCATTACTTAGCATTCCCTCTGCTCTTTTAATCTCACTAGTTAATTTGTCTAGCTCAACTTGATATTCAGCTTTAATTTCATCATTTGATTTAACTTCCACCATACTTAAATCAACACTAACTTTCTTAGCATTACTTAAAACAAATGTTTCAACTCTTTTAGCATCATCTTTAATACCTTTATTGAAATTTGTTATTCTAGAAATATAATTATCAACATTGTTAATTTCAAACTCTAAATCATAATTAATTTCAATTGCTCTTTTTATTTCATATTCTAATCTAATTTCTCTAAACTTAGAAATAAGTTCCATAGCTATTAATGCATCACCATTATCAAAGTTATATTCATTATTAACTTTTGGATACTCTTCTAATAAAATAGACTCTTTACCACTTAATGCAACAAAGATTTCTTCACTTACAAATGGCATAAATGGATGAATCATTTTTAATATAGCATCTAATACATAAACTAAAACTTGTTTAGTTTCTTTTGTATCAATAGTAGCTTTACTCATTTCAATATACCATGAACAATAATCATCCCAGATAAAACTATATAGGGCATTACCAACTACAGTATACTCATATTTATCCATATTGGTTTCTACTTCGCTAATTGTTTCGTTTAATTTAGATAAGATCCATTTATCAGCACTATTTAATTTACTAACATTAATATCTTTGCTTAAATTATCATCAACATTCATCATTACATAACGAGATGCATTCCATAATTTATTAATAAAGTTCCAAGTTGATTCAACTTTTTCTTCACTATATCTTAAATCCTGTCCAGGACTAGAATTTGTAGTTAAGAAATATCTAAGTGAATCAGCACCATATTTATCGATAACATCCATAGGATCAACCCCATTCCCTAAAGACTTAGACATCTTACGACCTTCACTATCTCTTACTAATCCATGAATAAGTACATCATTAAATGGTTTTTGATCAGTAAATTCTAATGCAGTAAAAATCATACGAGCAATCCAAAAGAAGATAATATCATAACCAGTAACAAGTGTTCCAGTTGGATAGTAACGTTTTAAATCATCTGTATCCTCAGGCCATCCTAGAGTAGAAAAAGGCCATAATCCACTACTAAACCAAGTATCAAGAACATCTTCATCTTGTGTATAGTTTTCTACATCCTTTGGAGGAGTATTACCTACATAAATTTCTCCAGTTTCATTATGATACCACGCTGGAATTTGATGTCCCCACCATAATTGACGTGAAATACACCAATCTTCAATATTTTCCATCCATTGTAAGAAAGTCTTTTCAAATCGTTCAGGATAGAAATCAATTTTATCATCTTGTTGTTGGAAATCAATTGAATTTTGTGCTAACTCTTTCATATCAACAAACCATTGCTTAGAAAGTAAAGGTTCAACAATTGCATTAGTTCTTTCAGAATGACCTACACTATGAACAATTGGAACCATCTTTGTTAAAATCCCTTTTTCTTTAGCAAGTTCAATAAATAATTTACGAGCATCAAATCGATTAAGCCCTTGCATTTCACTAGGTACCCACTCATTTGAAGCCATTGTAGCATCATCATTCATAATTACTCTAAAAGGAACATCATGTCTTACACCAACCATGAAATCATTTGGATCATGAGCTGGAGTTATCTTTACACAACCACTGCCAGTATCAATAGTTACATAATCATCAGCAATTATAGGAATAGCAACATTTGTTAAAGGAACTCTTACTTCCTTTCCAATAAGTTCTTTATATCTATCATCATTTGGATTTACTGCAATAGCACCATCACCAAAGATAGTTTCAGGTCTAGTTGTCATGATTTCTAAGTATTCACTAGGATTATCTACAAAGAAATATTTAAAGTAATGCTCAGCACCATCAATTTCTTTATGAATAACTTCAATATTACTTAAAGCAGTCTTAGCCTCAGGATCCCAGTTAATAATTCTTTCACCACGATAAATATAACCTTTGTTATATAAATCAACAAATACTTTATTAACTGCTTTACTTAAACCTTCATCTAAAGTGAAGCGCTCTCTACTATAATCCAGTCCAAGACCTAGTTTACCCCATTGTTCTTTTATGTGAGATGCATATTCTTCTTTCCATTCCCAAGCTTTATCTAAAAACTTTTCGCGTCCAATATCATAACGTGAGATACCATTTTCTTTTAAACGAGCATCAACCTTTGCTTGAGTTGAGATACCAGCATGATCCATTCCAGGCATCCATAAAGTATCAAACCCTTTTAATTTTTTATAACGAATAATAACATCTTGTAATGTTGTATCCCAAGCATGTCCTAAATGTAATTTACCAGTAACATTAGGTGGTGGAATTACAATACAGAAAGGTTCTTTACTTAAATCATGGTTTTGAAAGTATTTATTATCAATCCATTTCTTATTCTTTCCTTCTTCAACTTCTAAATGATTATATTTATTATTTAATTCTCTCATCAAATCACTCCCTTTATATAATAAAAAAACGCCCTTATAATAAGGACGAAAATTTCGCGGTACCACCTTAATTCACACGATATATGTGTGCACTCAAACATCGTAACGAGATGTGACGAGCCAAACTACTCTAGTTCATAAGGCTAACTCCTAGACTACTTCAAATAATATACTTATACCATTTCCACCATCAGGTATTCTCTATTAAATAGTGATTATTTTACTACTTCTATTCAACGTTGAATATATAATATCATTTATTTTATTCAAATGCAATAAACTTAAAAAGAAAAAAAGATTAAGACTATTGTCCTAATCTTTCTATGTATTTCTCATTGATTTCAATATGATTTAAGAATAGTAA
>JAVWHL010000064.1:0-4808 GCA_036640095.1 Erysipelotrichales bacterium | reverse complement strand
AAGATTATTATTATAATTACTTTCATCTAATACTTCTAAATCAGTTGCATCTTTTGAATTATTCCAAATAAAGTAAGGCAGCACATCATAAATTGAATGCTTTTGTGGTGATTGCTTAGAATCAGCATAATTAAATGTACCCATATTATCAGGATTATTTTTACTAGTTAATAATTTACCATTAATATCATATACTGCTTCAAATAGACCATTACCAGAAATAAATTTTAAATTATATTCTCCTTTTTTGCCAAACATATGAAATTGAGCTTTACTAGGCTCTACTATTTCCCATTTAAATAAATCATTTTTTTTATGAATAGACTTTATCATTTCATCAAGGTTTGATGGTGCTCTTTCAAATACATTCCTAAAATAATGCTCTTGGTATGTTTCAACACCTTGTTTTTGATCTACTAATATTGATACCTTTGTAGCTAATGCAATATAATCTTCATCACTAAGTTGTTCTACATTAATTGCTCTAGTATTTACTGCATTCATTATCTCATCTAGTTCTTTAGTAGCTTTCTTATTTGTAAAAGTTAATCTTTTAGAAAAGAGCTCGATTCTTTGTTTATAATCTATATTGTCAGTTTCTTTATTAGAACTTTCTAAAGAAGTATTAATATAAGAGATTAACATCATATTAAAAAATAAAACAATAACAGATATCATAATACATAGATTAATAATTAGATTTAAGATACATGCAAACATCTTTTTAAAAGGATGTTCTATTTTTTTATAAATAGTTGTAATAGTTAGTCTTTTAACAATAATAATAATTACTACTACTATGGCAACTACTATAAAACTATCTAGTCTTAGATTAGCAAGCCACATTGCTGGTGTAAAGCTTTGTAAAGGAAAGCCACTGCTTATTATAGTATTAACAATAAATGAAGCAAAGAAACGATTTACAAAGAATTGATCAGCAATTATTATTACAATAATTAATAAACAAGTAAATAATGAAAAAGCAAAAACTATTCCACTAAAGAATCTAACAAAATATGATAATGTTTGAACAAAGCGATAACCAATATTCTTAAGTTTTGTTTTTCTATCTTCCATTATATAACCTACCTTATTAAACCATTATGACCAACTAAATCAAGACGATTTAATTGCTTCAATGCTTTATAAACTAAATTTTTATTTTTAGGTAAATGAAATTGAAGAAGAGCATTTTGTAATTGCTTTTCTTCTTTTGTTTTAGCCACATAAACTCTTTTATTAGTTAATGGATTAATATTAGTATAGTACATTACTGTAGATATGGTACTTGGAGTAGGGTAGAAATCTTGTGTTTGTAGTGGTCGATAATTAATTTTTTTAAGATATAAAGCTAAATCTAGTGCATCTTCAAGAGTAGAACCTGGATGACTAGACATTAAATAAGGAACGACATATTGTTCTTTATCAATCTCTTTATTAATCTTATTAAACTTATTAACAAACTTATCATAGATATGAATATTAGGTTTACCCATTATTTTTAATACATTATTACTAGAATGCTCAGGTGCTAGTCTAAGTTGACCAGAAACATGATATTTAGCAAGCTCATATAAGTATTTTTCATCATCTTTAATTAAATAATCATACCTAATCCCAGATCGAACAAATACTTTCTTTATTCCTTCAAGTTCACGCAAAGCTTTTAAAATATCAAAGTATTTAGAATGGTCTATCTTTAAATTCTCACACATATTATAACCAAAACAAGGCCTATGCTTACAACTACCAAAATCATTTAACTTATCACACATATCATCATTAAAGTTTGCTGTTGGACCACCTACATCATGTATGTAACCTTTAAAATCATTTAATTCTTTCATCTTAATTGCTTCATCAACACATGAGTTTTTAGAACGCATACTAACTTGTCGACCCTGATGAAAAGTTATCGCACAAAAATTACATGAACCATTACAACCTCTATTTAATGAAATACTAAATTTAATTTCTTCTAAAGCTTTGATTTTATTACCAAACATTATTTCATCATATGATTCATAAGTGAAGGGTAAATCATAAAGATGATCTAATTCACTACTAGATAGAGTGCTTTGTGGAATATTTTGAATGATATATTTATCTTGATAAGGTTCTACAAGTAGACTTGCTGATTGATGCTCATTATTATGATATTGTGCCATAAAATTATCAATATAATTCTTATCATTATCTAAACTCTCATAACTATTCAATAAAATATAATCAGATATATTATCAATACTATCACTAATATAAGAAGTACCATTAACAAAAGTAATATCACTAATAGATAAACCACTATTTAAATAATCAGCAATCTCAATAATAGCTTTTTCACCCATACTATAAACTAATAAATCAGCATTTGAATCAATTAAAATAGATGGAATTATCTTATCTTGCCAATAATCATAATGAGCAAACCTTCTAAGACTTGCTTCAATTCCCCCGATAATAATTGGAGAATCAGGGTAATATTTTTTAATCATTTCACAATATGCACTAGTTGCATAATCAGGTCTAATATTCTTTTCATTAACACCATAGACATCTTTTTTACGACGTACTTTATTAACGCTGTAATTATTTACCATTGAATCTATATTTCCAGAGCTTACTAAAAAACCAAGACGTGGTTTACCACACTTAGTAATACTCTTAAAGTTGTTGTAGTCAGGTTGAGCTAAAATCGCAATACTATAACCAAAAGATTCTAAGTAGCGACCAATTAGACTTGTTCCAAAACTAGGATGATCTACATATGCATCACCACTAATAATCACAAAGTCTACAGCATCTAAACCATCATTATTTATTTCTTCTAAACTTGTATATAAAAATTTCATTTAATCACCAGAATTATTATAACATAAAATGTAAATCTTATAGTTTAAAGACACGATTTAGGCTATAATAATATATGTAAGGGAAGTGTTAATTTGTTAGATTATGAATTATTACTTGAAAAGAATATAATTAATAAAAAAAATTTTATCTTGGATAATTATCATTTAATAAATTTAGATGAGGTAGATGTATTAATTATCTTAATGATAGAGTTTTTAATTGAGAATAATGAATTTGTTACAATAAATAAATTAGAAGAGAAAATGTCATTATCTGCTCAAAAAATAGATGCTAGAATAAAAAGATTAGTCGAACAAAGATATCTAAGCATTGATACATATTCTAGTAAGAATAGTATTAATACTATTAATGTCTATACTAAAATTATTGAAAAATTAAATATCAAAGAATTTAAACATAAAGAAGAAGTAAAAAAGATTGGTGATGCTAATATCATTAAGTTATTAGAAAAAGAGTTCTCTAGAAAAATGACACCTCTAGAAATTGCTACGATAAAAGAGTGGGTTGAAACTTATAGTGATGAACTTATTAATTATGCAATTAAAGAAAGTAGTATGCGAAATATTAAAAATTTAAAGTATATTGAAACTATATTAATAGAGCAAGCGAGGGTTTTAAATGGATAGTAGAGCACAAGAAATAAAAGATGTTTTAGAAGAAATGTATCCTGATGCCTATTGTGAGCTTAATTTCTCTAATGAATTAGAATTAGTTATTGCTGTTCTTCTTTCAGCTCAAACTACTGATAAATCAGTAAATAAACTAACAATAAACCTATTTAAAAAGTATCCTACTTTAGATGATTATATTAATGTTGATATTAAAGAACTAGAGAATGATCTAAGAAGAATAGGATTATATAAGAATAAAGCTAAGAATGTTAAGAAATTAGCTGTAATGATAAAAGAAGACTTTAATGGTGAAGTACCTCGAACACAAGAAGAGTTAGAGATGCTTCCAGGTGTTGGTCGTAAAACAGCAAACGTAGTTCTTTCAGTTGCCTTTGGTATTCCAGCAATTGCTGTAGATACTCATGTAGAAAGAGTAGCTAAAAGGCTAAAACTAGCATATAAGAATGATTCTATATTAAAAGTAGAAGAAAAACTTATGCGTAAATTTAATAAAGAAGATTGGTCTAAATTACATCACCAAATCATATTCTTTGGAAGATATCACTGTAAGGCTCAAAAACCTGAATGTGAAGGATGTAAATTGAAACATTTATGCCGTTATCCAAATATCTATTTGTAGTATCTTACATCCTTTATGTAAGGTACTTCTTTTTTATTGTCCTTTTATATGTGTATGATATAATTTTAAATGTAGGAGAGGTGTTATTATATGGCTAATAAAAAAATAGTTGGTACAGTTGCTGTATTATCTACCTTAATAATTACAGGTGGATCAATTAATGCTCATGCCGATTATGCAAAAGATGAAGCTAAATATCAAAAGTTATGTACTAAACGTTCTAGTTATCGTGCAAACAAAAGTGTTTGTGGTGGTTACGAAGAATATTTAAATAATAAACGTGATTCAATTGATAAAAATACAAATGAATTAATGGATGCACTAAAATCAGCAAAAGGTGATGTTGATAAAATGCAAAAAGTATTACAAAAAAGTGATAACTTATTAAAACAAAAAGAAAATGATATTGGTTTAACTAAAAGTAATATTACATATACAAAAAAAGAAATAACTAAAACAGAAAAAGACATCCTAAAAAGATTAGAAATGATGCAAGAAGTTAATTCTGAAAACTTAGTAATTGATTTTATAACATCATCAACTAACTTACAAGATTTCTTAATGAAGTTTGATGGATTGAATGCTATTAATGAGGCAAATTCAAGTGCTGTTGAAGATTTAAAACATGAAAGAGAAGTTTTAGATAAACAACAAAAGAATCTTGTTAAAGAAGAGAAATCACT
>JAVWHL010000063.1:0-4891 GCA_036640095.1 Erysipelotrichales bacterium | reverse complement strand
TAATTATATCTCTAAAATATAAATAATGGGACATTTTCATTTTCGATTACTTAAGACATTATCATATTCGAATCAGAAAAAATATTTGCTGTTAACCAAAAAGGGTTGACACCAAATTGTATGAATGATATAATTCTAGAGGATATAAAAGGAAAGGTGGTTAGTAAAATGGCAGTAAAAATCAGACTAAAAAGAATGGGTTCTAAAAGAAAACCATTTTATCGTATAGTAGCAGCAGATTCTAGATCTCCTAGAGATGGTAGAATTATTGAAACAGTTGGAACTTATGATCCAAATACAGTACCTGCAACAGTAGATATTAAAGAAGAATTAGCATATAAATGGCTAGAAAATGGAGCAACTCCAACTGATACAGTTAGAAATCTTTTTTCAAAAGCAGGATTAATGACTAAATTACATGAAAGTAAGAAAAAATAATGATAGATTATGCAAATGTAGTTTTAACAATCATTAAACCACTTGTTGAAGATCCAACAAGTATTGATGTGAAGGTAATGCCTACTAATGATGAGAATGAAGTTAAAATCTTAGTAATTGCGCATGAGGAACAAATTCCAAGATTAATTGGTAAGGGTGGCCGCAATGCTAATGCAATTAGACAATTAGTTAGAGCAGCAGCTTCAGAAGAGAAAAAAAGAATTCTAGTGGATTTCGAATCATTCTAAGAAGTACTGAGTACTTCTTTTTTTTGTTTAAACATGCTATACTTTTTAGGTGAAAGGGTGATGTAAATGAAGTTTTATAATGTTGGAATTATTGTAGGATTCCATGGTTTAAAAGGTGAAATGAAAATAAAATCAACAACTGACTTTGAAGAAGAACGTTTTGGAGTAGGTAGTCAACTTATACTAAGACAAGGTAAAAAAGAAAGTGTTGTTACAATAAGAAGTAGAAGAGTTCATAAGAATGTAAATTTAATAGCATTTGTTGGGTATGATACTTTAAATGATGTTGAACAATTTAAAGGTAGTGAACTTAAAATAGATGAGAGTCAATTATTAGATTTAGAAGAAGATGAGTTTTACAATTTTGAACTAATTGGTATGGAAGTATATGATTTTGAAAATAATCTTCTTGGAACAATAAAAAAAGTATTAGATATGAATGCAAATGATGTCTTTGTAATAAATGGTAAAGAAAAAGAAATCATGGTTCCATTTGTTAGTTCAATAGTAAATGAAGTTAGTATTGAGGATAATAAAATCACTCTTTTTGAAATAGAGGGATTATGGTAATGAGATTTAAGGTACTAACATTATTTCCTGATATTATAGAAAGCTTTAAGCAACATTCAATTATAAAAAGAGCAATTGAAGCTGATAAAATAGATGTTGATATAATTGACTATCGAAATTATACTACTAATAAGCATATGAAAGTAGACGATACACCTTATGGTGGTGGGAATGGAATGGTCTTAAGTGTACAACCTATTGATGCAGCTTTAAAGGCTAATAAGAGTGATAAGAGTAAAGTTATATTACTTTGTCCAACAGGTAAACCATTTAAGCAAGAGGATGCTAATGCACTAGCAAAAGAAGAGGAACTAATCTTCGTATGTGGGCATTATGAGGGATATGATGAAAGAATCAGAGATTATGTTGACTATGAATATTCAATTGGAGATTATGTCTTAACTAGTGGTGAATTATCATCAATGATAATGATGGATGCAATTGGAAGATTAGTTGATGGTGTGATTGAAGCTAAATCTCACGAAGAGGATTCATTTCAAAATGGATTATTAGAATATCCACAATACACAAAACCACAAGAATATGATTGGAAGAAAGTTCCAGAAGTTCTAGTAAATGGACATCATGCTAAGATTGATGAGTATCGATTAAGAGAGTCTATTATCAAAACAGCAAAGAATAGACCAGACTTATTAGAAAATAAAGAGTTAAGTAAAGAAATAAAAAATAAAATAAAGGAACTTAAAGATGAAGGGCTAATTGATTAACAATGAAATTAGTCTTTTTTTATTTAAATAAACACCTATAAAAGCTTTAAATCAAGCTAATAAATGTATAAACAGTTTATTTTCAAGCTAATATTATATATAATGTATATAAGAGTGAAAAAGATATCACTTGTAAAATGAAGATTATTGAAAGTTAGAGGGAAAATAATATGAATAAATTTAAAAAGATATTAGGATTATTTATCTTAGTTCTACTAGTAGTAGGGTGTGGATCAAATAATAATAAAGTAAAAAATGAAGCAATTGAAGCTTATGTAAACAAAGTTAATAATGTATCTAAAGAAAACATAAATATTGAATTAAATACAAACTTAAAAATTCCAAAATCTGCTTTAATGCAAGAAGAAGTTGATGCAGGTTTAAAAGGTGGCGGGATTATTGATGTTAAGAAAAATTCTTTAATGTTTGAAATTAAGCTAAATGATAATAAGTCAAAAGAAAAAATGGATATGAAAATGTATGCAGATAAAACTTATATGTATATGTTTGCTGAAGGACAATGGTTCAAATCAAAATTAGATGCAGAAACAAAAGCAGCTCTTAAATTTGATGAAATTGCAAAAGAAAAAACTACTGTTGAAGATGCAAAAAAAGCATTTGGTGAAGATGAAGATACTAAATATGAAGATACTAAAGTTGATGGTAAAGATGCTTACACTATCACTAGTAAAATAGGTTTAGAAGCTTTAACTAAAACTTTAAAAAATGAAAAATCAAAAGAGAGCGAAGAAGCTGCTCAAGCTTTAGATATGTTTAAAGATATGAATCTTGAAAGTCAAATAGTAATCTTTAAAGACGAAAAGTTACCTTTAAAAATGAATCTTAAAGTATCGTTTGATATTATGGGTGTAAAAGTAAATATCGATCCACTTACAATAGATGTGAATAATACAAAAAATGGAGTAGAGATCCCAGCTGCTGCAAAAAAAGCACCAGAGATGGAAGGCTTAGCTGAAAGTGCTGGAGTAATGGGAGTATAGTATATGATAGAACTAAAAAATATTTCAAAAAAGTATGGTAATAGTGATGTATATGCGGTACATGAAACATCACTTGAGATAAAACCAGGTCATATTGTAGGCTTTATAGGTCATAACGGTGCTGGTAAATCAACAACAATTAAAATGATTACAGGTGTTCTAGAACCGACAACAGGAGATGTCTTAATTGGTGGTAAATCAATTAAGGATGATGAATTAGAAGCTAAGAAACAACTAGGTTATGTGCCAGATTCACCAGATATCTTTTTAAAGTTAACTGGTTATGAATATTTAAACTTTATGGCTACTGCATACGGAATTGATGCAAAGACTACTAAAGAGCGTATTGACAAATTAGCAGTAGAGTATTTAATGAGTGATAGACTTGGTGATTTAATTGATTCTTATTCTCATGGTATGAGACAAAAAATAGTTGTCATGGGAGCTTTAATTCATGAACCAGATATTTTTGTTTTAGATGAACCACTTACAGGACTAGATCCTCAAGCAAGTAGGTTTTTAAAAGATTCTATGTTAGAGCATGCTAAAAAAGGAAACACAGTTCTATTTTCAACACATGTCTTAGAAGTTGCTGAAAAGTTATGTGATGAAATAATAATTATTAATAAAGGGACTATAATATATCAAGGAACTTTAGAAGAACTTAAATTACAATATAGCGAAGATAAGAGTTTAGAAGAAATCTTCTTTGAGGTGACTTCTCAAAATGATTAATCAATTATTAGAAATATTCACTAAGCAACAAATGTCTATTAAAATGATAAAAAGATCTAAATTACATAGATTTATTTTGTCGGCTATTTTAATTATTGTTATAGTTGGTGCATTTTCAACAATGTTAATACCAATCTATTTACATGCAGATGAATTAGTAAAAATGCTTTCATTTGTTAATCTAGGAACAATTATTTTAACACTATGTTTTGTTTTAGTATTTATATTATCTTTCTTATCAGGGTTAGGGTTCTTATACTCTAGTGGATATCTAGATAATAACTTAAACAATTATTTTGTTTTACCGATAAAAAGAAGAGATTTAATATTAGCTAAAGTAATCTTCACTTATAAAAATGTTATGATAATTATCGGAATGATAGTTATTCCATTTATCATACTATACATACTTTTAGCAGATATAAGCATCTATTTTATCGTAGCATTAATTTTAGGTGTACTATTAATTCCTTTATTTAATATTGGGATATGTATGGTGTTAATAGGTACACTAATGTATTTTGTAAATAAACTTAAAAATAAAGCACTAGCAAAAAATCTTATTTATGTAACTTTCTTTGTTGTAGCATTTGGGCTATATATGGTCTTTATTCTTGGAACAACAAACTATGGAGACTCAAATTCACAATTTGCTATGATAGTTGCATTAAATGATTTAATGAGTAAATTAAAAATCATCTTCTTTATTCCAACAACATTTGTAGGAATACTAACTGATGAATCATTCTTTAATTTATTATATGTATTAGCTGGATTAGCCATTCTTGTACTTACTTATTTATACTTTGAAAAGGTATATCTTAAAGGGGCATTAGGATTTAATGAAGGTGGATCTAGTGTTAGAAAAAAGAGAAAGAAAATAGAAAAACTAACAACTCATTCAATGAGTACATGGTATTTTATAAGAGAATTTAAAGAACTAACAAAAACAAGTGCTTATTTCTTTAATACCTTATTTAGTAATATCTTAATAGTAGTTATCTATTTAGGAATGTTAGGGTATTCTTATTTTACAAGTACTATTGATCCTAGTGTTATTAGTGGAATGGTAGATAAATTAGATGTTCCTATGATAATAATTGGAACTTCAATAATAGGTACATTCTTCGCCTTATTTAATATGGGTGCAGCAACTGCCTTTTCAAGAGAT
>JAVWHL010000062.1:0-5726 GCA_036640095.1 Erysipelotrichales bacterium | reverse complement strand
TAGGTTTTACACCTATATAAAATAACACGACTCTAAAACCATGGACATCATGTCCAGGAAAGAAGGAATGTTTTACACCTATATAAAATAACACGACTCTAAAACAAATTGCACAAATTGTATTTCGTGCAACAAGTTTTACACCTATATAAAATAACACGACTCTAAAACCTCAAATGGGGTTAAAGTTTTTTTCAGGCACGACCCCGATGTTATTAAAATAATATAGATTCTGAATAGTCATCATCAATTAGATAATGACTTTCTCCGTCAATAATACCATAATTATATGAATTAATAAACAATGATTTTAGTTTTTTATAATTGATCATCTTATACAATTCTATAACCTCAGTATCATTTAGAGCGTTCTTAAGATTAACAAATATAAGCACTTTATTAATTTTGAGTTTTGCATAAACATTTATAAGTAAGTAGATACGATCCAACAACCCTTGATTTTCAGAATCATCTATTTTGAAATCAAGAGCTTTTAAAATTGCAGGAATATACAGTTTTTGATGATAAGTCATATTGAAATCAAAATCACAATAATCGTTATATATTCTATTTCCAATTCTTAAATAATCATTTTCTATTTGATTAATTATATCAGGTTCATAATTCATAGTATTTTCTATAAATTTATATAACTGAGTCAAAACTCCTTTAGAATTTACATCTAACGTAAAACAATCAAGAAATATTTCAGTTTCTTTTTTATAGTCAATTTCACTAAGTCCATCAGTAATAACTACATCATTTGTTTCTTTAGCATTTTTGCATTCTATTAAAGATTCTATAACTGCTCTAAAAAGCTTCTTCTCTTTAATTGTTAAAATAGGAATTACACCTTCACCTATCTCAACTTCCATGTCAAATCCAAGTATTCTTAGAATCATATTATTATTAACCTCTCATTAGAATCTACTCTAATATTTTTAAATTCTCCAGATACATATTCAATATTAGAATATTGTTTATCTGTTACTATCAACATTTGAACTATCCCTCTAGAAGGAGAATTTTTGCGAACTCTAGCTGCGCACGCATTAACTACAGTTGCATTTAAAGTCATTTTAGTATAAACACTCTCTTGAACCATTATGAAACCCTCATGGTCTAAGAATCGATGAAATTCTCTATATATTTTTTTATCAGTTGATGTCACAGAAGGCAAATCAAAGAATACTAATAGTCTCATATATCTATAACTCATACAAATTCGAAATACTTAATAAAAGAAACATCTTTTTGTTCTATAGCATTAAAGACACTACGAACATATATTTGAATAGCGTTTGTTAAAAAATGTTCCTTCCCATCTATTCGTAACTTTTCATTTAGTAAATTGATTAATATGACTTTATAAGAATTATCAAACTGATTGCCTAAATTTCTGTAGACTGTTTCATCAACAAGAACTCTAAATGGTTCCATAATATCGCAAGATAAATTGAAATAATTAAACTCATTGATATGTTTCATACCAATTTGAGTTAAGTATCCTAAAGATACTATCTCTTTATTAAAATTAGATAATATAATTGAGTAACCATAATTAAGCGCTGCATTAATATCTATTTCTTTATCTCTGCTGAATCCTTTGCCAAATAGTGTATTAAAATATACTTTTGCCGCATGTCCTTCACGATTAGTAGAGTCTCCCATTTTCAGTTCTTTTAAATAACCTTCTAGTTTATCTGAATTATCTAATTCTAGTCTTTTTAGCATAATTGATTGATTTAAAATCTTTTGGTAAATTATATCGGTCCAAATAAGATCAGTGTCTTCCTTGATCCATTTTACTTGATTTTGAACTGCCTTAGTTCCATTAAATTTTCCATAATAGGGTACCACTTCACCTTGGGGATTATGTTGCTCATCGCACAATACAATTTTAATCTTATTTTTCAATAGTTCTGAAAAAAGAAATACTGAGAAAGTGATATCGGTTGAATCGATTAAAAGAGTGTTTATTTCTGATAAATGTATCATCTTAGCTTCTTCATTTCTAACAACTAAATATCCATTTTTATAGCTTAGTTTACTCTGCCTTGTTATTAATATAGTTCTCCAAGTCATAACTTTTCTTTTTTACAATTCATTCCTGTTATTGATTGAGAAATAAAACAAATCTCATTTAAATTTGCTTTCTTACAGGTCATTCTTCCACACGTTGGCCCAATTTCAAAATCCCCTTGTTTTATATTTGCCGTCGATTTACTAGCTTTTGTTAAAACGAGCATTTGTAAAAATATAGTTTTTTTATCATTTAAACTTACAACTTTATGTCTACACGCAATAAATTTCTTATATAAAGATTCATAGTGTGGATAATGCTTTAATAATTTTTGACAGTATTCATCATAGACAAACAATAAATCCTCATCACAAGGAATATCCTTCTTATCATTGAACAAGGTTGCTAAAATTTGTTTTGAATCTTTGCTAAGGACTAATTGTTGAGCATTATTCCATTCAGACGCACTTGCTAATCTTATTAATGCTCCGTCCACATTTAATAGTTGATTAAATAGGATTTTTCTTTTAAGGACTTTGAATTCAGAGCAACCATTATCTTTGCATATAAAGTCAAATAGTAAAGCTTCATTATTAGCATATATGATAGGGACATTAACAATAGTACGTATTGTTTTTTTACCTTTGCTGAATTCAATTGCAATTGCATAAGCATAATTTAAAGTAGTAAACCCTCCATATTTATTAATATCACTTCTGTCATTATTAACTGGTATTACTTTATGTGAATTATTACTAAGAACACTAGTGTCCGAAAGTTCTTTCACTGTTTTTAGCGTAAGATTGAAGAATTGGTTTTTTTGTTCCTGAAGTTTCTTTGTAATAAAACAATCATTATAATCAAAGCATTTAAGTACTTTATTTAAATCTGAGGAACCATTCCAACATATTTCTCCAGTTTCAGGAGCTACTCTTACTTCATCAGAGAACTGGTTAATTATGAAGCCATATTTGTTTTTACGATCACCGTAATTATTAATCATTTTTTTAGAATCCCTGTTATATGAAGAAATTTCATTATAATCAGTAAAGATGAATTCTTTCTTTAATGTTGGATAGCGTTTCATTACAAAAGTACCAATAACAGTAGCTAAGTAAGCATCATGGGCATGGTGATAATCATTAAGATCTCTTAATTTAACAATATCGAATTTTTCTCTAAAGTTACTAGATAGAGAAGCTTTAATTGATACAACAGTAGTTTCATCAAATCTATTTTTAAATATATTAGCTACATGTTTTGTTATTTGTCTAGTTTCAACTAATTGACGATTAATGAAACCTACTTCCTCTAATTCAGATAGATTTTCTTTAGTAAGACTTTTAAATTTCTTTTCACTCATAAGTCCACATTTCTTTAACTTACTCCACCAAGTAAATCGTGAACTTACTAGATCATGATTTAGAAGTAACTTGTCAGATTTATATTGGTTTTCAACTTTAAGAACAAGAGCCTTATTATCATAGCTATCATCTTTTAAATAAGTTTGAGGAATAATATGATCAACTTCATAGAAGCTTAACTTATCGATGTCTAGTGGTTTTCCACTATATAAACATTTACCTTCTTGTAGATAGTATAAATATAGTCTTTCACTATCAATTTTAGAGTTAGTATTTTCCTTTTTAAGGTTTGTATATGCTTCATTAAATTCTGCATCAGCTTTACAATCATCCTTAATTGTCTTATAAATTTCTAAAAGTTTCTTAACTTTACTTGATGTTCTAACATTTTCATCATCACTTCGTGCAAATTCTAGATAAAGGAATTCAGGTTCGCATCCCATCATCTTTGTAATTTCTTCAATAATGCAAGTTGTCTGCCAAATACCTCTTTTTATCGCTGGAGATCCTTGTAGCATTTCAATTTGATCATAAGAGATTCTCTTTGTAACTAGTTCTCCTATCTCAGCATTTTCTATGAGTTTTTTGAAACCTAATTCTTCATCATTTATAACTTGCATGAAATTCATATTAGTTTTTTCTAATACGTCCATTATAGATACTGATTCACCTTGTTTATTAGTTCCTTTAAGTCCTACTAATAACTTTTTAGATAATCTTCCCCAACCAGTATATCTAAGTTTAATTATTGAATTTAATTTCTTCTTATCTGCATAGATCTCAGGGTAAGATTTTTCTATTCTACTTTTTAGAATTTTCTTATCTTCATAAACACTTATCCATTCAATTAAAACTTCTATTTCTTCATAGTTCTTTTCGAAATCTTCTTCATATATTTTCTTAAAATCTATCCATGGTTCTAGAGAAGTACTGAATTCTTTATCTTTTTGGAATCCTCTAATGTTCTTGCATTGTTCTGGAGTACAGAATTGTTTACTTATAAGGAACTTAGCTAAAGCATCACTTGTTACAGATTTTCTCATCATAAATAATTCATTCATACATGCTTTTTTAGCATCATTAGCAAGCAATTTACTATCTACTCTTATCTTGTTTAATTCATTTAATACTTCATATCTAGAATAAAGTAATGACTTCTTAGGTACTACATCTTCAGATAAAAGATAAGTACAAGTATTTGTCATTCTTCTAATAAATGCCTCAGCAGATTCTATTAGATCTACTTTTTCTTCAAAATTCCAAGGGTATAATTTTTCATCATCATCTTTGTCCTTTCTTATCATCCAAGCAAAACTATTATTCTCTTTACTAAGTGGTCCTACATAATAAGGTATTCTGAACTTGAAGACCTTATCAATCTTATCAATAGTTTCTTCGTTTATTTCATCATAGTATTTTTTTTGATTGTTTAATATAGTTAGTAATTCTAATTCATGTAATTGATATGGGATTGCTCCATTATCAGTAGTACTTTGTTTTTCTAGATAGTTATCCATTTCTATCTTAGCTAATATCTTTTCTCCAGTACTAGATGACTTAACTTCATCATTACTTTCAATTAACTTATTGATGAAGTCATATAGTTCTCTCTTCTTTGTTTTACCTGGTTCTTCTATATATGATTTATAACTTCCTACTACTCCTTCATCTTTAAATAACTTATAGTAATCTTTAACACTATAGTTATTTTTTACTAGAGTTCTTAATTCTTTTAGTTCTTTTCCATGATTTTCATATTTCACACATAATGCATCACATATTAATTTTTCTCCATTTAAAATAGTTTTTAATAGGATAAAACTATATACTTTATGTAGTTCTTCTATTGTTTCAAATTTATCATCTAACATACTTTCAATTTCAGAAATATTATCTTCATACTTTGTTGATGAAAAATTAGTTTTATAGTCTTTTTCATCTTTTTGTATGTCTTTATCTGGGAATAGTTTTGTTAAATTTGATTCATATCCTATTAGTATATTAGTTAACTCTGTTGCTTTTGGTTTTAAAGTATTACTCTTATCTGTAAAGTATTTTACTATTGTTTCTTTTCTTATACTTTTTTTAGTTCTAGTATCTAATAGACATATCATTACTTTGTTTATTACTTCTTCATCTACATATACTGCATCTTCATCTTCAAATATAACATTTAGTGCATTAGTTAGATTTTGTTTTACTTCTGAATCATCAGATATTTCAAATTTCTGTCCTTCATATAAGAAGTTACCTCTATGTTTAACTATATGGTGTAAAGCTAAATATATAAGTCTAGGATCTACTTTTTCTTTTGTTTCACATAAGTATTTTCTTAAGTG
>JAVWHL010000061.1:0-5791 GCA_036640095.1 Erysipelotrichales bacterium | reverse complement strand
GAAAAAGCTGGTATTGAACCAATGGATGTAATTGTTGCAGCAACTAAGAATGGTGCTGATATGTTAAAAGTTGGCGATATTACAGGTACTCTTGAAGAAGGTAAATTTGCTGATTTACTAGTTATTAACGGTAACCCACTAGAAAATATTCGTGCTATTGCAGTTGATAACATGGAAGTAATTATGAAAGAAGGAGCTTTTGTAAAAGGAGCTTAATCTTAAAAGTTAAATCTGAAATTAAGGTGATACATAAAAGTATTACCTTTTTTCTTGTTTTTAAAGATTTAATAATTACTTAATAATTAAATTGTGAAAAAAATAATATAATCTAATCGCAGAGTATGCAAGGAGGAAAGGAAGAATGAAAAAGATTATTAAAAGTTGTCTTTGCCTTGGTTTGGTTAGTAGTTGTTTAGTAGGATGTTCTACAAAAAGTGGAAATATTTCTATAACTAAAACTGAAAAAGGCTTTGGCGGTGATGTGGTTGTTACAACAACATTTAAAGATGGAAAAATTGTATCAATCGATGCTAAAGGGGATAAAGAAACTCCTGAATATGGAGGAAAAGCAATTGAACAATTGCCTAAGTTAATGGTTGATGCTAATAGTGCTGATGTAGATGGTGTAACAGGTGCTACAGTAACATCAAGTGCACTAAAAAAGGCGGTCGCAGATGCAATTAATGAAGCTAAGGGTCAAAGTGTAGAAATCCCTGAAGTTAAAATGGTAGCTGGTGAATACACAGCTCAAGCAACTGGATTTTCACTAATTCAACCACTTGAAGTAACGGTAAAAGTAAGCGAAACAGCAATCGAATCTATTACAGTTAATGATGATAATGGCGAAACATATCCATTCTTAGTAGCTGCGAAAGATAAATTAATTCCAAGAATGATTGAAAATCAATCAGTTAAAATTGATGCAATTACAGGTGCAACAGGTTCAAGTACAGGTATTAAAATTGCAACTGAAGATTGTTTAAATCAAGCACTAGCAGCTGCAAACACAGATGCTAATGCAATTCAAAATTTCTATAAAACACTTGAAAAATCAACTGAGAAGGAAACTATTGAAGTTGATGTATTAGTTGTTGGATTAGGTGGTTCAGGTTCAGCGGCAGCTATGAGTGCAGCTGAGACTCAATATAATTTAAATGGTCAAGATGCTTCGAAAGTAAGTGTCTTAGCTATTGATAAAGCTGGTAAATATGGTGGAACATCATGTATTACTGCTGATACAATGGGAATCAATGCCAAAGGCTATCAAGATGAATATTATGGTGGAAAAGACTATGTTGATGCTGAGGCAATGAAAGAAAATTGGAATGAATTCACTAAAGGTGATGCTAAAGAAGATTTATTAAATCTATTTTTTGATGAATCAGGAGAAACAATTGATTGGCTAATTGATCATGGATTTGACTATGGTAAAGCTGATGAAGAAGGAAATGGTGGACCTCAACGTGGATTTACTGAACAAGATATTTATCGTGTGAAATTCCAATATACAGGCCAAGGATATGGTAACTGGAAAAAAGAAACAGGAGCAATGTTTGACGAGTTAATGGAAAACTATACTAATGTTGGTGGTAAGTACATGCTTGAATTAGAAGCAACTGAACTACTTTTTGATAAAGATACAAATACTGTTACTGGTGTAAAAGCAGTTCAATATGATGGTAAAGAATATACAATTAATGCAAAACAAGTTATTATCGGTACTGGTGGATTCTCAAACAATGCCGATCTTCAAGAAGAATATTTATCAAATGATTACTATCCATTAAAAGGAAGCTGGTTAATGTATGGTATGAAACAAAATGATGGAAAAATGATTGGATCGGCACTTCAACTTGGTGTTGGTACATATAATATTGGAATGCCTCCAATGGTTCATCTACAAGGTGCTCCAATTACATTAAGAGATTATCCAGTAGAATTAGTAGGAGATGGATCAGTAGGTTTCTGGACTCAAAAACCTCGTACTAATTCATTAAATGATTTCCCTCAAGCTTTAGCCTCAGTTCCATACGCTATTCAAGTTGGTACTAATGGCAAACGTTTTGCAAATGAAGCAGGAGTATTCCAAACTTGGAAATCTGGTCCTAACTACTATACTATTTGGTCTGAAGAAACATTTAAGGAAATGCAAGCAAATGGATTACCAGGAGCTGGTTTCAGTGATGATTTGACTTGCCAAGGTGGTATTGATGGTGGTAAACCATTACCAGAATTATTTGACGTAGTTGATTTATGTATTGAAAAAGGCATTGCATACAAAGCAGATACAATTGAAGAACTTGCTAAGTTAATTAATGTTGATCCAACAACATTAGCTGATACTATAAAGAATTATAATGAATCTTGTGCTAATGGAGTAGATACAGAGTTTGGTAAAGATGTTGATAATTTAGTCGCAATACCAGATACTGGTCCATATTATGCTTTTACAGGTGCTTCATATATTTATAGTACTGTTGGTGGCTTAGATGTTAATACAAATTTACAAGTACTTCAAAATGATGGAGAAACTCCAATCAATGGATTATATGCTGTAGGAACTGATTCACTTGGTGTGTTATTCAGTGAACAAAGAGAATATGTTACTTATGGTGGGGCAGCTCAAGGTTGGGCTTACACATCAGGTCGTTTAGCAGGAATTCACGCAGTTGAAACATTAGCTGAATAGAGCGATTACCTCCGTAATGGTATAAGCTGAATTCCTCAATAAAATAGCTCACAGGTTTATTCTTGTGAGCTTTTCATTTATAGATTTAATGGAAGATTAATAATAAAGGTTGTACCTTTGTCAATTTCACTATTAACGATAATGTTACCTTTATGAGATTGAATAATCTCATAAGCGATTGATAATCCTAAACCAGATGATGCTTTATTCTTTGAAAAGTTAGATGTATAGTAACGATTAAAAATTGATTTTAAATCTTCTTGAGGTATTCCTTTACCTTGGTCACTAATCGATATTTCACAGTTATCATTAATCCTTTTACAAACGATTGTTATAGTTGATTCATTCTTCGTATAAGTAATTGCATTATATATTATATTTATAAACGCTTGTTCAAGTTTTACTGAGTCAGCCCATACTATTAATTCATCATCAATCAATTCATGAAAGTTGACTTTTTTATCCATTGCGATTAACTTTAATGATTCAGTAATAGAATTAATTAATTTACTACAGTCAACATCATCATATTCATAAGTTAATTCATTATTTTCAATTTTTGTCATTAAGAATAAATCTTCTGTTAGATGTTTTAAATAAGTTAATCTTGCTTGCATATTTTGTTTCTGCTTTGTTAAATCCCTATC
The DNA here is from genome assembly GCA_036640095.1 of Erysipelotrichales bacterium. Taxonomy (GTDB): domain Bacteria; phylum Bacillota_I; class Bacilli_A; order JAJDGJ01; family JAJDGJ01; genus JAVWHL01. Next base: position 2,455 of record JAVWHL010000061.1, on the reverse strand, counting down.
ATTTGTTGGTAATTGATCTAAGAATCCTTGCAATACAAATACTGGACTTCTTAAATCATGGAATATATTAGCCATGATATTTTGGCGTTTATGTATTTGTTCATTTAATTCCTTAGTTCGAACTTCAACTTGAAAATCTAGATTCTCATTGATTAGTTCTAAGCTTTTTACTAATTCTTCACTTTCTTTAAATTTAGATGCAAACTTTCGATTAACAACCATTGTACAACATAATATATAAGCAATTATACCTAATTGAATAGTCATAAAAATAACGATAAAGGATCCAATAGTAGTTGACGCTTGATCAAAAACATAGTTATTGTATGTTGATGTACCTAATAAGAATGCATATCCAATTAAAATATATAGCACATCTTTTCTTGTTGATTGATAAATGGAAAATAGAAATAATGCAAAAATAAAGCGTAAGATAAATAGTAAAAATGAAATAATAGAATATGGAATAAAATTTTGAACTAGTGCTACAACGATTGTTGTAATTAGTAATGTTTTAAGTGGTAAAAATTGTTTTATTTTATCTGAAACATAAGAACCACATAAATAATATCCAATAATTAAAATTAGTATTGATGAGCCTTGATAAACAGTAGGTAATAAGAAATTTACAAATTGATCGGTTAAAGGAACAACTTGGAAGTTAGCACTTAGAAATGTTTTAATAAATTCAACTAGACATAATGCACTTAATAATAATAAATAAACTTCACTTTTTTTGTGATGATATAAAAAGAAGGAATTAAAGCAAATAAATAGTAATATTCCACAATAAAGCATATTAATACCAAATGATAACGTAATAGCGTTATTAGCAGTTTGTTCATCACCCAATAATATTACTGGACGATATCGACCAAGACGATCAAACTCATTACTTGATTGGCGTCGTTGCAAATCAATGAATTCTAAATTAACATCTTTTTTGTTTGTTATGTCCAATGTTAGTAAAACTGTCCGGTTAAAAGTATCGGTAGAAAAATAACTCATGACAAATTCATTGTTCATGCGTAATTCGAAAGGCGCAGTTCTATCAAGTATTAATGTTATTTCATTGAGATTAGAATTTTCAAAAGTAAATGAATATCCATCATCTGTTGATTCAACATTTTTGGCTGAATATAATTTATTATTAAAATCTATCGGTAATGAATCATAATTTAAAAGTGCTGGAGTCATTGAATTAATCCAAAGACAACCTAAAAAAGTTGCGAAAAAGAAACAACTAAATATAATTAATGCTTGTACTTTTTGTTTCATATCTTATCCCTCTACTAAGTATTTTACATTAAAGTAAAACGGATGACAAAAGTGTTTCTAAATAAGCTATAATTATTATAATATAATCTAGTTTAATCTAATTAAAATAAATGATATTTTATTTAAATATATTCAGAAATGAGGTATTAGTAATGATAAAAGTATTATTAATTGAAGATGATGAAGAAATTGCGAAAGTAATTAAATATTATTTGTACCAAGAAGATACTTATGAAGTGACATGGGCAAAGGATGCCCATGAAGCTTTATATCTATCACGTGATGAATTTGACGTTATTCTATTAGATGTTATGTTACCTGATGATAATGGAATAAACTTATGTGGACAACTTAGAGAGTTTCATCAATGTCCAATACTTTTTATTAGTTGTCTAGATGATAGTGAAACAATCATTCATGCTTTGGAAATGGGTGGTGATGATTATCTTGTTAAGCCATTTGATACTAAAATACTAGATGCAAAAATAAAGGCTAATTTAAGAAGAGTACAAATCGAACGAAATGAAAAAATAGAAAATAAACTTGAATGTAATGGTTTTATGCTAGATGCACAAACACATACATTAATAAAAGAAAATCATCAAGAGGCGTTGATTCAAATTGAATTCCGTTTATTAGCATTCTTTATGATGCACCCTAATGTTTGTTATAAATCAAGTGAACTGTATAAACATATATGGGGGAAATCAAGCTATGGTGATAATCGTACTGTTGTAGTACATATCCATAACATTAGAAAAAAAATTGAAGATGATCCATCTAATCCACGATATTTAAAAAATAAATGGGGTAAAGGTTATTTTTTTGACCCACAGGGCGAACTTGAAGAAAAACAATGAAATCATTATTCATGACTATACGATAAAATAGAATTAAAATATATTCATGGAGGATTATACTATGAAAACTGATTCTTATTTTGATGGTGGATTATTGGGATTAATAGGAGTTAATATAATTACGACTGTTGTTTCATTCATTACATTTGGTATTGCATATCCTTGGATGATTTGTTTTAAACTTAACTGGGTTGCTAATCATACGGTAATTGAAGGAAAGAGACTTAAGTTTATTGGAACAGGAATGAGCTTATTTGGTCATTGGATTGTATGGCTGCTTCTAACGTTTATTACTCTTGGAATCTATGGATTCTGGG
>JAVWHL010000060.1:0-6018 GCA_036640095.1 Erysipelotrichales bacterium | reverse complement strand
GTGAACAAAAATCGGTTAATGCTTCTTTTCATGTGTTATCTTCAGTAGATATACCAAAAGGAAGTGTGAAAACACAAAGAGGTCCAGATTATACACAGTATACAGCATGTATGGTTAGTAATACTGCTACTTATTATTTTAAAACTTATGATAATTATCAAATAAATAAATTCTCACTTTTAGATCATGATTTAAATAGTAAGGAAGTTCTTAAATGGGACATTGCTCAAGAAGAGAATTATAATGAGATTATCTAATACACTGTAAAAAGATTGTATTTTTTGTTTAAGTATATTATAATATTAAAGCGTAATGTTTATATAAAAGATATGCAGTCTATTATATGATTATACTAGACGGAGCTAAAAAATATAGAAAGCCGTTAAGGCTTTTTTTGAATTATACAGAAAAAGAGGTATTTATGGAAAAATTTGAAGATTTTAATTTAGAAAAAAGGGTGCTAGATGCATTAAGAGATGTTGGTTATGAAAAGCCAACGCCAGTTCAAGCAAAAGCAATAACACCTATTTTAGAAGGGCATGATGTTTTAGCAAATGCTCAAACAGGAACTGGTAAAACAGCTGCTTTTTCACTTCCTATCTTAAATGATATGAAAAGAGAAGGGCACACACAAGCATTGATTGTTACTCCAACTAGAGAGTTAGCAATCCAAATTAGAGAAAATATTAGAGATTATAGTAAGTATTTAAAACTTAAAACAGTCGTTATATACGGTGGTGTAAAGCAAGGAAGACAAGTGCGTTCTTTAGAACAAGGTGCTGATGTATTGATTGCTACTCCAGGTCGTTTATTAGATTTAATTGATCAAGGATTTATTGATTTAAGTAAAATTAAGTATTTTGTTTTAGATGAAGCGGATAATATGTTAGATATGGGATTCATTCATGATATTAGAAAGATGTTAACATTCATTCCTAAAAAAAGACAAACATTAATGTTTTCTGCGACAATGCCAAAAGATATTAAAGAACTTGCAAGCACTATTTTAAATAATCCAGTTGAAGTTAGTGTAGCACCAGTTTCATCGGCAGTAGATACAGTAGATCAAAAGTTATACTATGTTAATAAAGGTAGTAAAAGTTTACTGTTATTAGATATTATGGAAGATAAGATGTATCAACCGACTTTAATCTTTACAAGAACTAAGCATGGTGCTGATAAGCTTGCAAAGATTTTACAACAGAATAAATTTAAAGTTGCGGCTATTCATGGAAATAAATCGCAAAATAAGAGAGCTCAAACTTTAGAGGATTTTAAAAAAGGAAAAATTAATACTCTTGTAGCAACTGATGTAGCTGCACGTGGACTTGATATTGATGATTTATCTTATGTAATTAATTATGAGATTCCAAATATAGCTGAGACTTATATTCATAGAATTGGTCGTACTGGTAGAGCTGGTAAAGAGGGTGCGGCAATTTCTTTATGTGATCATGAGGAAAAAGCATATATTAAAGATATTCAAAAACTAATGAAAAAGGATATTGAAGTGGTTGTTAAGCATAATTATCCTTTAGGTAAAGAACAGAACTCTGAAAAGAAAAAGCCTAATAATAAAAGACCAAGTAATAAGAAAAAACCTGCTAGTAAAAATAATAGTTCAAAGAGTGAAAAAGGTTCTAAGAAGAGCTATTCTTCAGCAAAGAAAAGTGAAAAACAAAAAAGAGAATCTCAAGCATTTAAAAAGAAAAATAAATATAGAGCTAAGAGTAATCAAAATAAAAAGAGAACAACTCATAAATAGACACTAAATAGTGTCTTTTTGTTTATCTATAGTAATTGACTTTAGAATGGGCTATTACTATAATTGAAGTATAGATATAAGGAGGATTAGAGAATGTATAGACACACAACTGATGAAGTAGTAATGATTCGTCCAAAACAATTTTATATGAATGAAGAGACTGCAGTTAATAATGCTTATCAAAAGAGAAGTGATGAGAGTATTGTAAATATTCAAAAGAAGGCTTTAAAAGAATTTGATGATTTAGCTTCTCTTCTAAAAAGTCATGGCTTAAAAGTGCATGTTTTACAAGATAGTGAAACACCAAGTACACCAGATAGTATTTTCCCAAATAACTGGTTTAGTACTCATGAAGGAGGTTTAATGAGTATCTATCCAATGTTCGCGACTAATCGCCAAGCTGAGGTTCCAAAATTTATCGATGAAGTAACTAAGATAAGTAAAGAAAAGACAAGTAGTGAATTTTTAAGATTGTATGATTATCAACCAGCAATTTATGATGAAAAATATTTAGAAGGAACTGGAGCAATCGTAATAGATCGTAAAGTCAAAGTTGCATATTGTGTTCTTTCTCCTCGAGCTGATAAAGCATTATTTGAGCAATGGTGTAAAGATACAAGACATACACCAGTATCTTTTAGAGCTGAGCAAGATGGTCAAGCTGTTTATCATACTAATGTAATAATGGGTATTGGTGAAAGGAATGCAGTAATCTGTTTAGATAGTATTGTTGATTTAGATGAACGTAAAAAAGTAGAGGAGTCTTTAAAAGAGGCTGGGAATACAGTTATTGATATTAGTCTAGATCAAGTAAAACATTTCTTAGGAAATAATTTAGAATTAAAAGGTAAAAATGGTAATTTCTTAGCTATGTCAAAAGATGCCTATGATTCACTTACTCCAACACAAAAGGAAACAATTGAAAAAGAAACACCTATTGTATATGCTGATATATCTACTATAGAATATTATGGTGGTGGATCTGTTCGTTGTATGATAGCTGAAATTTTTGAATAGAAAAAAAGATGGATAAAATTCCATCTTTTTAAATGTCTTCAATTATTTCTGATAATATTTTAATTGCTTTATTAAGTGTGTTACTATCTTCATATGAATAAGATAGTCTTATACAATTATTATTTTCAAAATCATAGATATTACCTGGGTTTAATAAGATATTATTTTCAAGTGCTTTTTGAAATATCTTTTCAGTAGATATTTTTTTCTTAAATTCTAACCAGATATAGAATCCACCTTTAGGAATACGATAACTAACTTGATCTCCTAAATATTTATCAATGGCCTTGATAGCATTATCACGGCGCATTTTAAGTTCTTTTCTTATCATAATAAGATGTTTATCGTATAGTCCACTAGCAAAGAATTCTTTAACGATTAATTGTGAAATAGAACTTGCTCCATAGTCAACTTGCATTTTAACATCACCTAATCGTTCAATAACAGATTCAGGTCCAACGATCCATCCAACTCTAAGTCCTGGTGCTAATGTTTTAGATACAGTACCGATATACAGTACATTATTATTATTTGAATTAGCTCGTAGAGGTTTAGTTTTTTTCTTATCAAAAAACAATTCACTATAAGCACTATCTTCTATTATAGGTAGATTGTATTTTAATGAGAATTTTAGTAATTCCTCTCTTCTAAGTGATGACATTGATACTGAAGTTGGGTTATGAAAATCAGGGATGGTATAGATAATTTGATTTCTTTTGTTCTTTAATCTACTTGTATTTATTTGCCAATACTTTAAGCCATCATCGTCCATACTTAAAGGTGCTAAATTGATCCCAGAGGATTGGAATACTTGTAATGATTTTATATAAGAAGGGGCTTCTGTATAAACAATTGATTGATCATTAAGCATACATAATGATATTAATTGTAAAGCTTGTAATGATCCTGATGTGATTAATATTTGTTTCTCATTTGCTTTGATTCCTTCTAATGCTAATCTTTTTACTAGTTCTTTTCTAAGGTCTAATAGTCCTAAAGGTTCTAAATAGTTAAGAGATATTAAATCTTTACTTATATTTGCCATTACTTCATCATAGAGTTTTTTAGGGAATAAAGAAGGATCTAGTTCACCAGTACCAAGTCTAATATAATCTTCAAATTCAAGTTTATTAATAGTTTGAATGATTTCTTGATTAGATTTAAAGGGTCCAGCACTAATAAAATCACGCCAATTGGTAAAAGTGCTATATGCTAGAAGAGGCCAACTATTATTAGTGATTTTTGTTCCACCACCATAAGCTGTTTCAATAATGCCACTAGCCATAAGTTCATCCATAGCACTTACAATAGTACTTCTATTTACATTGAATTGTTTTGCTAAATCTCTTTGGGTTGGCAGATTTTCATCTAAAGACCAGTGTCCTTCAACAATCATCATTGAGAAGTAATTAACAATTTGTTTATAAATAGGTGTCTTATCATTTTTATCTGGTTGCCATTGTATATTAATTCGTTTAGACATAGAATCCTCCTTTGGTTGGTATAAATATTTGATTTGGTTGTTTTCAAACAAATTATTAGTGTTACAATAATAGTAATATATATATTAGAAAAAAGAAAGAAACATTTTTAAATAGGAGGAAAGATATGCAAATCTTTATTACAGCATTCACTTTAGGTCTAGCATATGTTGCACCAATTGGTATGCAAAATTTATTCGTTATTAATTCAGCTATTACTCAAAAAAGGAGTAGAGCATTTTTAACAGCATTAATTATTATCTTTTTTGATATTACTCTAGCGGTTGCCTGTTTCTTTGGTATAGGCTATATAATGAGTAAGTCAGAAATTTTATCAATGATTATTTTATTTGTAGGTAGTTTAATTGTAATTTATATAGGTTATGGAATCTTTAAAGAAGAAGCACAATTAGATAATTCAGTTAAAGTAGATATGCCGATTACAAAGCTATTTTTAACAGCATTCGTTGTAACGTGGGCTAATCCACAAGCATTAATAGATGGTTCAATGTTGATAGGCTCTTCTAGGGCAACATTGCCTGCTGGAAGTGAGTTTTTATTTATAATTGGTTTTTCTCTTGCTTCATTTACATGGTTTATGACATTGAGTGGTATTGTTGGGTTTTTCAAAGAGAAAATCACAGCAAATATACTAAATATTATTAATAAAATATGTGGGATATTTATAATATTATATGGTCTAAAGTTATTTTATGAATTTATTAAAATGATTATCACAATAATTTAAAGGTAAGTTAAATACTTATCTTTTTTATTGTTTATTTATAATTATTTTAATAATATGCATTATCAAAAATCTACAAATATGTTATACTATCAAATGAGTGGAAATAGGAAGGTGGAATAAAAAAATGAAAGAAAAAGCATTCGATAATGAAATGTATCTTAAATTACAATCAGAACATGTACTAGATAGAATATCTCAATTTGGTAATAAACTTTACTTAGAATTTGGTGGTAAATTATTTGATGATTATCATGCATCTAGAGTTTTACCTGGTTTTGAACCAGATAGTAAATTAAAGATGTTACTAACTATTAAAGAAGATGTTGAAGTTGTAATAGTAGTTAGTGCTCATGATATTGAACAAAATACTGTTCGATCAGATCTTGGTATTACATATGAAGAAGATACATTACGTTTAATTGATGCTTTTAGAGAGTCAGGTCTTTTTGTAGGAAGTATTGTTATTACACATTATAATAATCAAACTTCTTCAAATAGTTTTGCTAGTTATTTAAATGAATTAGGAGTTAAGACTTATTTTCATTATCCAATTGCTGGTTATCCTGGAAATGTAGAACATATTGTTAGTGAAGAAGGTTTTGGTAAAAACGATTATATCGAAACTAGTAAACCATTAGTAGTTGTTACAGCACCAGGACCTGGATCTGGTAAAATGGCTACTTGTCTTTCACAATTATTCCATGAGCATAAACGCGGTATTAATGCGGGATATGCTAAATTTGAAACCTTTCCTTTATGGAATCTGCCTTTAAAACATCCTGTTAACTTAGCTTATGAAGCTGCAACTGCTAATTTAAATGATATTAATATGATTGATCCATTTCATTTAGAAGCATATAATGAAACAACAGTTAACTATAATAGAGATGTAGAAATATTCCCAGTATTAAAAGTTATGTTTGAAAAAATACTAGGTGAATCACCTTATCAATCTCCAACTGATATGGGAGTAAATATGTTAAGATATGCAATTGTTAATGAAGAAG
>JAVWHL010000059.1:0-6185 GCA_036640095.1 Erysipelotrichales bacterium | reverse complement strand
TAAATCTTTTAAATGAATATTTACCTTAGATGTAATTTCTTTTATATACTTTAGTCTAAAGACATCTAATTCCTTAGCCTTCTCTTTTAATTCTTGTTCTTCTTCTTTAATCTTATTTTCTAATTTTAAAATAATACTAGAACTATTATTAATATAATCAATTTTATTGTTTAAATCATCAATTTTATTATTGACTTCTTCATGAGAATAGCTGTATTTTTTAATCATTTTATTGTAATTAAAGAGTTGTTCTTTTATTAAATCATATTCATAATCATCAAAATTAAGATTACTATATTCTTCATTTATTTGTTGATGTAAATCATCTAAATCATAATAGATATCATTAGCTTTTTCACTTATTTTAGAATACTGTTCATTAACATCACTAAGCTTATCTAGTTGGATACTTATATCATTGATATTTTCTTTTAAGCCATTATTAAAGTAAGCTAGAATACTTGTGATATGAGTAGATATTTTTTCGAATTCTTGATAATACTTTTCTTTATTTGTTAGTTCTTCAACCTTATCTTCATCAATTAAATTATCTTCGATATCTTTTAATTGATCTTTATAAAATGATAGTAATTCTGGATCAACAACATTATTATTGAAATCCTCCAATTCTTGTAAAGATTTAGTATGTTGTTTATATAGTTCTTTGTATTCATTAAATACTTCTTGTTCTTTAGTATTAAAGAAATTATCAATAAACTTTTGTTGGTTTACTTGTTCATTTAATAAGTATGTTGCATGTTGTGAATGTATTTCAACAAGATGTAAGCCAACTTGCTTAACTAAATCATTTCTAACAATTCGATCATTTATTTTAAGTTGTGATTTACCATCTTTTTTAATTCTTTTAGTTATAAAAAGATATTCATCTTCTAAATCAATATCATGTTTATTAAGTAATTGTTCAATAGTATCATTATATTCAAAGACACCTTCTATAAAAGCACTATCTTCTTTATATGAGACCATACTTGAGGAAGCACGTGCTCCTAGTAGTTGTTCTATTGCATCAATAACAATAGACTTACCAGCACCAGTTTGTCCTGTAATAACAGTTAAATTGCTATCAAAATCAATTGATGCTTTTTCAATAATCGCAAAATTACTAATATTAATCTGTTTTAACATATTGCTTCCTCCTTACTTTGTATATTTATCTACTATTCCTTGATAATCTAAATGATATGCTTCCATTAAGATATTAGTTTTACCAGCTGGTATATACTCATCACCAATACCAATTATCTTAATATTATTAGTACTAAATCCTTTTTCATTAGCATATTCTAGTATTGAAGAACCAAACCCACCTGCTTTAATATCTGGTTCATATATTATTATTTCAGTATTATTTATAAATAAAGTATTTAGTAATTTGTTATCAAGAGGTTTTAAAAACATTGCGTGAACCAAACCACAATCATCTTTATTAATTAATTTACTTAGTTCATCTGAATGAGCCCCATATGAAATAATAACTTTCTTCTTATTATCATAAATAGTTTCCCATTCTCCTAGTTTTATTTCTTTTGTTTGATTACTAATATTACCATTACCTCTAGGATATCTAATTATAAATGGTGCTTTGGTTTTAAATGCAAGTCTCATTAATGAATTAACTTCAATGGCATCTTTTGGAGCACTAATAATAAAATTAGGTAGATTACGATATAATGCTATATCAAAAACACCATGATGTGTTTCACCATCTTCTCCTACTATTCCAGCTCGATCTAAGCCGATTACAACAGGTAAGTTCATTCGTGCTAAATCATGATTAAATTGATCATAAGCACGTTGTGAAAAGGTTGAATAAACACTTAAGAATGGATGTTTACCAGCAAGAGCAAGTCCAGCAGCCATCATTGTTGCATGTTGTTCAGCTATACCTACATCATATGATCTATCTTTAAAATCTTTAAAGACACTTTCTAGTTTAGAACCACCAATCATTGCTGGAGTAATAGCTACAATATCTTTGTTATCTTCCATTTCTTTATTTAAAGCATCTGCAACTATTTTTGAAAAACTAGTTTGTTCTTTATTTCCTTGATTAATTAAACGACCAGTTTCTTTATCAAAAGAAGCTATTCCATGCCATTTTCCATCTTTATCTTTTTCAGCAAATTCATAGCCTTTACCTTTTTTAGTTAAAACGTGGACAATAATCGGTTTAGATGCATTCTTTGCTTTTTCTAAACCTCTAATTAAATCATGAAAATCATGGCCATCAATAGGTCCAATATAGTCCATTCCCATATCAACAAACATATTAGTGATAACGCTTTGTTTTAAAGAATCTTTCATCTTTTTAGTTGCTTTATAAGTTAGTTTACCAAGATTAGTTTTATTCATAGCTTCTTTATAATTATGTTTTGCTTTATTATAAGGCATTGAAATTCTAAGCTTTTCTAAGAAATTATTTAGGCCACCAACATTTGATGAAATAGACATATCATTATCATTTAATATAACAATTACCTTTTTTTGTAGATGTCCTAAATGATTTAGGGCTTCTAAAGCTAGACCACCAGTAAGAGCACCATCACCAATAACAGGTAGAATATCATATGATTCATTATCTAAATCACGTGCTACTGCCATACCTACTGCTGCGGATATGGTAGTAGAACTATGTCCTGCTTCAAAACAATCATATTCACTTTCAGATCGCTTTTGATATCCTGATAGTCCTTGATAAGAGCGTAATGTATCAAATTGATTAGCACGTCCTGTAAGGATTTTATGGACATATGATTGATGTCCTACATCAAAGAAAATCTTATCTTGAGGCGAGTTGAAAACTTTATGCAATGCAATGCTAAGTTCGACAACGCCTAAATTAGGTGAAAGATGTCCACCTGTTTTTGCTATATTCTCAATTAAGAAACTTCTAATATCACTAGCAAGTTCATTTAATTGTTCATCATTATAATCTTTTAAAAATTTTGGATTTTTTATATCTTTAATATCCAAATAAATCACCTCTAATATTGTCTTTTAAAAATTAGTTCTAAATAATCTTCAAATGACGAATTGCTTAAACCAAGTTCATTAATTAATTCTTTTAATTTAACATGGTAATCTTCTACTAGTTCATTAGCTTTATCTAATCCAATAAAACTAACTACAGTCTTTTTATCATTATCTATATCTGAAGTATTAGATTTACCTAATTCTTCACTACTTTTAGTATATTCTAAGATATCATCTTGAATTTGAAATGCAATACCTAAATATTCTCCTAATAATTCTAGTTTATTTACATCTAAATCAACAATTACACCTGCCATCATTAAAGATGCTTGTATTAGATTACATGTTTTATGATAATATGTTTTTAAAATTGTATCAACATCTTTACCTTCAGGGTACATATCTAAGATTTGTCCATAAACCATTCCATTAGAACCTGATTTAGAAGATAATATTTTAATTAGTTCAATTTTAATACATGCTTTAGTATCTATATTTGAAAGTAATCCAAAACTATCAGTTAATAAAGCATCACCACATAATATTGCAATTGCTTCATCAAAGCGTACATGAGTAGTTGGTTTACCTCGTCTTAATAAATCATTATCCATTGCAGGTAAATCATCATGTACTAGTGAATATGTATGAATCATTTCAACTGCTTGCATTACTTGTACATAGTCTTTATAGTCTACATTATAATGATCAAGTATAAGCTTAAACAATGTTGGTCTTATACGTTTACCACCATCTAGTAAACTATAAACCATACTAGATTTTAATACTGAATTATTATCGATATATTTATTTAGATAGTCAGCTAATAACTCATTAAGTAATAATTCATGTTCTTTGAAAGTATTATTCATTAGTATCAACTTCCTCTTTTAATTTATTAATTTGATTTTCTTCAAGTATTTTAATTGATTGTTTCTCCACTTCATTCAATTTATTATAACAATAAGATGTTAATTCAATTCCTTCTTGATATAATTTAATGGAATCATCTAAAGCTAACTCATTATCTGATAAAAGAGCAACTACCTCTTCAATACGCTTCATTGCCTCTTCAAAACTTTTATTTTCCATTGTCTTCCACCTCTTTTACTATTGCTTTTAATTGTTGTGAATGTCCACCCTTCACTATAATGTTATCATCTTTTTTAAGTGTAGTGTAATCTTTTATAAGTACATCATCTTTATATATAATATTAAAACCTTTATCCAAGATATTATTAGGATCAAGAAGATTTAAACTAATGATATTTTGATTAATAATATTCTTAGTTTGATTAATATAGTTTTGTTGCGTATTAATCAATGCTTCTTTATTAATATTAATCTTATTAATAAAATTATTTTTCTTTTTCTCTAAAGCATGGTCCATTACTTGAATACTATTCAATAAGAATTGCTTTTGTTCTTGAAGTTTATATTTAATATTATTCTTCTCAATTGATAAAGATAGTTTATTTAACATATCTTTTTTATTGTTTAACTTATTATTAATCTGATTTACTAGTATATTATAGTTGTAATCTAAACTTTGAAATTTATCACTTAATAAATATGAATAATTATTAAGTTGTATTGAACTAGCAATATAATCAATTTTATTATTACTATATTTAATATGTTGATCCATTCTTGCTTGCAATTGATTTTGAGCTTTATATAAAAAAGAGTTTAATTCTATAGTATCTGGACTTACTTTAATTGCTGCAGCTGTTGGTGTTGTTGCACGAAAATCACTGATAAAATCAGCAATTGTAAAATCAACTTCATGACCTATACCAGTTACTATTGGTATCTTTGAATTAAAGATTGTCATTGCTAGATTAACATCATTGAAAGCATTCAAATCTTCAAAACTTCCCCCACCACGAGCTAATAAAATAACATCAAAATCATAATGATTAACTAGATTTATTGTACTTATAAGATCACTAGCTGCTTTATTACCTTGAACAAGACTAGGAAAAGCAACTACTTGTGATAGCTTAAAGCGAGTATTTAAAGTTACTAGAATATCTTTTAAAGCAGCAGAATTATGACCAGCAATTATTGCAATCTTACTTGGAATACTAGGGATTTCCTTTTTATGCTTTATATCAAAATAACCCTTAGATTCCAATTCTTTTTTATTCTTTTCAAACTCAACAAATAGTTGTCCAAATCCATCTTTTTCAATCTTATTGGCGATTATTTGAAATGTAGCATTATTTTGATAAACTTTTACATTACCAGTAATATTAACTTTATCACCACTTGTTGGTTTGAAGTTTAAATTCTTTACACTTGAAGCAAACATTACACCATTTATTTTAGATTTATCATCTTTTAAATCAAAATACATATGATTACTAGGATATATCTTTACATTAGATAATTCACCACTAATCACAACATTAAGTAAATTAGAATCAGACTCATTCTTTTCCTTTAAATATGCTACTAATTTACTTACACTAACTTTATTAGACATTTATTGAATCAAGAACACCATTAATAAATTTATATGTATCATCATCACAATATAATTTTGCTAGTTCAATGGCTTCATTTATTATTATTTTCCTATCTGTAATGTTAGCTTTAATTTCAATATACGATATAATTAATAATGCCTGTTCTACTTTGTTTAATCTATCAAATTCCCATGATTTTCCAAGATGTTTACTTACTTCATCTTTTATAGTAGAAATATCATTCATTCTTCTAACTAATAAAGTAAATAGTTCATCATTTACTAATTTAATTTCTTTATCTGTTTCAAAATCTTCTTTAAGATATAAATTTAAATTTTTCATATTATTATCGATAAACTTAGCTAAATTAAAAAATATTTCTTCATTTTGAGCATGTTCTTCTTCTACTAAATACTGATAAAAATATATTAAAGCAGCTTGTCGTGCTTGTCTTCTTGTTAATTGATATTCTTTCATTTTATGACCTCCACATCTGTATTATTATACCATAATTAAGGTATAAAAAGAAAAGAAATACGAGCATTTCTAAAAAATATTTAGATAGTTCCTATATGATATATAAATAAATACTAAGTATACTAATAATGTATGAAAAACATAATAAATATTAAAAAAAGCTACTTTTTTTAATGATATGATTGCTATTATATACTAATTCGTGTTATCATAGTAACATAAAGAAATATTAAGAAGGTGTGATTA
>JAVWHL010000058.1:0-6268 GCA_036640095.1 Erysipelotrichales bacterium | reverse complement strand
AAGATGCTCAATTTGATATTAAACTAGAAAGTGTTCCACTTAATAAATATGGAATAAGTAAAGTAGTATTTCTCTTTAATGCTAATAAGGGGAGTAAATTACAACTATTAAATGCAGTAGCAAGTGGAGGAGAATTATCACGTCTAATGCTTGCACTAAAAACTGTTGATGCCCTTCAATCAGATAAAATGTTTATTTTTGATGAAATCGATACTGGAGTATCAGGACAAGTTGCTGATGCAATTGGGCATAAAATAAATGAAATTGCTCAACATAATGAAGTAATATGCATTACTCATTTACCACAAGTTGCAGTATATGGTAAAAAACATTTATTCATTGAAAAAAATCAAGAAAGTGATGTTACAACTAGTAATACTTACTATTTAAATGATGAACAAAGAGTAAATGAAATAGCAACTATGCTTTCAGGAGATAATATCAGTGAAAGTGCCTTAATACACGCACAGGAGCTATTGAATAATGTCTAATATATCTTTTCAAAATGCATATAAAGCTTACATGCAATACTTAAAAGTTGAAAAAACATTTGCAAAAAACACCATTTTAGCATATGATAGAGACTTAAAGAAATTTAACAATTTCTTAATAAGTAAAAAAATAGAGTATATTGAGCAAACAGATTCACACTTAATTAATGAATATATAGCAACTTTATATGATAATGGTCAAACAAAAAGTAGTATTGCCCGTAATATTAGTTGTCTAAAATCATTTTATAAA
This sequence comes from Erysipelotrichales bacterium, assembly GCA_036640095.1. GTDB lineage: Bacteria > Bacillota_I > Bacilli_A > JAJDGJ01 > JAJDGJ01 > JAVWHL01. Next base: position 5,524 of record JAVWHL010000058.1, on the reverse strand, counting down.
TTTCTATATATAAAAGAATATTTAAGTGAAAATAGAGCATTACTTATAAGTTTACCCAAGGCACAACAAAAAATACCAGAATATATGAATAATGAAGAGATTATCTTATTTCTTAAGTCATTTGAAAGTAATACTGATTTAGAAAAAAGAAATAAAGTAATGATTTTTTTATTGTACTATACTGGCTTACGTGTTAGTGAACTAGTAAACTTAAAAGTTAATCAAGTATATTTAAGTGATGGTTACTTAAAAGTTACGGGTAAAGGTAGTAAGGAGAGAATTATTCCATTAAATGATAATATTATTAAAATAATAAATGATTATCTAAGTAGCACTAGATCAAACATTCTAGATCTTGGCTATTCTGATTATTTATTTGTTAATAGTAAAGGCAATCCTATTACAAGACAGGGTTTCTTTAAAATAGTTAAAAAACATGCTTTAAAAGCTAATATTCAAAAGAATATATCTCCACATACATTAAGACATTCATTTGCTACCCATTTATTAAATAATGGTGTAGACCTTAGAAGCGTTCAGACTTTATTAGGTCATAGTGATATATCAACAACTCAGATATATACACATGTAAATAATGAATATATTAAAGAGTCATATCAAAAGACTCATCCTAGAAATAATAAGAAGAAAGAAGGCTAAATATGAGCTGGCAAGAAGAATTAGCAAACAATACAATTAGTGCAATTGATTTAAAAGATAAAATGAAATTAAGTGATGATCAAGTTGAAAAACTAGATGAAATTCTAACTCATTTTCCAATGTCAATTACTAAATATTACTTAGATCTTTGTGATTTTGATGATCCAAATGATCCAATTCTTAAAATGGCAATCCCATCAATTGATGAAACAAACATTACAGATGGAAGTTTTGATACTAGTGGTGAAGCTAGTAATACAATCATTCAAGGTATGCAACATAAATATCAAGAAACAGTAATGATACTATCATCTAATTTATGTGCAATGTATTGTCGTCATTGTTTTAGAAAACGTCTAGTAGGACTTGATAATGATGAAATCGCAAATAACTTTAATGATATGGCTAAATATGTAAGTGAGCACAAAGAAATCTCTAATGTTTTAATTAGTGGTGGTGACTCATTTGTTAACTCTAATGAAAGAATTAAACAAATGTTAGATTTATTTAGTGAAATTGATCACTTAGACTTTATTAGATTTGGAACAAGAACACCAGTTGTATTCCCATCTAGAATTTATGAAGATCAAGAATTATTAGATATCTTAAGTGCGTACAATAAGAAGAAACAAATATATGTAGTTACACACTTTAACCATCCAAAAGAATTAACTAGCGAATCTAAAAGAGCTATTAAAGCATTAACTGATATTGGTATTTCAATAAGAAACCAAACAGTATTATTAAAAGGTGTTAATGATAATCCAGACGTATTAGCAAAATTATTAAAAGATTTAACTATTAATAATATTACACCTTACTATATATTCCAATGTCGTCCAGTAGTTGGAGTTATCAATCAATTCCAAGTACCATTATTAGATGGATATGAAATAGTACAAAAAGCTAAAAACGTACAAAACGGGTTTGGTAAGAATGTAAGATATGGAATGTCACATGTTACAGGTAAAATAGAAATAGTAGGATCAATTGGAAATAATGAATTAATATTTAAATACCATGAAGTAAAAGATCTAGAAGATCATGGTAAAGTATTTAAATATAAATTAGAAGATAAACAAGCATGGTTAGATGATGATTTCAAACCATTAGATATCTAATATAAAAAAGCAATTAGTAATTATACTAATTGCTTTTATTTTGAATAGAACACGATAACTATCATATTCTAATATAATACATTGGTTTACATAATATATATTATACGAAGTTATGCATGTTCTATTATATAGTCTAAATCTTGTATATATTTTGCGATTATGTATGTAGCGATTATATATACCGGTATTAAAAAATTCACCCCTAAGAATTGATGTATCTCAATTGAGAAAAATAATCCTACAACATAACTATATAATGTGCTCACTACTTTATTTAAATTTGCTGATATCATATTATCATCTCCTTGATATTATAATATCAGCTTACTCTACATTCTTTATGTAACAATTTTCATTAAGTAATACTTTTTTATCTAAGTTCTACTTCTATATCTTTAGTACTGCCATCACGTAGTACACTTAATTTCATTTTATCACCTTTTTTAGATGAGTATAGTTTTGATGTGAAAGTTGTTGTTGAAGTTAATTCTTTACCATCTACTCCTATAATAATATCATTAGGTTTGATCCCTGAACGAGCAGCAGAACTACCTCTAACGACATCCACTACATATATACCCTCTTTTAAGTCTGCAGGTATATTAAATCTATCTAAAGCATATTCTGGTATTGTTGATATTGCTTGAAAAGATATCCCCAACGTTGGTCTACTAATTTTCCCATTCTTTTCTAAATCTTTTAAAATACTTACTGCTTCACTTGATGGAATTGAGAATCCCATACCCTCAAAACCTTCCATACTAATCTTTGATGTATTAATACCAATTAATTGCCCTGCCATATTGATTAATGGCCCACCACTATTACCTGGATTAATTGTTGTATCAGTTTGTATTACTTTCATTGCATAATCTGCAATACCATCATTGTTCGTGTCTGTTTCAATAGTACGGTTTAAACCAGAGATTATGCCTCTAGTAACAGTATTATTAAAGCTAGCATCAAGTGGAGAACCAATAGCAATTACAGTCTCTCCAGATTGTAAAGCATTTGAATCACCTATTTCAATAGGAACAGCTTTAAAGTCAACTTTGGCTTCTAATAAAGCTAAATCAGAGATTGGATCTTTACCTAATACCTTTGCCTCTGATTTCTTACCATTAGCATATAATATTTCAATTTTAGAACCACGACCAGCACTTACAACATGATTATTAGTAACAATTTTCACTTTACCACCATCATAATCAATTATTGAACCACTCCCAGTACTTACTGGATCATCTCCTTGGTATATAGTAACCGTAACAACGCTCTCTTTTACCTTATTAACAACCTTAGTAGTATCATCACTTACAGATACAGAAGTAGCTTTTGTACCACCAGTACCATTCAATGTACCACTATTTTTTAAATTTAATATCATAAGAGTATTAGTAATAAATAAAATTACAACAACCACCAATAAACCAATGATAATTTTATCTTTTTTATTTGACATTTCTTTCACTCCTAACTATTCCATTATGCCACTTAATGCTTAATAATATGTGTCATATTATTGAAACATAAACCTATTATAAATTATTTTAGTTAAGAAAAAGTTAAAAAAAATAAGTAGTAAAAACTACTTATGATATATTTCATTCATTTTTGCAATAATCGTTGATATCTCATTAACCAATGACTTAGGTTTAACTAAGGTCGCATTCGAACCTAACGATAAGATTAAACCAATAGCATTATACTTACCTTCAATCGTAGTCTTAAGAAGCAAGACATCATCATCTAACCATTCATATTGAGGATTAAGACCAATCTTTTTCTCACTCAACGAAACTGCACTAGCACCATATGCTAATAACTCTATGTTAAATGTTTCTAATTTAATAAGTGATGTTTTACCAATGTAATCACTAGCTTTAAACTCTTCATCAAAGTAGAATGGTTTATCTTCAAGTATTTCAATACTTTTCATCCTTTTTGATAGTTTATAAATCTTAAATTGTTTATCACTTGCTTCATCCCTAGCAATCAAATACCAAAAGTTTTGATATCTAATTAATTCATAAGGATGAATAATTGTATTCTTAATTTGATTACTATTAATAGACTCATAAGTTAATGAAACTTTACGTCTTTTTATAATTGCATCCGATAATATCTTATAATAAGTATCTATTAAATCTGTATCTAAAGGTTTTGCTTGATTAATATATGATTCATGAAGTACATCATCACTATCAAAATTAGCTTTTAATTTAATTAAAGCATCTTGAAAGTTTTTAAGATGAAAGAAATCAGAATCCTTTAAAAAATCATATGATCTTATCATTGCTGTTTTCTCATTATTAGAAAAGTTAATACTTGGAAGTAAACATGCACTATCTAAGAAATAGCCGCCATGAGCACCATTTTGATATTCAATTACATATCCTGCATCATATAAATCTTTTCGATATTCTATAATATTTCTAGGATTAGTATCGAGCATTGTTGCTAACTCATCTTTTTTATAAATACGACCATCTTTTAAAATCTCTAACATTTTAAAACAATTAACTACTCTAGTTGACATATTAACAAGCCCCCTTTTAATTATTGTTCATGACCTATTGGTTCAATATGAACTATAACGCTTAATTTCTCATCTAATTCACTATTAATCTTATTTTCTATTGCATGATCTAAACGATGAGCTTGTAAAACACTCATATTAGGATCAACATGAATATGTAATTCTACAAATCCTTGATCTTCATATCCTCTACTTTTAATCATATGACATTGTTGCACTTCATCAAAACTTAATACAATCTTTTCAATTTCTTTTGGATTAATAAGTTTTGTATCTAGTAAAACTTTTGTTGTTTCTTTGATAATCTCAATACCTGCTTTAATAATAAAGAAGACAACAAAGAATGACATAATATTATCAAAATAAACTGGTAGATGGAAAAACTTAATCGCAACTAATGAAATAATTACAGAAATTGTAATATAAACATCTGATTGTGTATGTTTAGCATCACTTATTAAAAAACTACTATTTAATTCTTTTCCCTTTTTAAGCTCATAGCGCGTTACAAATATATTAATACACATAGTTGCTATCATAATCCCTAAAGCTAAAGGAGAGATATTTAAATTATCACTACTATTAAAATGAGTAATATTAGTTTTTAAAATATTGAATCCCATTACTAATAAAATAAAACCAATAAATAGAGAAGAAATAGTCTCTATTTTCTTATGTCCATATGGATGATTAACATCCGCTGGCTTAAATGCTAATGATAATGCTATTACACCAATAACATTATTTAAACCATCACTTAGTGAATGATAACCATCCGCAGTAATACTACTAGAATTAGTTAACATCCCAAGTGTAATCTTTGTAATTGTAACAACTAAATTTAATACTAATATAATTAGTAATACAAATTTGATTTTTTTATAATTTGAATCTATCATTTAATCACCTTTTAATCTCAATTAATATATATCCATCTAAATCTTCATATATTTTAGATGTAAAATTATTATCTTTTAATAAAGATATAATATCATTATTATACTCTATTTTATAATCTTTTGCCAAAATGATACCTAGTTTAAAATTAGTATCACTATACAAATACTTTAAGTCTTTTAATAAGTCAACATATCTTTCTTCAACTATTATATTATTATATTTAAAATAGATAGTTCTTTTCTTCTTATCTAAAAAATCATTATAATCAAGTAATCTAGTACACACCACTTTTTCTTTAGATATT
>JAVWHL010000057.1:0-6327 GCA_036640095.1 Erysipelotrichales bacterium | reverse complement strand
GATAAGAGTTGTCTTTTTGAATAGAACATTTTTTGTTTACCATATACTTGAACCACTAAAGATGATTCAACATTTTTTACGATATTCATAACTTCACTAATATTAATTTCATTTGAAATAAAATATCCATTAAATATCTTATTCATACTATTCATTGTATGATAGTTAGTATTTAAGGTATTTATTCCACTAATACATTTAATATCTAATTCAAGTTCTTTTACTAATTCCAAAATAGCAACATCTGAAATAATTAGAGCTATAATATCATATTTAGATAGTCTTTTTAACATTGCTCTTAGTCCTAGTAAATCTTCTTGATGATATAACATATCAAGATTTAATAATATTTCGACACCTTTTTCCTGTGCTTTTTGTGTTATTATTGATAATTCATCTGTATAACAATTAAATTCTTTTGTAACAGAAACACCCATTACATTTATTAATAAAGCATCAATTCCTTTTTCAATGAAAGTTAGACCTTGTTCAATGCTTGTTATTTCAGCTAATATTTTACTTTTCATTTACATCATTCCTTTTACATACGATTATACCATCACCTATTTTAAAGTACTCGTTAGTATATTGATTGTTGTTTTCAATATACTCTAGGAAACGTTTTATTTTACCTACTAATTGTCTAGTATTTCTATTAGTAGTAATTCTATCTCCATTTACAAAACCATGAAAATCAACGTTATCTATAATTACTAATCCATCTTTCTTTAAATAAGGTGCATATTTTTCAAAAAACTTTTGGTATTGTGCTTTTGCGGCATCTATAAATATTAAATCATATTCTTTTTTTAATTGAGTCTCATCAAATTCTAAAGCATCTTCACAATAAATGCTTATCTGCTTATCTAAATCCATATTACTTATATTATCACATGCAATATCAAATCGTTCTCTATCACGCTCTATTGTAGTAATTTTGATATCATTATTCACACTAGCCATACAAATAGCTGAATAGCCAATTGCACTACCTATTTCTAGTATATTACTTACCTCTTCATTCTTTATTAAATCAATAATAAAGTCACGAGTTTCCTCTTCAAAGATTGGAACATCATTAACTAGAGCGTATTCTTTAATTTCTTTTATCATTTAAACACCTCAAGACAAACAAAACAGAGGAATTAATCCCCTATTTTATTAATATTTATACCAAAGATCATCTTTCTTTAACTTCTCAATAATTTTATTATGTTGCGCATAAGTTTTAGCAGTATAAATTGTACCATTGATATCACTAACAAAGTATAAATCATCTGTAACAGTATAATTTAATGCAGCTAAGATACTTTGATTAGATGGTGAATTAATTGGACCTACTGGTAAACCAATCATATCGGCTCTAGTGTTATAACCATTTTTTTGATTTAATTCTTTTACAGTCAATTCACGAGCTCCCATATCAAGTTGTAAACCATAATATGTAGTTACATCACTACCTAATTTCATTTTTTTATTTATACGATTCATAAAAATTGAAGCAACTTTTACACGATCAGGATATATTTTAGCTTCTGTTTCTAACATACTAGCAAGTGTATATACTTGATTAGTACTTAGGTTTGTTTGCTTAAATAAATCGTTTTTGGCTTTATATAATTCATTAGTTTGAAACACTAATGTTTTGATTAATTCCTTAGCAGATGTATTAGAGTTAAACTGATATGTATCAGGTGCTAGAAGACCTTCTAATTGATAAATCTCTTTAGGATTGAAATCAAAGTCTTTAATAACCACATATTCTTTTTTTAACTCATCAATGAATGCTTGATCGTTACATAGTTTAAGAAATTCTTTTTCATTTATTTTTAATTCTTTAGCTGCAATTTTAGCATAATCTTTTACTCTTAAACCTTCTCTAAAAGTAATAGATATACCACCTTGTTTTTTATCACTTGTCAAAGTTGCAATTACTGCATGTAAATCCATTCCTTTGTTTAGTTCAAAAACACCAGGTTTAAAATCACCTACAGTTGCAATTTTAAGGTATAGTTTACCAGCAAAAGTAGATTTAATTAACTCATTCTTTTCTAAGTTAACAAGGATATCATAAGCTGTTTCTCCCTCAGCAACAGAAAAACTAATCTTTTGAGTATTTCCTTTTTCAACAGGTTGCATCTGCGTATTAACAACAAAGACTCCAGAGACTGCGATAATAAGTACTACAAGCAAGGCAATTAATTTTCCACGCCTTTTACTCATCACTACCTAAACCATTCTCATCAACAAATGTATTATAAACTTCTTCTACCATCGCAAATTCTTCATCACTTTCAATTTCAAAAATATTGCCATCTGCATCATAGCGTGAAACAAATACATTTGCTTCATCTCCATCAATATCTTCTTCCATTTCATGATAAAAAACATACATATTATTTGTGTTATCTTCTGCTTCAAAAGTTAATAATATTTCAAATTCTTTTTCATTTCCTTCATCATCAATTAATGTAATTTTATCTTCTAACATAATTTTATCCTCCTAGTTTATTGAATCTAAATAACCTTGCAATATATTTATTGCTGCCATCTCATCAATAACATCTTTTCTTTTTTTTCTAGACATATTCATATCAATCATACTGCGATTAACAAGTACACTACTTAAGCGCTCGTCCCACAATACAACTTTAACATCATATTTTTTTTCTAATCTTTCTTTAAAATCTAAAGAACGCTTACTAGAAACACCAACATCACCATTCATATGTTTAGGGTCTCCCAAGACAAACGTCTCGACTTGATGTTTAACTAGTAACTCATCAAGGAGACGCATTGCTTTTTTATAAGCATCTTCTTCAAATTTTATTGTTGTAAGTCCTTGTGCCGTAAGTTTCAAAGGATCACTAATTGCTACACCTAGTGTTTTAGATCCTAAGTCTAAGCCTACAATACGTTTAATCTTTTTTACCTAAATAAGATTTAACTAATTCTTCTATAATCTCATCCCTAGTTACCTTTTGAATCATCTTACGAGCCCCATCATAACTTGAAATATAAGCTGGATCATTAGAAATTAGATATCCAACGATTTGATTAATAGAGTTGTAACCTTTTGATTCTAATGCATTTACAACATGCTCAAGAATTTTTTTAACTCTTTGATCTTGAATGTCATTTGCATCAAATAACATTGTATGTTGAGTATTGTTCATATTATTTTCCATAACAGCCACCATCCTTATCTAACGTATATTTTACTATAATTAGCACCAAATTACCATTAAAACTTACTTTTGTTCTAAAATACTACATAGAACATCCTCATTAATTGATTCATTTGTAGCACCTTGAGCCATATCTGGTTTCCCGCCACCTTTACCATCAAACTTTTCATTAATTAAATTAGCAATGTTTTTAGCAAGAATATCTTGATTAATTAAGTCTTTACTTACACCAACAACATATGGTTTCTTACCTTCTTTAGAAAAAGTAATTCCTATTGCATTTTCTTGTTCATTTTTAATACTATCAATATATGATTTCATAACTTTAACATCTGGAGTAACAACTTCTGTAATAAATACTTTATGATCATTAATCATAATATATTCTTGTTCATTACTATTATTAAAAGATTCAATAAATTTTTCTTTATATTGTTCAACTTCTTGTTTTAATGCACCATATACTTTTAAAATATTATCTATTTTCTTATTTATCTTAGTAGTATCATTAACACCAATCTTAACAGCAATATCATCTAATTTTAATACTTCACTTGATAGAAGCTCATATGCTGTTTTAGATGTAGTTGCAATAATACGTCTAATTCCAGAACCTACTGATTCTTCTTTAATTATTTTAAATAATCCTAGTTCTTCTATTTTATTAACATGAGTTCCACCACATAATTCAATTGAAAAATCACCCATACTAACAACACGAACAATATCATCATACTTATCACCAAATAATGCTTGAGCACCTTGTTCTTTAGCACTATCAATATCCATAAAATCAGTTTTAACATCTAAACCACTAAAAATTAAATCATTAATCTTAGTTTCAATAAGTTCTAAATCTTCAAAACTAACTTTTTCAAAATGGGAGAAATCAAATCTTAAATATTCATCAGTTACGTAAGATCCAGCTTGATTAACATGATTTCCTAAACAATCTTTTAAAGCTTGATGTAATAGATGAGTAGCACTATGATTACGAGCAGTTAACTTACGTAAAAATACATCAATTTCTAAATTAGCTTTATCACCAATACGAATAGGCATTGTATCAACTAAATGTAGATGTTGACCATTAGGTGCTTTTCTTACATCAATAACTTCTATTTCAATACCATTAATAGTAATATGACCTCTATCAGCTATTTGCCCACCACTTTGAGCATAAAATACAGTATTATCAAATGCTATTTCACCTTGACCTTCAAGTACTTCAACCTTTTCTCCATCCTTGAATAATCCTATAATTTTAGCATCAATCTTAGTTTCACTATATCCAACAAATGTAGATTCACTTTTAAAATCAAGTAAATCTTTTGCTTGAGCTTTCATATTACTTCCATCTTTAAAACTAGCTCTTGCCATCTCTTTTTGGTGTTCCATTAATTTATTAAAGCCATCCATATCTACACTATATCCAGCTTCATCAGATAATTCTTGAATTATTTCAATTGGAAAACCATATGTATCATATAATCTGAATGCTTGTTCACCATATATCACTTTATCAGTACTAGCTATCCTAACATCTTCAAACATTTTTAATCCAGAAGCTAATGTTTTATGAAATCTTTCTTCATCAGATTTAATTATTTTAGCAATTAAGTCAGCTTTCTCATTTAAATAAGGATAGTAGTCATTCATAACATCTACAACACTATCTACTAAATGATATAAGAATGGTTCTTCAATACCTAATTCTAATCCATAACGTGAAGCTCTTCTTAAAAGACGTTTTAAAACATAACCACGCCCTTCATTAGAGAACATAGCTCCATCAGCTAATGCAAATGTAATAGCTCTAATATGATCTGCAATAACACGATATGCTTTTTTATGTTCACCCTCATATTCATATTTAGCATAATTAGATATTTCTAAAATAATCGGAGTAAATAAATCAGTTTCAAAATTAGTAGGAGCTTCTTGAATAATAGAAGTAAGTCTTTCTAATCCCATACCAGTATCAATATTCTTTTGTGGTAATGGTTTATAATCTTTACGCTCTACTCCATCTTGAGCATTAAATTGTGAAAAGACAATATTCCAAATTTCAATATAACGATCATTATCAATATCTTTAGCTAATAAATCAATTCCAATATTATCTAAATCATAAGCTAAACCACGATCATAGAAAATTTCACTATTTGGACCACATGGACCTTCACCAATTTCCCAATAGTTACCTTCCAATCTAAAGATACGATCATCATCTAAACCAATAATATTATGCCAGATATTATATGCTTCATCATCATCAGTATAGATAGTTACATATAATCTATCAATATCCATACCAATCCAATCTTCACTCGTTAAAAATTCCCATGCAAACTTAATAGCATCCTCTTTAAAATAATCTCCAATTGAAAAGTTCCCCAACATTTCAAACATTGTATGATGACGAGCAGTCATTCCTACATTTTCAATATCATTAGTTCTAAGAGATCTTTGTGAATTAACAATTCTAGGATTCTCTAAAGTAGTTGATCCATCAAAGTATTTTTTTAATGCACTAACCCCTGAATTTATCCATAGTAAAGAAGGATCATTAATAGGTACTAATGATGCCCCAGGTTCTACCATATGATTTTGTTCTTTAAAATAATTTAAGAACATTCTTCTAATTTGTGATGATGTTAATAATCTCATATTATTTCCTCCTTAAAATATAAAAAAAGACAATCATCTAGGAACGAAATTAATCGCGGTACCATCCTAGTTCATTGTCTTCAATGCACTTAATTAGCTTTAACGCAGCACTACGCTATTGTTTCTAATAGACCAAGAAAAGAGCTTCATAATAGTCTTTATATAGATTTACACCAACCATCTACTCTCTTTAATCAAACAACTATTATTACTTATTTTTCATATAGTGGTTAGATTATATCATAAGTTGAACACATAATCAAGAATTTATACTTGTTAACTTGTCAAAACAACTTCTTTTAATTCTTTCATTATCTTCTTAGAATAAAGAGCAATAATGAAAGTAAGAAAAGCCGCAATTAGAATTATTAAATAAATCTTATTAGAATAAATAGAAAATAAATATCCATAGATTACTTGCCCTAATGGTAATGCTAGCATTGAAAAGGCAAATACAAATGACATTACC
>JAVWHL010000056.1:0-7030 GCA_036640095.1 Erysipelotrichales bacterium | reverse complement strand
TTTACTTCTTCCCATCCAAAAAGACCATTTTCCCCACCATGAGGATTTAATCCAGCAATAGCCATAGTTCCTTCAACTCCCATTTTCTTAAGAGCTGCACTACATCTAATAACATAATCAATAATACGATCCTTTTTTACCATATCACACGCTTCTCTTAGTGAGACATGACGTGAAAGAAAGAAAACTCTTAATTTATCTACTTCAAACATCGTTAGTGGATCATGTGAATCACTTAAGCTAGCTAACATTTCAGTATGACCAATATATGGCACCTTACCTGCTTTTAATGATTCCTTATTAATTGGTGAAGTAGCAATCGCATCTACACTACCATCCATTGCTAGTTGAGTTGCTTTTTCAATATACTTATAAGAAGCCAAACCACAACGTCCATCAATTTCTCCAATTTTATAATCATAACCATCTACAATACCTAAATCAATAAAGAATACTTTATCACTCTCTACCAAGTTTTTAGTATCACTAATAACATCAAATTCTATATTAATATCAGCAATATCTTTTATCTTATTTGCTGCTTCAAGATCTCCTACTATAATAGGTAGACACTTTTCTCTTACTTTATTATCTAATGCTGCTTTTAAGACAATCTCTGGACCAATACCAGCTGGATCTCCTAAAGTTAAAGCAATCTTTTGTTTATTCAATTAAATCTCCTCCATATAACTTGCTATTTCTTCTAAAGTATTTGTTCCCCCAATAGTACCGCCTTTTGTTATAATATTTAATCCTTCATTGATACCACCAACTATTATTGAATGGACACTCAAAGGAAGAATCTCATGAACTAAAGACAGCCCCTCTGCTTTAGATTCATTTAAAAAGGCAATAGAAACATCCCCTCCACTAACATAGATATTCTTAATACGCTTATTAGCATCTTTTAATGCCACATTAGCAAACCTTGCTAGACCATAATTAATAATATCTGAAACTTCATCAATACTACAATTTAATTTCTTAGCATATGCATTCAAATCTAATCTTTGCGGATTATTTATATCTAATGTAGCAAAGACAATATTCTTTTTATTACTATTGTTTAATTTAACCATTAGTTCTTCAACAAATGTGCTCGTATCTTCTTCAAAAAAACGACTTGCATCAACATAAATAATATCAAAATTACTTAATTGATTTACATAATTTAGTTGCATCAAAGCAGTATCAACAACACTACCAATAATAAATAGATTACTCTGTTCTAATTTACTCTTAATAATATTATATGAACTAACCTTTTGTGTAAATGGACCTGGATCAACACAAATAACATCAATTCCAAGTTCAACTATATTACGTGCAATAAAATCAATATCATCATTTGTAATTGCATCTATAATTAATGCATCACAATCCTCTAATACTTTACTTACTTCATTTCTAAAATTAGTATTCCCATTTTTAAGTTTAGAAATAGAAAAGAAATCATATTTTAATTTACTATTCTTTTCAAATAAAGTTTTTACATTAGAACTTGTTATTGGCATCTTTGGATCTTTGGCTACCTCTGTATTTTCAAGTAACATATCATTTACATATAAATCACCAGAATTACAAATTCTACCAGAATCCGGGAAAGATGGAACAATGATACATTTTCTTTGCCCCTTGAAATAATCAAAGTATGCATCTAGTTCTGGTCCAATATTCCCTCTTAAAGTACTATCTACTCTTTTGTTGTACACACTAAACCTATAGTCTTCAAACTTAGTTAAAGCCCCAATTACTTTTTGATAAGCTAGACTACTTTCAATTGCACGTGAAGAAGTACCTACTGTTACTACATCACAGCTATGTTTTAGTTCAACATCTTTTAATTGATTAAATACTTTTAATCCAATCTTTTGTAACAAAATACCACTAGCATTAGCCCCTGTTGTATCATCTGCTACAATAAGTGTACTCATAACGTTTATTTTAATCACCTCTTTAACTATAATTGTTTGATTATACATATAAATTAACATTAATATGTTAATTATGTCAATACTAAAGAGAAAACTTTGTTTGTTATTTCACATATAAACAAAAAAAGCTAGGTTTTTACCTAACTTTTCACTAATCTGCTTTAACAGCTTTTAATCGATATATTTGTTTTAAGACAATATACATTAAGATTATTAATAAGATAACTAACAAGCCACATAATGATGAAAGTATTGTTGTAGTACTATGTTCTTGAATTAATGGAAGAACACTATCAAGACCCTCCATCTTCCCTACAATCATTTGATTGAACATTACAATCGAAACACCACCACCAATAATAAATGGAAGTAGTTGACTTATAAATGCTTCAATAAAGATTGATACAGTTATTTGTGATCTTTTTAATCCAACTTGTTTTGCAATTATATAATCATTTACACTACTTTCTAAATTTTCTAATGTTCTAAAGAATATTGCCATCATAAGAGCAATTGTTATTACAATAGAAGCCATTAAGAAGATCACTTGGAATAATCCCATTACTATAAAAGAAGTTGCTGTATTAAGCTCTAAATCACTTGATACAATTACATTACCACTTGAAATTCCATTATCATTATAAATAATATTAAATAAAGAAAATGAATTACTTTTCTCTATTCTATTATGTAAATTAATAACTTCAAATTTTTGAATTTTATTAAATGTTCTATTATTATCTGGCAAAACAATTATATCAGGATAATTAAACTTACTTACTAGCTCTTTTTTACGAGGTTTCATTTCATCTAAAGATTCTAATAAATCTATACTAAACAACGTGCTATCAGGATAGTAATATTCTCCATCACCAGGTTTAAAGCCTGAATAACGAATTACTTTTTTTATACTTTCTCTAGCTCCAGTTTCAAAATTATCACCTTCTAGTGCTAAGAATTTTTTGTTAGCTGGAATTTTTACAACTTTCTTCCCATCTGCTTTTAACATCTTTTCAAAATCTGATTCCTTAAAGACAACTGCAGGTTGTGATCTAATTGGATCTTCTGTTTCATCGTCAAAGTTTACAACGGTCTTACCAAAACTATATATATTCAATTTAGTATATGGTTCATTAGCATCTTTAAGTTGTTTTTCAATATTATTTAAATATGATTGTTTATCAGAAATAATCTTTAACTTTGGATAATTATTATTGTCTTGAGACATACTACCCATTCCATCTTCCATCTTATTCATCATACCAAATGTAAATAATAGAATAGCAACCATTGTCGCACTAATAATAGTGATAAATGACATCATACGAGCAAGTCCACTTACCTTAGATCCTAGATGATTAAAACTCAATAATTTAATTGGTGATTTAATGCCTTTTTGTTTATCTCTAAAATTAATAAAATAATATGAGATAGGCCCTTTAAATAAGAACCATGCTACTATTATGGCATTTCCAAAATAAAGTAAGATATTTTTAACATCTATAAATTCTGATTTTGGCATATAATAGAACATTTGATATAGTAAAGCAATAGTTGCAATAACAAATATAATTGTAGATATAATTGGTTTTTTCTTGAACTCATCACCTTTTACTTGATCATTTAATAATTCAATAATAGATGATTTTGAAATTGTTCTTAGAGGAATAAGTGAAATTATTACATATGTTAAACCAGCTAATAGAACAACATCCCTAACACCTTCCACGATTAAACTCATGTTCATTTCTAAAAGACCAAGACCCATCATTTCAAATGCTATCATTGCTGTTAGCCTTGAAATTAGTACTCCAAAGACAAGTCCAAAAATAATACCTAATAAGACAATAATGATATTTTCAATTAAGAAGATATACCATATATTTCTTCTATTTAATCCAAGTGTTTTTAATAAAGCCACTTCTTTACTACGACGTCTAATAAAGAACCTTGAAATATAAGCTGCAAAGAAGACAACTATTAAATATAGAAAACCTTTTAAATAAAAGAATGCTTCAGTTATTTTAATATCTGACATTTTAACTTTATCACTTAAATACATACCAAGTTGTACTTCAATATTACTTACTTGATAAATAATTGTGAAGAAGACTGCTACTGTAAGAATATATGCAATGAAATATCCTTTAGATCTTCTCATATTTTGAATCGCAAGTTTAAATAGCATCAAACTCACCACCTAATAACATTGATACCTTTATTATTTGTTCATAAAATGCTTTTCTAGTTAAATCACCTTTTTCTAGTGCATGATATATCTTTCCATCTTTAATAAAAACTACTTTCGATGCAAAACTAGCACTAAATTGATCGTGTGTTACCATTACAGTAGTAATTCCTTTAGTCTTATTTTGTGTTGCTAAATTATTTAATAAACGATGTGCATTCTTACTATCTAAAGCTCCAGTTGGCTCATCAGCAAAGACTACTTTAGGCTCTATTATTAAAGCACGAGCAATCGCAACTCTTTGTTTTTCACCACCTGACAATTGATATGGTAGTTTATCTAGTAAGCCATCAATCTCTAGTTCTTGTGCAATCCTTTGGACACGTTCTAATATTTCTTTTTTCTTAATCTTTTGAATTGTTAAAGGTAATGCTATATTCTCTCTAGCACTTAAACTATTTAATATATGATACTCTTGAAATATAAAGCCCATATCTAATTGTCTAATTTTTTCTAAATCTTTTATTTTTAAAGTTTTAAAATCTTGATTATCAAATAATACTTCCCCATTACTTACTTTATCAATTCCAGCAAGCAAATTTAATAGAGTCGATTTACCTGAACCCGATGGTCCCATTATCGCAATAAACTCTCCATTATCTATTTCTAAATTAACTCCATCTAAGGCAATTTGTGGCCCATATAATTTTGTTACATTATTACATTTAATCATAAAATCATCCTTTCATCTTCACTTATTATTATATAATATATAGCATTATATGCTTTCATTTAACCTTACAATTAAAATTATAACATTACAATTTTGTAAGATATACATTATTAACTAGAAAGAACGATATTTTCATATCGCTCTTTTATATTAATCTGTTTTTACGGCTTTTAATCTATATATTTCTTTTAAGACAGAATACATTAATACTATTAGTAATATAAATAGAAATGCACATAGTCCTAATAGTATGGATGCTGTTGCTGGTTCTTTAAGTAATGGCCATATAGTATTTAAACCAGGTATTTTATTAGCAAACATTTGATTTACCATAAGTATTGAAACAAGACCTCCTACTAGGAATGGCAATAATTGACTAATGAAAGCTTCTATAAAGATTGAAACAGTTATCTGAGACTTTTTTAGTCCAACTTGTTTAGCAATCACATAATCATTGATACTAGCTTCTAAGTTTTCTAAAGTTCTAAAGAATATTGCCATCATTAAGGCTAGTGTAACAACAATTGATGCCATTAAAAATATTAGTTGGAATAATCCTAATGCAATATAACTAGAAGCCATATTAACTTCAATATCATTAGATAATTCAACTTTATCATTATCTAAAGACTTATTTCCATGAATAATATTAAACATTGAAAATGCATTATCTTTAGTGATCTTATTCTCTAAATTCAACACTTCAATTTTAGTTAGTTTCTTAAAGACTGGATTATCATCTTTTAAAACAACAATATCACTACCTAATAGCCTTAATGATAAATCATATTTAGCTAAGCTTGCATCTTTAATATCTTCCATCATAAAGAAGTCTAATATTTCATGACCACTTTCTTTATAAGCACCTCCATTTATATTATATCCAGCACTATTAATAACCTTTTTAAGATTGGCTGATTTTTTATTAAAATTCTTTTTTCCTTTAACTAAGAATTCCTTATTTTTAGGTACTCTCTCTTCTTTAAATCCATCAGCTTTAAGTAATTTATTATAATCCGATTCTTTAATTGCGATTGCACCATGAGACTTAAATTCATTACTTTCATGATTTTCATCATTAGGATATAGTTTTGTCTGTCCATATGAATAAATTGAAAGCTTAGTATACGGCTCCTTTTTCTTATCTAATTCACCTGCAATCTTATCTAAATCTTTTTTATCTTTAGCAAATATTTTTAATTTTGGATGAACTTCTTGAGACACATCACCAAAGTTTGTCATACTATTAATCATACCAAAGGTAAATATTAACATAGCTACCATTGTTGCACTTACGATTGTAATAAAAGACATCATTCTAGAAAGTGCACTTAGTTTAGAACCTAAGTGATTATAACTTAATAATCTAATTGGTGAGCCAATTCCTTTTTGTTTCTTTTTAAAGTTAAGGAAGAAATAAGTCAATGGTCCTTTATATAAGAACCAGGCAACTACTATTGCATTTAAAAAATAAATCATTAATAACCCTATTCCAAATGCACCTACATGTGGGAATATTACGAACATCTCTATTAATAAGAATAGTAGAGCTATAAAGAAAATAATAGTAGATAGTAATGGTTTTTTCTTAATTTCATCATTTTTTACTTGATCATTAAATAATTCAATAATTGATGATTTAGTAATAGTTTTTAATGGAATTAAAGAGATAATAGAGTATGTTATTAAAGCAATTATACCTACATCTTTAATACCTTTTGCTACTAAAGTAAATTTAGATTCTAGTAAATCTAAGCCCATCATATCAAAAGCAATCATAGCACTAAAACGTGAAATTAAGACACCAAAGATTAAGCCTAAAATAATTCCCAATACAATAATAATGATATTTTCAATTAAGAAGATATACCATATATTATTTCTATTAAGTCCAAGTACTTTTAGTAAAGCTACTTCTTTACTACGTCTTTTAATGAAGAATCTAGCAATATATGCTGCAAAGAATATTACAATAGCATATAAGAATATCTTTAAATATTTAAATATCTCATTGATATTTATTTGTGACATCTTCACACTATCTAAAAAATAGTCAGCTAATTGTACTTCAATATTACTTACTTGATAAATAATTGTAAAGAAGACTGCTACTGTAAGAATATATGCAATGAAATATCCTTTAGATCTTCTCATATTTTGAATTGCAAGTTTAAA
>JAVWHL010000055.1:0-7155 GCA_036640095.1 Erysipelotrichales bacterium | reverse complement strand
TGAAGAGTACCAGTTTTTGAAACTTGTCTTTTAAAACGGCGAAGAGCATCATCTAGTGACTCATTGCTTCTTACTTCAACTTTTGACATCTTTAAACTAGGCCTCCCTTCTATAATAACTTACAACTTTATTATAGTGTATATATGCGCTAAAATCAAGTTTTTTTTGATAAGTATCATATTTTTATTTTTAATTATAAAATACTTAAATTCTTAAGCTCTTTCATTAGTCAAATAAATTACCCTATGATATAATATTATTGTAATTAAAATAGATAAGGAGTGAGCATATCATGAATGCAACTAAACAAGATTTATATGATGTAATCACAGCAGATAACTTAACTTACCATTGGAAATTATATACGATGGGTATGACTGCGGATAGATTATTTGACGCACGAGAAGAGCTAGGCTTAAGCGAGGAAGAGTATAGCTATATTGAAAAACAATTTATATGTGACTTGAATGAGGGGAACTTACCAATTGCACCTCGTTATATTGTCCCAGATTATAATGTACTAGTAGAAAAAGGTGTTGATTTCTTAGAAATTAAACCACCACAAAACTTGGATGAACTTTTAGATAGTTTATTAATTTTATATCACCATATTCCAAGTGTTACTTCATTCCCAGTATTTATTGGTTTTTTAGATCAATTAATTAATCCATTCTTAAGTGGTAATGATGATGAAGACTTAACTAAAATCACTAGATTTTTAAATCATGTTGATAAAACTATTACTGATTCATTCTGCCATGCGAATGTTGGACCTGTTTGTAATAAAGCAACTGAACTAGTATTAAAAGCTGTTTTAGCTTTAGATAATCCTACTCCAAATATGTCATTCTTATTAGATGAAGACATTGTTGATCCAGAAATATATACTTTAGCAATTAAAGCTGGTTTATTAAAATCAAAACCAAGTTTTGCTAATCACAAATATTATCAATCTGAAAATGATAGATATGCTATTGTAAGTTGCTATAACTGCTTACCTGTTCAAGGTGGAGCTCATACACTTACTCGTATTAGATTAGGTACATATGCTTCTACATTTGATGATTATCAAGAATTCTTAAAAGGATTAGATAAATTAGTTGAAATTAATTTGTCAATTATTGATAAAAGAGTTACATTCATTAATGAAAAAAGTAATTTCTTTACATCATCATTCCTAGAAAAAGAAGGATTTATTTCTAAAGATAGATTTACTTCAATGGTAGGAATTGTTGGTCTATATGAAGCTGTTAACCACTTCTTAAAACCTGATAAAACTATTGAACAATTTGGTTTTAATGAAGATGGAGATAAAATTGCTCATGAAATACTTCAATTAATTGAACGTAAAGTAAATGCACATAAAGCTGTTTATACTATGAATGATAAATACTTAATGCATGCCCAAGTTGGAGCTTCTCTTGATGATGAAGATTACAACAATACTCCAGCTCATAGACTTAAAGTTGGACAAGAACCAATGTTATATGATCATATTAAACAAATAGCACCATTCCAAGCATACTTTCCTAGTGGTTGTGGAGACTTATTTGCATTTGATCAAACATGGTCTTCTAAACCTGAAGCAATTAAACCAATTATTGGTGCTGCATTCAAAAATAATATGAGATACTTATCTGTATATCAAGAAAACACTGATTTAATTAGAGTTACTGGATATTTAGTTAAAAAATCACAAGTTAAAGATTATGAAGAAGGAAAAGCAGTTCTAAGAGATACTGAAGCCTTTGGTGAAGGTACTAATAGATGTGCTAGTGTATTCTCAAGAAAAGTTAAAATCTAAATGTTAGTTAATGAAATAGTACCCTTCTCTATTGTAGATGGGCCAGGTAATAGATTAGTAATATTCGTACAAGGATGTAATTTAAACTGTTTATATTGTCATAATTTTGAGACAATCAGTTTATGTATTCACTGTGGTAAATGTATTGATACATGTCCTAGTGGTGCACTAACTATGATAGATAAAAAAGTTGTTTATAATGAAGAACTTTGTATTGATTGTGATCAATGTATCTTTACTTGTCCATACAATTCTACTCCAAAAGCAATGGAGTATACTGTAAATCAGATCGTAAATATGGTTTTATCATATCAAGATTTCATTGATGGTATCACCTTTTCTGGTGGTGAGTGTACTACATATCATAGGGAAATAGCTAGTGTTGCTAAAAAATTAAAAGAACATAATATTGAAGTATTAGTTGATACAAATGGATACTTTGATATTAATATGATACAAGATTTAATCGATAATGTTGCTGGTTTTATGATTGATATTAAGACTTTAAATAAAACTAAAGAGCTTATAAATATGGATATGACTAATCTAGAAAATGTTAATAAACTTATTGCAATGAATAAAGTAACTGAACTTAGAACTGTTGATTTAGGTGATGAAGAAAGTAGACTTACTATTGCATATATAGATGAACTTATTAAAGCAAATCCTAGCATAAATAGACGTATTAATAAATTAGCAGTCGTAAAGCAACCAGAACATCGTTTAACAAAATTAAAAGAATACCAAAAAAACAATCCAAAAATATAAGGAGCTATCTAAGATAGCCCCTTTTTTTATATCTTTATTTCACAATCATTTTCAATTAACTGCTCATATGTTTGTGCTTTAACTAATTGTTGTACATTTCCTTTTTCAATTAGAATTGTACCAGGAATTGTGTTTTTATTATAATTACTTGCCATTGTATAACCATAAGCCCCAGTAGAAAAGACACATATAATATCTTTAGTCTCTATTTTAGGAAGTTTAATATTTTCTATAATGATATCGCCACTCTCACAACACTTACCAGCAAGAGTAACTAATTCATTATTATCTTGGTCAATCTTATTAGCAATTACAGCCTCATAACGAGCCTGATACATTGAAGGTCGAATATTATCACACATTCCTCCATTTAAGCCAACATAAGTACGTATCCCAGGAATATTAGTAATAGAACCCACTTCATATAAAGTAAATCCTGTTTCACCAACCATATAACGTCCTGGCTCTATTACAATTTTAGGTCGTTTAGGATAATTTAAACGTTCAAATATTTCATCTACCTTTTCCATAATTGGATCAAAATAATAACTTAAAGATGGCGCATTATCATCATTAGTATATTCAATACCAAAACCACCACCAAGATTTAAAACCTCAACTTCAACACCAGTTTCATCCTTAATTTGCTTAAGTATCTTATATGCAACCTCTACAGCATCTAAATATGTATGATTCTCATGTAATTGAGATCCAACATGAAAATGAATACCTTTAACATTTATATTAGGCAATTCTAAAGAATCCTTAAAGACTTTGAAGAATATCCCCTCACTAATAGGAATACCAAATTTACTATCTTTTTGACCAGTATTTATCTTATCATGTGCACCCCCTGATACCTCAGGAGTCATTCTAAATAAAATATCTTGTACTTTATCATGCTTTTTAGCAACTTCTTGTACTAAAGCAAGCTCATCTTCATTATCTACAACAAAATACCCAACCTCATTTACAACCCCATATTCAACTTCATCATATGATTTACAATTACCATTAAACTCAATATTTTTTAGATTAACACCAGCCTCTTTAGCAATAAATAATTCACCACCACTAACAACATCTAAACCAAAACCATTAGCTTGCATTATTTTTGCAATTCCAGTCGATAGATTTGCTTTAGCTGCATAGTGTACCATTACATTCTCATACTTATCTTGAAAACTCTCTTTAAACTCTTTGATGTTTTCCTTTAGCTTGCTATAAGAAATAACATACAATGGAGTTCCATAAGTTCTAGCTAAATCACTTACCTTACATCCATCAATAACAAGTTCATTATTATCTTTTTCATACTTTAACATCAACAAACACATCCTTTCATGACTAAATACTATCATAAGTTATTTTTAATACAATCATTATATTGATTTATGATTTATATTTAAGGAATTATGATACCAATAAGGAAATATACTATGATATAGTAATATTAGATATAAAGGTGTAAGATATTATTATAAAATACTTCGGGGAGGAGATAGAATGCTACAATCAAATAAAAGTATATCTTATTTTAAAGATATTGATATCTTATATGAAGGAGCAAACTTATTTAAGAGCTTTAATAAAGAACTTTATCACGATTCTTTTCGTATCATCTTCTTTGATAATGCACAAGGTATTCTATATTATGAGGGAAAGAAAATACCAATAAACCAAAATATGGCTGTTGTGATAAGACCATATGTAATTTATAGTCTCTATTCTAATGATTCAACTATTAAATTTTTTGATTTTAACTTCTTAGATAAAAAAAGTACTTATAATATTAATGAGTTATTTAATATTGAATACCTTATTGATTTAACCAATGATATCTTCTTTAAACAATGCTTTGATAAAGCTCTTATTGAAAGTAATGAAGAGAATGGTTCTAAGATTCTATTACAATCAGGAATTGGTTTTTGTTTATTAAGTACAATCTTTAGAAATATGAAAAATATTGATAGTGTTGAAATAGATAAAAAAGAAGTAAGTCGAAGTAATATTTTCTTATTAAGTGAAATAGAGTCAAAACTAGAAGAAAACTTTGTTGATAATAGTATTATTAGTAATTTAGCATATGAAGTTGGAATAAGTGAGAATAAATTATATAAAGTTATTAAAGATACTTATGGTCTTTCTCCTAAGCAGTGGATACTAGAAAAGAAAATTAAAAGAATCAAAATAATGTTAGTAGAAAGATATACTTATCATGAGATATCAGAAAAACTAGCATTCTGTTCAATATCTCATATGAGTTCTACTTTTAAAAAATATGTTGGTTGCACACCTAATGAATATCTAAAAAATTATGCAAATAAATAAGGAGGATAGTATGTTGATTGTTAACTATGATCATATTGTAAAAAATTTAGAATATTTAAAAAATAAATACCATAAAGATAATTTCTTAATCATTAAAAACAATGCCTATAATACTGGATTAGAAGAAACTATAAATCACTGTACTCAAGCAGGATTAAATCATTTTGCTCTTACTAGTCTAAAAGAAGGAATAAAAGCTGCTAGAGCTAATAAAAATGCCTATATACTTATTATGAATCCACTAAATAAAGAAGAAATAAAACAAGCAAAAGAATACAAAAATATTGCATTAAGTATCACTTCAAAAGAATGGTATGATTTATATAAAGAAGATTTAAAAAATATAAAGTTACATTTAAAAGTTAATATCGGTATGAATCGTTTTGGCTTAAGTGATATTGATGATATCAATGATATATTAAGTTCAAATAGAAATATTGAAGGCTTATTTACTCATTTTCCAGTCTCAGACATTGATGATTTAACAATTCATAATAAACAAGTAGATAGCTTTGTTAAAATATATAATAAGATTATTAATAAAGAACAATTAAAATATATTCATTCACAAAATAGTGCTACCCTACTTTTAGATGATAATAGACTATCATTCTGTAATTTTGGACGAATAGGTATACTAGGATATGGTTATAGTCCTACTACATTTGATAGTAATCTTAAGCCTAGTATTTATTTAAATGCTAAAGTAGTTGCTATCAATAAAATTAAAGAAAATGAATATATAGGATACGGTTTATCTAATAAGATGGATAAAGATAAACTAATAGCTATATGTAATATTGGATATGGTGATGGCTTAAATAAACTTAGAGTACATTTACCAGTATATATAAAGAATAAAGAATACAAAGTACTTGCGGTTTCAATGTCTCATCTAATAGTTGAAGTAGATCATAATATTAAAATAGATGATATTGTAGAAATATATGGTGATCATATAAGAATAGACCATTTATTAAATTATTGTGATACATCATGTTCAATTCATATGTCTTCATTACATCATCAAAAAAACAATGATTAAATCATTGTTTTCTTTTGTATTAATATCTTTGTCCATATTTTAATCCAAGATATGTATGTGGTTTTAAACGTTGTACTTTACTTCCACTTTTACCAGTATATCCTAGACCAAAGTAAATATCATAAGATTTTTTATATTTCTTTTGAACTTGTGATAAAGATTGATTTGTATGTTTAAATACTTCAACATGTGTATGAGGACCAGTAGAATTACCAGTAGATCCCATATAACCAATTGTTTGTCCTTGTGATAAAGTAGTTCCTACTTTAGCAAAACTATTTAAATGACCATATAAATATGTATATGTATCTTTACCATTTTGATGAGCAGTAACCATATAATTACCATAACCACCATATTCACTTGCCTTCATTAGAAGAACCCCTTTACCAGGAGATTTTACTGGAGTACCAGTATTATTCGCAAGGTCAATTCCAGGATGCCATGCTCCTCCAAAACTAGCTGGATAATACCATGAAACTGCAGTTACAGTCGCATGACTTACAGGATTGATTAATCCAGAACTTGTATTAGGGTTACTAGGTTTTGGTTTACTTGGAGTTGGATCTTTTGGCTTAGTTGGCTTTGGATCACTCGGCTTTGGATTGCTTGGATTAGGCTTACTTGGTTTTGGTTTACTTGGTTTTGGTTTTGAAGTATTTCCACCATTAGTTGGACCATTATTTAAATCATCTTCCATCTCTTTTAAATTAAGAGAATCAAGATTAGTATTATAGATTGCCTTTTTCTTACGTTCACCTTCAAGTTTAGTAAAGATATTAGTTTCTTTACTTCTATAATCTGTTAATAAAACCTTTTGTGCTTCTTTTGCTTTAACAAGAGATTTTTCTTCTTTAACTAGATTTTTTTGTTGTTTATCTAAAACTTCTCTTTCATGTTTTAAATCTTCAACTGCACTCGAATTTGCTTCATTAATAGCATTAATTCCATCAAACTTCATTAAGAAATCTTGTAAATTAGTTGAAGATGTAATAAAATCAATTACTAGATTTTCAGAATTAATTTCTTGCATCATTTCTAATCTTTCAAGAATATCTTTTTCAGTTTTTGTTATTTCTTTTTTAGTATACTTAATATTACTTTTGGTTAAGCTAATATCTTTCTCTTTTGTACAACCAACCCATAGCAATGAAGTCGTACATAATAACGTTATTATCACACCCAATTTTTTGAATTTCATCGAATA
>JAVWHL010000054.1:0-7564 GCA_036640095.1 Erysipelotrichales bacterium | reverse complement strand
ATGCCTTTTTCTATACAAACATAAAAATGGAAAGAAATAACTTTTTAGTTATTCCCCTCCAAATATTATAGAGCCTAATCTTAAAGAGAATCGTAGGATTCTCTTTTTTTTTTGACTAAATCAAATGCTTTTAACTAAAGAGAAGTATTTATGAGCTCTTTGTATAATTATAAGATAAAATATCATTATAAATAAACAATGAGTATTTAAGGTATATATAATAGCTAATTAATTCCATTTTTAATTTATTTTTAGCAGATGTGTATTTTATACACTAGTTAGACTTATTGTTAAAATAACGTTCTAAAGAGGTTGAAAGCCCTACCTATTTTTTGATATTAATTATCACATGTAAATAAATAGATGATTACCTAATCTTGTGGTAAAATAAACGATATCAAAAGCAGATTAATGGAAATTAATTATAAAAATATATTAGAATAATGAAGTAAAGAGATGTCGTAAAGTTAAATAAATATTTAAATAAAGGTATTATGTAATAAAAACCACACTTAATTATAAAGGTTTTATAAAATAAATATATGAACTTTTTTACTTCACAATTGATTCATAAACGAATTTATGATATATTTAATCTGTTAAATAAGGGGGTGTTGATATGTATAAGATACTGTTTATTAATAATGATGTCGATTATTCAGATGTTATTGTAAATTTATTTGAATTAAATGGATTTCAAGTAGATAATTGTCTAAAAGCTAATGAGGGGTTACAACTTGCAAAACGCAATAGTTATGATATGATTTTAATCAGTCTAAATTTAGAATCTATTTTGGGGACACAACTATTAGAAGTAATCAAACTTGAAAAACCTAAAGCAGATGTTATTATTCTTTCAGATTCAAATGATTCTCAATATGAATTGATGGCGCTAAAAGCTGGTGCTGTAGATTATATTAAGAAGGATTGTGCCTTAGACATTCTTCTAGAAAGAGTTAAGCTTGCTATTAATAGGGAAAGTGTTAATGAAAGAGAAGTTCTAGAAAGTGCTCAAGAAGGTATTGAAGTTGATTTAAAGAAAAGATTAGTAACTAAGAATGATGAAATAGTTCATTTAACAAAAACTGAATATGATTTATTAGTGATGTTTTTAAGTAATAAAAAGGAATCTATTTCTCGTGAAAAAATCATAAGAGAAATATGGAAGGTTCCGGCTAATAAAGACTATGTTGATTCTAAGCTAGTAAATACACATATTAAAAATCTAAAGAAAAAATTAGATATTAGATCAATAATTTCCATTAGGGGTATTGGTTATCGATGGTATGAATAAAGAAAGAGAGAAATCTCTTTTTTTTGTTTTTTTATTGTGTAATACACAAGTCTGTGATATTATTATTGTGCAATACACAATAAGGAGATGAGAAAATATGAATAGTCAGTTTAAAAAGGGAATAATCGAGTTGTGTGTTCTACAATTGATAAAACGTAAAGATATGTATGGTTACCAAGTAGTAGAAGAATTAGATAAATATATTAATGTTAGTGTAAATACTATTTATCCTATATTAAGAAGATTGACAAATGAAGGTTATTTAGCAACATATGAGAGTGATGAAGATGGTCGTAAAAGAAAGTTTTATACTATTTCTATGCCAGGTCATGATTATTTTAATAAGAATTATAAGGAATGGAAAGAATTTAATGAAAAAGTTTTAAAGATATTTGAAGAGGGTGATAATAATGGTGAAAAGTAGTTTTATGAAAGTTCTAGAGCAAGAGTTATCTTTACTTAGTATTCTAGAGCGTGAACAAATATTAGAAGAGTATTATGCTTTATTTGATATTAAAGAAGAAACAGGTTTAAGTGAAAATGAAATAATATTAGAACTAGGAGATCCAAAAGAGATAGCACAACAATTTCTTGATGAATTAAATATTGAAAAACCTAGTATTAATCAAGAACAATATACTTATGGATATAAAGGCACATCTAAAAAGAATACACCATTTTTTATCGGCGCTATTATATTTGATGTTCTGATTGGCTTTTGGATTATTTTTACAATATTAATGTTTGGGTTTGCATTTGCCATGTTAGCTATTGGGTTATTTATTGCAGCGATTGGGGTGTTGATTGCGGTTTTAAGTTCTGCGGCCATTATAGGATTAGGAGAAATATTTATATTATTAGGCCTATCAATATTATTTGCTATCTTCTCGTTTTGGATATTTAAAATATCTATAAAAATTATCGTAAGACATATTAATTGGTTAAGGGGGTTAATCTAATGAAAAATTCAATAATGAAAAAATTAACAATCTTAGGTTTTGCGTTAGTTGGTATAGGAATTATTATTTGTCTAGCAACTGGTCAAACACTTCTTGGTAATAGTATTAGAGATCATAGTGATGTTAAAATGGTTGATAGTGGAAATTATGATCTTAGTAAACATAAGAATAAGGAACTATTTGTAAATGCAAATTATAGTAAAATTGAAATAAATAGAAGTAATGATAATAAGATTCACTATGAATTCCATACTGCTAATAAGAAACAATTTAGTATTGAAGGGATTAATATAATTAATGCAGAAGCTCCTATTGCCATTGAGGTTATAAATAAAAATACATTTGTAGGATTTAATAATATCGGAAATTCATTTATAAAAATTTCCGTTCCAGATAGTTTAGAAAAGTTAAGTGTAGATAATGCACTCGGTGAAATAGAAATTAGTAATATATCTGAATTGAACTATTTAGAAGTTAATAGTAGTGTAGGTGGTATGAAAATAAAAAATAGTACTATTAATAAAGAAGCCAATTTAGAAAGTAGTGTTGGTGATATAAAATTAGATAATATAAATGTCAAAGGTAATCTCCTTAGTAAAAACAGCATGGGTGATATAAAATTAAATGAAGTATACGCTGGTGATTATATAATTAATAATAGTATTGGAAGTATTAAAATAAATAATAAAAAGAACTTCAAATATAGTAGAGATAATATTAGAACATCAATAGGATCAGTAAAAATAAATGAAGGTGAGGAATAGATAATGGATCAATTAGATAAATATCGTAATGAAATTGATAGTTTAGATGAAGAATTAATAAAGCTATTGGATAAAAGGTTTCAAATTAGTATGCATATTAAGGAATATAAAGATGATAATAATATGGCAATTAAGGATGAAAAAAGAGAAACTTATATAAAAGAGAAGATTTTATCATATCGAGGGTCTCAACAAGTTATTGAACAAATTTTAGAAGTTTATAATACAATATTAAAAGCTTCTAAACTACTTCAAAAGTAAAGGGTAAGTGATTATTATGATTTTAGAATTAAAGGGAATAAATAAAGAATTTAAAATTGATAAAAGTACTAGTTTTAATGCTTTAAGTAATATTAATCTAGGATTTAATAGAGGTGAGTTTGTTTCTATTTTAGGTCCTAGTGGTTGTGGTAAGTCAACACTATTAAATATCATAGCTGGTTTAGATATGCCTAGTAGTGGTGAGTTATTTATTGATTCAAAAAGCACTAAAAAATATAAAGCTAAGAACTGGGACTTTTATAGAAAAAATAATATTGGATTTGTTTTTCAACAGTTTAATTTAATAGAGCATTTAAGTGCTTTAGAAAACGTTGAGCTTGTAATGAGTTTAACTGGGCAAAAGAAAGCTGCTAGAAATAAGCGTGCTTTAGAATTATTAGAAAGCGTTGGGATATCTAAAGAGCATGCGCTGCATACACCTGCGCAACTATCTGGTGGACAAAAGCAAAGGGTTGCTATTGCTCGTGCTTTAGCTAATGATCCGGATATTATTTTAGCTGATGAGCCCACTGGTGCTCTTGATACTAAAACAGGTCTTCAAGTAATGGAATTGCTTCAAGAGGTAGCAAAGGATAAATTAATTATTATGGTAACTCATAATAAAAAATTAGCATATGATTATTCATCTCGTGTAATTCAAATTTTAGATGGTGAGATTCAAAGTGATGAACAACTTAAACAACAAAGTAATATTAATACTAATAAAACTTTAAATAAGAAAAATAAGGCTATGCCTTTTAGAGAAGCTTTTAAATTATCTTTAAGAAATATGAAGAAAAAAATAGGTCGTGTTGCTATAACGGCATTTGCTGGTTCAGTAGGAATAGCAGGTATTTCTTTAGTGTTAGGGTTAAGCAATGGTGCTAATATATTTATTGATCAACAAATAACTAAGTTTGCTACTTCGAATGTAGTTAGTGTTAGTAAATTAGAAGCTGATCCTAAAAATAAAGAAAAGGTTAAACCTGTTACTGATAAAAAGAAGTATGAATTTGTTTTAGATAATGATAAAGTAGCAAGTCTTAGAAAGAAAGTTCCTGATAATATAGGGAATTGGAAATATGAGAATAAAGTTATTGAAACACAATCTGGTGCATTAGCTGATAAGGATCATAGGCAACATATTAATGATGCACTTGAGGGAAGACTTCCAGTTGATGGAAAAGATGAAGTAATTGTTAATAGGGCATTTGCTCGTTCAATGATTACTAATGGTAAAGAGAAGTTAACTAGTGAAGATACTTCTAAGATGCTTAATAAAAAAGTTAAGCTTGATTTAGCAAGTTCTGGTTTTGATGGTAAGCAAGAGTTTAAGGTAGTTGGAATCATGGATGAGATTGATGTTAATCAACCTTATATTTATTATTCATATAATGATATGATTGATTATTATAAAGATTCTAAAATCTTAGTAAAAGATGAACAAGGAAATAAAGTTGATCCTTCTTTAATTAAAGCAATGGGAATTAAATTAACTAGTGCATATGATTCGTTAATGAAAAAGCCTAAGAGCTATGAGGTAGTCTTAAAGGATGCTAAAGATGCTAAAGAGGTAGCAGGTTGGATTAGTCATAATGGTAAAGATGTTCAAGATAATAGTGAATTAAATGTTTCTATGATGGGTGGACAAGATAAGGTTGGAACTAATGTAACATCATTTTCTTTAGTCTTTCAAATGGCGCTTAGTACAATTGTAAATATTGCGCAATTAGTTATGATAGCATTCTTAATCATTGCACTTGTTGTATCGTCTATTCTAATAGCCATAGTACTCTTTTCTAGTATTCTAGAGCGTAAGAGTGAGATAGGTATTTTAAAGGCTGTAGGGGCTCGTAAAAAGGATGTAATGCGTGTCTTTCAATCAGAAGCAATTTTACTTGGCTTGTTTGCTGGATTGATTGGTATTGTAGTATCATTCATCATTGCACCTTTAGCTGAAATGATAGTTAATAACTTTGTTGATTTTGATGTTAGTGGCTTAGTTAAAATTCCACTTAGTGGACAATTGTTTGGTGTTCAAGTGCCATTCTTACAGTTGATAAGTCTAGTGTTGATTAGTACACTAGTAGCCTTTATTGCAGGTTATTTACCTTCAAGAAGAGCGACTAAAATGCAAGTTATTGATGCATTAAGAGATGAATAGGAGGTATCATAATGTTAGAAATAAAAAATATTAAAAAAACATATCATATGTCAAATCATGATGTTAAAGCATTAGATGATGTCTCACTTAATGTAGCACCTGGTAATTTAGTAGCAATTGTAGGACCTAGTGGCTGTGGAAAAACATCTTTAATGAATGTTCTAGGTGCTATGGATAGCGATTTTGAAGGTGATGTTATTGTTAATGGAAAATCATTAAAAGATGCTCAAGGAAAAGATATTGATACATATAGAAAGAATACTGTTGGTTTCATCTTTCAACATTTTACATTAATTAATTCATTGAATGCACACGATAATATTTCATTAGCCTTTGATATATCAAATGTGGATAAGAATGAAAAAGAGAAAAGAACGCAAGAATTATTATCTAGTGTAGGTTTAAGTGAACATGCGAAAAAGAAAGTAAATGTTCTCTCAGGTGGACAAAAGCAAAGAGTAGCAATTGCTCGTGCTTTAGCAAATAATCCTGATATTATCTTGGCAGATGAACCAACTGGTGCTTTAGATCATCGTACTGGGATTCAAGTAATGGAGTTATTAAAAGAGATTGCAAAAGATCGCATTGTTATCATGGTAACGCATTCTCCAGAACTAGCTCAACAATATGCAAACGTAATAGTAAGTATGGAAGATGGTAAGATAATTAAAACTGAAGAAAATATACCAGTTGAAAGTAAAGTAGAAAAACGAGTTGAAAAAGATGAGTCTAAATCTAATATGGGTGTCTTAACAGCATTTAGATTAGCTTTACAAAACTTGAAACTTAAGAAGGGTCGTACAATATGGACTTCTATAGGTATGTCTATTGGTATTGTTGGTATTGCTTTAGCTTTTGCATTATCAAATGGGACTAAGACAACAGTAGAGAATCAATTAAATTCAATCTTTCCTGCTAATATGATTATGGTTACAAAAGATAATGGTAAGAAGGAAAATGATTTTTCTGATAAAAATAATAGATTAAGCTATAAGGATTATCAAGAGATACTAAAGCAAAGTAAAGATGTAGGTGTATCATACTTCAATTCAGATGAAATTATTCCTTTAATCGCATCTCCTGATAAGAAAACTAGTGATATTGAAAAATATAATAAAAAGATGAGACAAGGTAAGGGAATTGAAACACCACATACTTTTGTAATGATGGCATCATTTTCTAAGTCATATGATGGTAAATTAGGTTTTGGTAAGATGCCTAATCAAGATAATGGTTATGAGATATTAGTATCTTTATCTACTGCTAAAAGTTTAATACCTGAAGGTGGTAAAGTTGAAGATTTAGTAAATAAAGAAATCTATATATCATTTATGAATACAGAAACAGAGAAGAATGTAATTCAAAAATATAAGGTAACAGGAATTACATCTGAAAACACTTTATTATCTACTTTATACTTTACTCAATCTTGGCCTAAGACTATGTTAAAAGAATACTTTGATATAGATATTAAAGAGGTTAAATCATCTGCAGTTGTTTTAACTGCTGGTAGTAAAGATAATGTTAAAAAGACAGTTGCTGATTTAAATGCTTCACAAGATAAATATAAATATGAAGCTGCAGCACAGAGTATTTTAGATACTGTTAATGTTATATTAGATGGATTAAGAAATGGTCTAATAGCCTTTTCATCAATTTCAGTATTTGTAGCCATCTTAATGATTTCTATTGTTGTATATATTTCAGTGCTTGAAAGAAAACAAGAGATAGGAATTATAAGAGCTATTGGCGGTAAGATGAAGGATATTAGAAATATGTTCTTAGGAGAATCACTTGTAATAGGTCTTCTTGCAGGAACAATTGGTGTTAGTATTGCAGTAGGTATTTGTAAGATAATTAATTCAGTTATGCATAATTTCTTATTAAAAGCCAATCCTAATACACCACCACTTAATGTTGCTTCACTTGATATAACAACAGCATTATTAATTATTGGTGCTTGTGGATTGCTTGCAATTATTTCTGGATTGATTCCTTCAATTAAAGCAGCAAAATTAGATCCAATAGATGCAATTAGAAAGAAATAAGGGCTCTTTGTCAAATAGAGGGGAATAACAATTTCCATTGATAATTAGTCGCAAGCTTAACCGAAAGGTTAAGC
>JAVWHL010000053.1:0-7573 GCA_036640095.1 Erysipelotrichales bacterium | reverse complement strand
AATTCCAATAGCGTGCATATCTCCAGTAAAGTGTAAATTAATATCTTCCATTGGAACTACTTGGGAGTATCCTCCTCCTGCAGCTCCACCTTTTAATCCAAATACTGGTCCTAGTGATGGTTCTCTAATACATCCTACTGTATCATATTTCAACTTGTTTAAAGCTTCTACTAATCCTACTGTAGTTGTTGATTTACCTTCACCTGCAGGTGTTGGATTAATTGCGGTAACTAGAATTAAGTTTCCATCTTCTTTATCTTCTAATTGATTCATAATACTTAAATCAACTTTTGCTTTATTATTTCCATACTTTTCTAAATATTCTTCTTCTATATTTAAACGTGCCGCTATTTTATCAATATTCAATAATTTAGCTTCTTGTGCTATTTCAATATCACTCTTAAACATTGCAAACCCTCCTATAGTACTTGACTTATTATTTTAATATTCTTATCTACTATACTTCGTGCTTCTTCTTGCATTGTAATACATTTATCTAAATATTCTTTTGCTTTATCTTTATCATCTAAGCTTGATGCATTAATTCTTACATTAAGTATCGAACAATTCATACCTGCTTCTAACATATAAAAGCCACTAGCAAGATCACTTATTGCATTTGTATTTCCATGTTCTACTAGTCCTTCACTTATTTTTAAAGCATCAAAAGATACTTGTGCTGCTTCAAAAGGTACTAGCATTGCTTTATAAGTTCCTTCTTGAATTGCTGTTTTTCTTACTTCTTTTTCTTCTTCTGTTTCTTTAGGTAGTTTAAAGGCATCCATAACTAATTGATAAGATGCAGTATCTTCATCAACTAATTCTAATAAACGTGCTACTTTATCTTCTAAAGTATCAAAACTTTTTTTATATTCTTCTTGAATGCTTGTTTCAAGTGCAGCAAATTTTTTCTTATTGATAGTTAGAAATCCTAACATACGTGCAAGTCCTGCTCCAAGGCTTGATGTATAAGCTGCAACAGATCCTCCACCTGGAACTGGTGAATCTGAATTAACCATATTACTAAATTCTACTAAATTTAAATCAACTAACTTCATAACTTCCTCCTAATATACTAAAATTTGATCTTCTACTACTAATTCTCCATCTTTAAAGACATGTTGAACATGATTTACTCCAAAGTGATATATTGTATATTCTATATTATCAGCGTTCATTATAACTATATCTGCTTGTTTACCTTCTTCAATTGAACCAATTTCATCATTTAATTCTAATGCGCATGATCCATTTACGATAGCTGCATTATATACCTCAATAGGTGTTAGTTTGTAACCACGGCTTGCAATCTGTAAAGCTAGTTGTAGGTTTTCAGTTGGGCATGATCCTGGATTAAAATCAGAGCATACACTTATAGCGATTCCTTTTTCAATCATTAATCTTGCTCTTGCATAGTCTACTCCTAAATTGAATGTTGTAGCGGGTAATAAATTAGCAATAACATTAGCTTTTGCCATTAATTCCATATCTTCTTCACTTGTTGCCATTAAATGTTCGGCACTTATAGCTCCTAGTTCTGCTGCTAGTGAAGCTCCACCCATAGGAACAACTTCATCTGCATGTATTTTTACTTTAAAACCATAGCTTTGTGCTACTTCTAGTATTTCTTTTGATTGTTCTCTATTAAATACGGCATCTTCACAGAATATATCTACATAATCTGCCATTTCTCTAGCTTCAGTTGATGGAAGCATTTCATTAATAACAATATCAACATACTCTTTTGGATTTTCTTTATATTCTGTTGGTATTGCATGTGCTGGCATATATGTATTAACTATATTAATTGGATGATCTTCATTAACTTTAGTTGCTACTTTAAGTTGTTTTAACTCTGTTTCTAAGTTTAATCCGTATCCAGATTTAGCTTCTACACTTGTAACTCCATGTAGTAGCATTGAATCAGCAAAGTCCATTGATTTATTATATAATTCATCAAATGAGGCTTCTCTAGTAGCTTTAACGGTATTTAATATTCCACCACCCGCTTTTAATATATCTAAATAGCTTGCACCTTTTAATTTTAAATCATATTCGTGTTCTCTTGAACCACCAAATACTAAGTGAGTATGAGCATCCACTAATCCTGGCATTGCGATTTTCCCTTGAGCATCAAATAATGCTGTATGTTCTTGAACATACTTTGAATAATCTCCAGTTCCTACTGCTTCAATAATATCGTGATTAATAACAATGTATGCATTTTCTAAAACTTCACATTTATCTAATTCATCTTTTCTTAATGGGACAATATTATTTTTCATTGTATATAGTTTTCCAATATTATAAATTATTGTTTTCATATTATTCCTCCTATATATGATATTCTATTATTTTATCTAAGCTAAATCCTCTTAAACCTAAATTTTTATCTACTATTTCTTTTAATTGTTCAAGTGAATAATCTTTTAAAGAAGATGTATCTCTTAATTTAAGATAATATGCTGCAATATCTTCTAAGCAAGCACGAGGCACTAATCCAATAAATTCACTTCCAGTTACTTCAATATCAAATCTTTTAGCTTCCATTTTGACTGCTTCAAAAGCTCGATATACTGATGTTTGAGTATAATCGATAACATTCATAGTAACTTGAATAAAATCATCCATAACCGCAGGACCAGCTTGAATTGCTTTATATCCTCCACCACTTTGTCTAATTGATTTAGCAATAAATTTAATTGCATCTTCATCCATTGTTTTACAATCGATATTATATGCGATTAAAGGTGGTCGACATCCAATAGCTACCACTCCAGCAGTTGGGTGAATTTTAGCTAGTCCATAATCTGGAGCCCAGTTAGGATCTTTTAGCTTTTCAGCCATTCCTTCAAATTCACCTTTTCTAATTGTTGGTAATTTAACTCTATCTTCTTTAGTAGCACTATTACTATATAAGAATACTGGTAAATCAAATTTATCATTTACTGCTTGTGCACATTCTTTAGATAGTTCTACTGCTTCTTCAATGCTCATATTAGCAATTGGAATGAATGGAACAACATCAGTTGCCCCCATTCTTTTATGTTCACCAGAGTGTTTATTCATATCAATTAATTTAGTAGCTACACCTATTGCTTCAACAATAGCATCTTTAACTTCAATAGGACTTCCTATTATTGTTACTACAGTACGATTATATATAGCATCAGGTTCTACCCCAACTAATTTAACACCTTTTTTATTTTGTAAAGGTAATACAATTTGATCGATAATACTTTGATCTTTTCCTTCAGAAAAATTTGGTACACATTGCACAATCTTATTCATTATATTATACCCACCTTTTTATTTTTTATTTTTAGAAATAATATCTTTAACAAATCCTCTTGTAGCAAGATATGGAATTGTAATATGATCTTGACCCTTCATCTCTTCATTGTATTCAATACAAGTTTCAATAGAAGCATCGTTTCTAGCCCAGTTACGACGTGCTACTCCACCCATAACATCCCAAAGCATAGCTTGTCTTAAAATTTCATCAACACGCTCACTTCCATCTAAAACCATTCCAAATCCACCATTAATTGATTTACCTATTCCTACTCCACCACCATTGTGTAGAGCAACTAATGACATTCCACGTGCTGCATTACCTGCATAACAATGAGTTGCCATTTCAGCCATTCCATTTGAACCATCATATATATTAGATGTTTCTCTGAATGGTGAATCAGTTCCTGATACATCATGATGATCACGACCTAACATAATAGGTCCAACTTCTCCATTACGTACCATTTCATTAAATTTCAATGCCATATTTGTACGACCCCAAGCATCAGAATATAAAATTCTTGCTTTAGTTCCTACTACTAAATTATTTTTCTTAGCATCTTTAATCCATTCCCAATTATCTCTATCTTGAAAACGGCGATTTGGATCTATTACTTCCATAGCTGCTTGATCAGTTTTATCTAAGTCTTCATCTTTTCCAGATAAACATACCCATCTAAATGGTCCATATCCATAATCAAATAACATAGGACCTAAAATATCTTCTACATATGAAGGCCAAATAAATCCATCTAAATCATTAACACCATTTTTAGAAATTTCTTTAACACCTGAATCATAAATAGCTTTCATAAATGAATTTCCATAATCAAAGAAATAAGTTCCTTTAGCACTTAATTTTTTAATAGCTTCATAATGTAATCTTAAACTTTCATCAACCACTTTTTTAAATCCAGCATGATCTTCAGCAATCATTTTAGTACGTTCTTCAAAGTTTAATTGTACTGGACAGTATCCACCATCATATGGTTCATGACAAGATGTTTGGTCTGAAAGAAGATCTATGTGAATATCATTTTCTAATGCATAATCTAATAAATCGATAACATTACCATGATATGCAATAGCTCTAGCTTCTTTGCTTTCTTTACATCTTAATGCTTCTTCAAATGCACCTTGTGGTGTATCAAAGACACAATCAACCCATCCTTGTTCATGACGAGTATTGATTCGTGATTTATCAACTTCGGCAACTAATGCAACACCTTTTGCGATTTTACCTGCTTTTCCTTGTGCACCAGACATACCACCTAAACCAGAAGTAATAAAGATTAAACCACTCATATCTTGAGCACCTTCTTTAATCTTACGAGATGCATTTAATAGTGTTGAATATGTTCCATGAACAATTCCTTGAGGTCCAATATACATCCAACCACCAGCTGTCATTTGTCCATAATTAGCAACACCTAATGCTGTTAAACGCTTAAAATCATCTGGATTATCATATAAACCAACAGTTAATCCATTAGTAACCATAACTCTAGGAGCATTCTTGTTTGAATGGAATAAACCAACAGG
This sequence comes from Erysipelotrichales bacterium, assembly GCA_036640095.1. Taxonomy (GTDB): domain Bacteria; phylum Bacillota_I; class Bacilli_A; order JAJDGJ01; family JAJDGJ01; genus JAVWHL01. Next base: position 2,734 of record JAVWHL010000053.1, on the reverse strand, counting down.
ATGTCCTGATTGAATTACTAATGTTTGTTCATCATTCATTTCTTGTAAGTATAATTTAACTAAAACATACTGCATCCAGTTTTGAAAAACTTGTCCTGTTTCACCATATGTTACTAATTCATATGGATATAGGGCAATATCAAAAGATAGATTATTATCAATCATAACTTGAAATGCTTTTGCTTCAGTAATCTTTCCTTCATATTCATCAATTGATTTTGGAATAATTGGACCCTCTGGTCTAAAACGATATCCATAGATACGTCCATGTTGCATTAATTCTTCATAGAATTCTTTTGCGAGTTCTTTATGATATGCTTCTGGTACATAACGTAAAGCATTCATAATTGCTAGTTCAATATCAGAATCATTTAAAGTTAGCTCCCTTTTAGGTGCACGTCTTATAAATGGTCTAAATTCAGCGGTTTTCTTTGGTACATAGTCTATTTTAATTTCCATAGCTTGTCCAATATCATTATTATTTAACTCCATATATATTCCTCCTAAATCACTTCTAGTTCTACAACTTTTTCTACTTCATCAACAATTTTATGAGTGATAACTAGTTCATCAACTTTATTCATATCTAATTTTATTTCACGATCACTTGCCATATAATCAACTTTATATCTAACCGTATTATATGCAACTTGTGTTCCACTTCCTAGTGTTTCAATACCTCTTAAGTCAATTGCTTGAGTAGCACAAAGTATTTCCATACTTAATACTGATTGAACATTTTTTAGAATCTCTCTAGCTTTACGAGCTGCGATTGTCCCCATTGATACATGATCTTCTTGATTAGCACATGAAGGAATTGAATCAACACTTGCTGGATGAGCTAGTACTTTATTTTCACTAACTAATGCTGCTGCAGAATATTGTACAATCATAAAACCACTATTTAATCCAGATTCTTTAGTTAAAAATGCTGGTAATCCATTAGATAAAGCTGGGTTTACTAAACGTTCAATTCTTCTTTCACTAACATTTGCTAGTTCCGATAATGCTATACCTAGAAAATCAAAAGGTAATGCCATTGGTTGTCCATGAAAATTTCCACCACTTAATACATCCTCTGTATCAGGGAAAATTAATGGGTTGTCTGTAACAGCATTCATTTCAATTTCGACTTTTTTAGCGACAAAATCAATTGCATCTTTACTTGCACCATGAATTTGTGGTGTACAACGCAAAGAGTATGCATCTTGTACTCTTAGTTCTGATTGTTTTGTAGTACATTTAGATGCATCTACTAGTTTTAATAAATTACGTGCAGTAGCTTGTTGTCCGATATGTCCTCTAATTTGATGAATACGAGGATCAAATGCACAAGTAATACCTTGCAATGCTTCTATTGATAATCCAGCACTAATATCAGCAAGCTTGATTGTTTGCATTGCATCATAAACACATAAAGCTCCAACTGATGTCATTGCTTGTGTCCCATTATTTAAACCTAATCCTTCTTTATAAGAAAGAGTGATTATATCTAAACCAGCCTTTTTCATTGCTTCTTTACCTTGAAGTCTTTCGCCATTATAAAAAGCTTCTCCATACCCTAACATAGGTAAAACAACATGAGATAATGGCGCTAAATCTCCAGAAGCTCCTAAGCTACCTTTTTCAGGCACTACTGGTATTAAATTAACATTTAACATATCTAAAAGTAATTGTACTGTACTTACTCTAACTCCTGAATTTCCTTTTGCTATAGAATTAGCACGAAGTAACATAATACCTCTTACAATCTCTTCTTCAAAAGGATCACCAACACATACTGCGTGTGTAATAATTAAATTTTCTTGAAGCTGTCCACAATCTTCTTTAGAAATAGCGACCTCACTTAAAAAACCAAACCCTGTTGATATACCATATCTTACAATATCATTTTCAACATAGTATTCAACTAAATCTCTACTCTCTTGCATTTTTTTAATAGCATCTTCACTAAATTTAACTGGTGCCTTATGACGTGCCACAGCAATAAAATCATCTAATGTTAAGCTATTTCCATCTAAAATAATTTCTTTCATTATTTTTCCTCCACTTCACTATGAAAATTCAATAAAAAAATTCTTTTTTATTTCAATACATTTTACCATAAAAGACCTTTACTTGTAAGGGATAAACAAATAATTAATATACGCTACTTTATTTATGCTATAGGTTTATTTTATCGACTTTTCTATCAATCTATAAATAAAAAAATCCTATGAATTATTAATCCATAAGACTTTATATTTATGCTTTAATTTTATCAAATGCTCTAACTACTGATTTACGATAAATCATGAATAGAACTATAAATAATACTATATAGAAAACTACCATTATTATTGAAAGTACTTCATACTCTATATTAAGTCCAAAGAATAATAAGGCACTTCCTCCAAAGAAAGCTACATCTAAAATCAATGAAGCAATCATACTAAATATTAGTGATTTACTTCTTTTAACTAGTGCAGTTTCTGATTCCCAATCTAGTGATGGAAAGTTTAAATCAATAATTATTGGAATAAATAGTGTTCCACAAACTATTAATAGCATCATCAAGATTGAAATAATAATCAATATTGAATCAACTTGTAATATTAACATTGGTATTATCATAAAAATAAATAATGTTAAGAATTCTACTAGTGCATGAAATGCTACTTTCCCAAGGAATGCTTTTACTTGATTAATTGGCATTGCACTAATAAAATCTAAATATTTAGCATCTCTTGAAAAG
>JAVWHL010000052.1:0-7753 GCA_036640095.1 Erysipelotrichales bacterium | reverse complement strand
CGTGGTTTTTTCGCTTCGCTTAATTACAAAAAAATCCTGTAAGACACAGGATTTTTTATAACTTAAAATAAACTTTTTGATTATTTTACTAAAACTTCTTCTAAATAGTCATAAATAATATCTGAACACTCTTTTACACTATCAAGAAGTACATACTCATCATCTGAATGATAATTTGCTCCACGAGGTCCAAATACTATAGTAGGTATTTTAACACGTGAACCTATATAGTTGAAATCACCCATACTTGGAAAATAATCTAATAAAGGTTTTGCCTCATTTACTTTAGTTACACTATCAATAAATTTAGAAATAAATGGATCTTTTTCATCACATACATATGGTAAGAATGCTGCACTTCCTTCACTAGGTGAATCTCTAAATACTACATTAACGTTTTCGGTTGGTACTCCAGCATTTTTTGCAGCTTGCATAATCTCTGCTTCAACAGTTGTTTGATCTTCGCCACGTACAATATGTCTAAAGACACTAAAGCTTGCAAAATCAGCAATACTTGCTGGTGCATCTACGGATTCTATTTTTATAATAGCAACTGATCCTTTTCCTAATTTATCATCTACAATAATGTCTAACTTTTCTAGTTCAATAATTATCTTAGAAGCTTCAACAATTGCATTAACTCCTTTTTCTGGAGTAGCTGCATGTGCTGATAATCCTTTTACTTCTACTTTAAATGATAATCCACCACGAGCACCTAAACATACAGCTGGTTCTTCTACACCAAGAAATCCACTTGATGGTTCAGGAATAATTGCTACATCTGCATCACAAAGTCCATCTTCAACTAATGCATTTGTACCTAATCCATAAGGTCCTTCCTCATCACTTACTACTTGATATTTAATTTTACCATTAAAAGTTGGATGATTTTCTTTAAATGTTTTTAAAGCCATCATAAATGCTGCTACACCTGATTTCATATCAAGTGTTCCAACACCATACATTTTGTTTCCTTCTACTGTTGCACCATATGGTTCTTTTGTCCAGAATTGAGTTAATTCTACTGTATCAATATGACCATTAAATAGAATAGTTGGTCCTAGATTTTGTCCATCCAATTCACCAATTACGTTCTTACCTTTGAAATTTGTAATAACATTATCTTCATATTCATGCAATGTTGGTTCAAAGCCATTCTTTTTAAACCACTCATTTACAAATAAGATCGCTTCTTCCTCCCTAAAGAAAGGACTTTCTATTTTTACTACATCAGCAAGTAATTCAAATAATTCTTTTTCATTTACCATTATGCTTTTGCCTCCTTCTTATTAGGCTTTTCATATCCATCCTCATAAGGGAAATTGATTCCAGTTACAGCATAGAATATTGCAATAACAGGCACTACAAACGTAAAGAATGTATATGGAGCATAAGTTAATACAGGAATTCCTAGAGCTCCTGCCATAAATACTCCTGATAAACTCCACGGTACAATAGCATCAATTAGCCCACCAGAATCTGCTAATGTTCTTGTTAAGTTAACTAATTTAAGATTTTGTTCTTTATAAGCTGGAGCAAACATTCTACCAGGAATAATCATTGACATATGTTGAGAAGCAGTTGCCATGTCTGATAGCCATGAAGTTACCATTGTAGTAAGCATTAAACTTACTCTAGTTTTTAGTAATCCTTTCATACTATCTAATAGACTTTGTAACATTCCAGTTTTTTCTAAGATACCAGATAATGCTAATGCGGACATCGCTAAAGAAGTATTGTAATACATACTTGAAAGACCACCACGATTAACAATTTTATCTACTGATTCAACACCAGTCTCAATATTAACTCCATTATATATTACAGAGAATAATTCATTTAAATTAGGCGTAGTTTTAGCTTGGAAAATTAATGCGAATGCTGCACCAACTGCAGTCGCTAATAAAAGAGATGGAATAGCTGGAATCTTAAAGATTGATCCAACAATTACAAATACAGGCGGAATTAGTAAAATAAGTCCAATATAATAATTGTCTTGTAATGTTTGTACTGTTGTTTGAATTGCAGCATTATCCATTTCACCTTTTTCCATTGTAAGTCCAATTACAGTAACTATTACTAAACAAATTAGGATACCTGGAACAGCTGTTTTAGCAGTATGTCTAACATGATCAAATAAGTTTACACCTGTTGCAGCACTTACTACATTTGAGTTATCTGATATTGGAGAAAGTTTATCTCCAAAAAAGGCACCTGATACGATTGTACCACCTACTAAACCTGGGTTAATTCCTAGACCTAAACCAATACCCATTAAAGCAACCCCTACAGTTCCCCCTGTAGTCCAAGCACTACCAGTTGCTAGTGCAGTAATTGCACAAATGATTAAACAAATCGGCAAGAACCACTCAGCATTTAGTAAATCAAGTCCATAAACAATAATTGTTTGAACCGTACCACTAGCTACCCATGTCCCAATTAACATACCAATGATTAATAGGATAATTAATCCTTCCATTGCAATCCCAATACCATATAAAATAGCATCGATAAGGTTTTTCCACTTATAACCATGTCCCCATGCAATTAATCCCGCAATACACGCAGTAGTGATTAGTGGGATTTGTAGGTAATCAGAACCTACAATCTTAAGTGTAAAAAACATTGAAGCGAATAAGAAAACTAAAGTTGCGAAAGTATAAATAACGCTAATTTTCTTAAATTCTGGTTTTTCCATTATAAAATTCCTCCTTGAATATTATGTTAAAAACTCCCTTAAATAAAAAAACTTAATAATAATTGTAACTTTACAAAATAATTAATTCTTGAAGTTTTAAACCCAACTATATAAAAAATATTTAGTTCAACAAAATTATTATATACACAGAAAATACAAAAAACAAGTATATATCAATTAAACTTGTTATATTTTAAATGTTTTCTTTTAAGTATACGCTATGTTAAGCAAATCATAACATTATTATTAGATCTATTTATTTTAATATTAAGATTCTAAACAACGTTAATATCAGCGTTTGTAGACTTTATCAAATAGTCTATTAAATCTTTTTTCTTTGCGTAATTACCTTTTGAACCTTTTCCTAAGTCAAATGATACAACTACAAGTCCAGGAAGAACCCCTGAAGTAACACTCATAAAATAATATATATCATGTTTGATATATATTTGTCTTATGTACTTTATGTTTTTCAATATTATCTTTTTCTTACCCTTTAACTCTAAATAAATTCTTTTATCTTCAACAATGATTTTTTGATTATATTCATACCCATCATCGTACTTATTAACTTTATTCAACTCTATTATTAGTGTTCTTAAGTATGCGTTAATAAACCTTCTATTATGAAAGTCTCTTATATTTTTTAAACAAATTATTAAAATAGAAGTAACTAAAATTAGTGGAAGCATAAATAAAATACTAATAGGATCAATCAAATATAAAATCGACGTTAGTATAATATATATTATTGGAGTAAATGTATAGTAATCTCTTAATTTAAAATCATTTGTTTTGAAATGTAATTCACTAACAAACTCAAACTATTTCTTATATAATTCTTTTAATTCTTCTCTATTAAAACTAGTTTCTATTTCAAACACACTAAACATCTCCTTCACTATACTAATAGTAACATTAATAAGACAGTAATAATACTATCTTCTTTCTAAATTCGAGCTAAGGTACGACACTTAAGTCCAGTTACTAAATGTCTGTTTTCTTGTTTAACTAGTCATCCTTCCATTGTTCTTTGATCAACTTTTGTTTTTAAATCTTTTATCATTATTATTACTCCTTAATAAACTTTTCTAAGTAGCAATTAAATTCACTCAAAAATGCTAATACTAACTTACACTCTGCTACATCTATAGTTTCAAGAAACTGAGCATCACTTACCTTCCAGTCCTAGTGAGACTCCTCATGTTACATAAATATTAATATACCTTCGTCTGTTAATTTATAGTGCTTTTTTTATTGTGCTTAAGGTAATATGTTTCAATTAAACCATTATTTATTTTTTTTCATAATAGTATTGTTGCTCCTTTAGTTAACTTAAGTTGTAAAGACAATTCTTTTCCATTTATATTTTCTTCAATGCTCATTAACTCAAGATAATGTAGTTCACTAACATTATATTCTGATGATAAAACATTATTAAAGAACTTAGTTAAAGCACTTTGATAATAATATAGTCTTGCAAATTCTTTTTGTATTTCATTATTCAAGATAAGAATCTTCTTGATTTAGTTTCTAATGTAAACTATTTTAATTGAATTGTTTTCACTAAAAAAAGCAAGTATTCTTGCTTTTAAATAGTGTTTAATATTCTATTGTTTCTATATTATTTTTTGCTTTTCATTATTCTTGAACTAATACCCAATGTCAGAACACTTAATATCACTACAACTGAAGTATATATATCACTACCTGTTTTAGCGATTATGGTATTATTATCTTTATTTTTATTTTTCTTCTTATTTACTACTTTTTCTTTCTCTTGATCTTTATCATTTTTATATGTGTTAGTATACGAAATTAATTCTTGATGTAATTTCATATTACCTTCTATTGCACCCTTATACCTAGTTGTGTATCCTTGTTTTTTATAATTTTTTTCTTTTATTTCAAATTTATCATTCTCTTTTAAATCGATTACTGCAGTTTGTTTATCTTTAAGTAGTATAATACCATTCTTTGCACTTTGTTTCTTCCCATTAACCATATAACTTCCATTAAATAGCTTTTCGTTAACTTTTAAAGTAAACTCAAATGATTTATTATCTTTAGGTTTATCCCCATCGACTACTTTATTTACTTTTAGTTTTGCAGCATTTCCTTCTTCATTTGCCATTTTCAAATTCAATTTAACCTTAGATGCATCATACTTTAGATTAATCCCGTAAATATTCTTAACATATAATGCTTCTTCTGGATTCCCATTAATGACCATTATACCGCTTAAATTATTCTTAACAAGTGCAAGTGAACTTTCATCAAGTAATGTTGAAAACTTGCTTGCCGGTAAGTTTATTGCCCCTGTAGGAACATCAAAGTAAATATACTTCAAACCAGTATTTAAGGTACCATCTTTATCCCACTGATCTAATTTTCGACCAGTCACATTAAAATCTACATTAATTTTATATTCACCTGTAGAAGGATCAAAACTTGTATTAGTTACTTTTAAGTGGTCTTTTAAAAGATTATTTTTTAATTCAAACTCTTTTTGTGTATGTTCAATATCTAATTTTGATGTATCAATAGTCAATCTTTTATCGAATGTAGTTGAGATTACAAATGAAGAATCAATCTTAGTTCTTTTTATATCGTAACCAAAAATACCTGCTACTGCGGAAAGCGATTTGTATTTTTTTCAAATTTGTGTTGCATCTAAAGATGTTTGATAATTCAACTCATAGCTATCTGAAATATCTTTGTTTTTATTAAAGTTCAGATAATAGTTTATATTATTTCTATCTTTTGGAGTTATGTCCTGTCCAGATGCTGTTAGGCTTATCATATTATCTGCGTTTAAGTCTGTTTCCCCTATTACGTATGCTTTGATATTAACACTAAGCAGACTAATCATAATAGCACATACCATTATTATAAATCCAGTCTTTCTTATCTTCATATTTATTATCTCCTTTTTAAACATTATATTAATATTATGTTAACATTATGTAGTGTTTTTGTCACTATAATAATAATTATAAAGCAACAAAATAAAAAAAGCATATTAGATATTCATTTCGAACTATCTAATATGCTTTTGCTTTTTAAATGGTGACCCGTACGGGATTCGAACCCGTGGATGTATGCGTGAAAGGCATATGTGTTAACCGCTTCACCAACGGGCCACTTATAATTGCAACGGATAGCTTTTACTGCTTTCCTATCGCGCTTTATTATTATATCATGCGCTACAATAGTATGCAAGGTAATTTTACACTATTTTTAATTTTTTGATAAATAAATGTAAAGGCCTCAATCATTGAGACCTTTACATTTATTAAATATTAATTTTTTTGCTTACAAAATATGCAGAACCTAATACACTTATTAATAAAGAACTTACTAATAAAGCATTGTTCTCTTGTCCTGCTTTAGCAATTTCTTTTTTATTTGATTTTTTCTTTGCAGGTTTTTCTTTGTTTGGTTTTGGTTTAACAGGCTTTGGCTTGACCGGTTTTACAGGATCAACTGTTTTTATTTTCTCATAGATATATGTTACATTCTTTTCTCCATTAATAAAGTCAGTATTGTCACTACCTACCATTTTAATGAATTTATATCCTGAAAAATCTTTTTTTGCATTCACAAATGAATCGGCTGGGAAATTAAATACTGATCCATCATTGTTTGTAATTTTACTTTCATATCTTCCTTTTAATACTTGTGAAGCATCTAATTCTTTTCCATTAACATCATTTACTTTATATGATACTTTAACTTGTCCAGCATTACTGTAATAGAAAACAACTGTATCTACTGTATCTATTTCATCCTCACTAATATAATCAGATAAGATAAAGTTTTTATCAAAACGTGCTAATACTTCACGACCATCTTTGAATGTAATTTCTGCATGATGATATACAAATCCATATGTTGGATTTTCAATCATTTGAAACTGGTAGTTACTTGTATCTCTTGGTATAAATTCCTCATTATATCCTAGTTGACCATTTTCTACTCCCTCAACTACCATCATCTCTGTTTCAGCATTTGCATAATTTGATATATATGCTTCGAATTCTACTTTCTTTTCTGTTGCCCCTACATTTAAACTAACTAATCCGATTGTAAAAACTAAAGCAAATACCTTTAATAAATTTCTCTTCATTGGCTTTCTCCCTAACTTACTATTTTTCCATATAATTACATATTCTTTACACATTGTTGCTAAATTATATCATTTTGGTTATCTCTAAGTCAATTAATATTGTCAATTATGTCTTTGAATAAATGTTTATTTCGATAAATACAACTTAAAATGTTTTCACTATATTAAGTATACATATAATTTTAAAACTATAGTACAACTAATAGTCACTAGTATATATCTGGTTTATATTAAAATATATTTAATAAAGATAGGAGGGATGTATATGAATATTGATTTACTAGAAAATATTTATACTTATTTTTTAAATCCTATAAATCTAATACTACTAATACTCTCAATCATATTGATTATTACTGCTTTCACCATCAACACTTTAAATAAGATGGAGGATTACAGTGATAATGGTTTTGTGATGAAGTATTCAAAAAAATCTATATATTTCGCATTCTTTAGTGCACTTTCTACATTCTTGTTATGGTAATTTAATTTCTGGTTTGTTATTGTGGTACTAGGTTGGTAAGAAACTTATTGATAAATCTCTAATAAATTCGAACTATTTTAAGGCAAAGAAAAAACCCCATTTGGGGTTTGTTTTTTTAATGGCGGAGTAGGAGGGATTTGAACCCTCGCGCCAGTTACCCGACCTATACCCTTAGCAGGGGCACCTCTTCAGCCAACTTGAGTACTACTCCATATTATAAAAATGGCGCCTGAGGTAGGGATTGAACCTACGACCGATCGGTTAACAGCCGATTGCTCTACCGCTGAGCTACTCAGGCAACACAAGTAATATTATAAGATACAACGGCTAAAAAAGCAAGCCTTTTAATGAAAAAAAAGATACATTTTGTAGTGTTACAATACATGTGAGACCAAAGTAAACAAAAAGATAATCAGTCTTGTTATAATTAGGTTACTACACA
>JAVWHL010000051.1:0-7941 GCA_036640095.1 Erysipelotrichales bacterium | reverse complement strand
TGACCTTCCAACTCTTCCACATATTTGGATTAAGACATCGCTATTGAAGATGCTACAGTCTGCTCTAAAAACAATAACATTTAACCCCTTTAATGTTATTCCTCTTTCTAAAACTGTAGTACTTATTAATATTTTTATTGTTTGACTTCTAAAATCATTTATCACTTTAGTATTTAGTGTCTTACTATATACAAACTTGCTCTTAAATCCTAATAATTTAAATAATTTATTTAGTTTGTTCCCATCTCTTTTATTTGGGACAAAGACAATCAAAGGATCATTTTTTAATCTTATTATTATTATTAATAATTTAATCATCATTAATCCATATCTAACTAATACTATTTTTGGAATAGGCATTATCTTTAAGTGATGTCTTTTATAATTGGTTACTTTTACTAGGTTTGCATTAACCAAATATTTTTGGGGCATTGTTGCACTAAGATATATAAACTGTTTGCTACTTTCTTGAGCTGCTTGTTCAAGTTTAATATTATTGAAATAAGGAAAAGCATCTACTTCATCGATAATTAGTAAATCAAAATAGTTTTTATAATTAATTAATTGATGTGTAGTTAAAAATATTAAATTGCTTAATTCATTAATTCTTTGCCCTCCAACCACTAAACCAATATTTTGATGATTATAGAAATACTCATCTACCCTTTCATATAATTCTATTGTTAATTGTCTTCTAGGACATGCAAAGCCAATATTCTTTCCTTCTTTCAATCCAAGCGATATCACAGCTAATAACATCTCTGTTTTACCTGCTCCGCATACTGCTTCTAATATTATATCTTTGTTTTTCATGTAATAACCAACTATCTTATTACTAACTATATTTTGTTGTTCATTTAAGCTGAATTCTAATTTGTATAAATGCATTTTATCACCATTATATATATGCATATAATTAGTAAATACCTAAATAAAAAAGATGTAGAATAATCTACACCTTAATATAGTTTACCAAGAGCCTCCGCCCCCACCACCAAATCCACCACCTACAGATCCACCACCACTAAAGCCTCCAAATGAACTGTCTGAACTTTTAAAGTCTGGATGATACGATGCTGCTTGTGACATTGTATTTAATGTTCTTGTGATATGAGAAAAATAGATAAAATCCATTGCACCTGTACTTGAATAATACCAATCTACTTGCGGTATTTCAATATTTTCGAATTTCACAATCCAAGTATCACTTAATCCTAATGTATAAGCGTAAGGTAAAATATCATAGAAGAATACAGGGTTCTCTTTTACAAACATCTCAATTCTTTCTAATTCAGCTTTTTCGATAAAATCTCTAAACCCATATACTTCACCTAATATTTTATCCCCATAAGCTGTCCTTTTTTTTATGTTAGAAATTAAATACATATTAATAAAATAAGCAATTGACATTACTATTGGTAGGTACAATTCTGTATCTAATATATAATAATATAACACTGTAAGAGGAATCATTAACAATCCTAAATATAATATGAGATTAGCTTTCATTTTAAAATTTGTTATTAATTTTCTTTTCTTAACGGTTCTATCTACACCAAGCCAAACCATCATTAATAAGAAAAATAACCCTATTATCATTCCTGCGCTAATATAGTTTACATCAAACATATCAGATACAAAGAATTCACTCGTCATAACAAAAGCAATTGTTAACATAATCACTAAGAATCTTTTTAATCTCCTAGTTCCTTTATTATATAATTCCTTATCTTTTGTGAAGTGATCACCATAATCTTTCGACATAGAATAAGTAAGCTCTACAAATTCTAAGCTTAACTCATTACTTAGTACTGTCTCTTTATTACCAAATAATTTATTAAAATAAGATTTTTCTATTTCCATCTCATTTTGATCTATATCTTTTAATTTTGTAAATTCAAATGATTCATCGCTTATTTCTTCAATTTTCATATATCCCTTTGAAGCCCAATAAACAAATAGTGCACTTGAGTCTTCTTTATCAAAGATCTCATCTGCTACATACCCTACCATTGCGGGAGAAAAATCCTTAGGTGGTTTAAATTGAATAGGAGTAATTAACTTACTACTTTTTCCAAAGACAAAGTAGACTATAGCAATTATTATCAGACTAACTATAGAAAAGATTGCAGCAATAGCATTATATCTTCCTTGTGGATATAAAAAATAGTTTTCACCTAGGTCATAAAATATTGTGATTCCATTACCCGCTTCTAATCTTCCATCATATTTTCCAATTATTGTTTTATCTTTAATTTCATATTTAATTTTATTATTATTATTATCAGTTATAAATTTTGGATTACCCTTGATTTCTTTTGGCATCTCTATTTTAAATGTGATATTATTCATATCATATTCCCATTTATTACCTATAACATTATAATAAAGATATTGATGTGTCGTTTTTAAATCACGAAATTTTAATCTATAGCTATATTCAAAGTTTTGAAGTCCTTCTATATACTTATCTCCATCACCAATTTTAATAAATGCATAATCATTTTCATACTCAACTTTATATGTACGATCTTTTACTTCAACACTATCAATTGGAGTTCTAATAACTTTAGGTAAATCTTCTCCATTTGTCTTATATTTTATTGGTACAGCAGCGTACATACCATGTTTTGGCGTTGCGAATCGAAGATCCATTTTATTATTAACCTGAATACTCCCATCTTCATTCACTTTAATATTAATATGGTATCTTTCAACAGTATCATAATCTACTGCATTAATGTTTTTTACATTTATAAAAAAGATAGCTACTATTATAAATAGTAGCTTTAATAATTTATTTGCTTTAATATTAAAACTCAACTTTGACATTCTCTCTTTGTTCTTCACTTGTAACTTCAAATAATGGTTTTCTTCCGAATTTGAATATACTAGCGATTATATTTGATGGGAAAGATTCCACTTTAATATTATACTCTTTGACAACAGCATTATAATATTTTCTGGATTGTGCTATTTCTGTTTCAATATCTTGTAGTTGTTTTTGTAAATCCATAAAATTAGTATTTGCTTTTAAATCTGGATATGATTCAGATAAAGCAAATAGTTTACCTATTGTTTGTGTTAATTGATTTTCTGCAGCTAACTTTGAATCTAAATCACTTGCATTAACAGCACCATTACGTGCAGCTGTAACATTTTCTAATGTTTGAGACTCATGCTTTGCATAGCCTTTCACAGTTTCAACTATATTAGGGATTAAATCATGTCTTTTGACTAGATATACATCCATAGTCGAGAATGCTTCTTCTACTTTGTTTTTTAAAGTAATGAAGCCATTGTATGAAACGATAAAGAATAAAACAATGATTACAATTACACCTAAAATAATCCAAATTGTCATAATAATCTCCTCCTAGAATTTTCTACATACCTGAATTCCAACACTTTCAAGTCCAGTGTGAACCCCTATTACTGTTGTAAGCTCTTTTATTTCTACCACTATACCAGGCATTTGCTTTTCCAATTCTGTTTTTGCCTCTAATGCTTTTTCATCTGCTGCAAAGTGAGCAACAATTACATCATGAGTTTCATTAGTAACTTCTTTTAATGATTTAGTAGTCATTTCTTTGATGGCTTTTTTTGTTGTTCTAACTTTTTGAACGATGTCTATTTCGCCACCTTCTTCAACTACTAAAGTTAAGATAGGCTTTATCTTTAACATGCTACCAAGAGCTGCTACTGTTGGCGTTATTCTTCCACCTCTACTCAAATGAAATAAATCATCTGGTAACAATAATGTATACGAAGTATCAATATCAATTTTTACATCCTCTACAGCTTGCTCAGGAGTCATACCTGATTCTACTAATTTCTTAGCTTTTAATAGAGGATATAATTGTGCATTACCAACACTTCCTGAATCTATAGCATATAATTTAAAGTCTTCCATTGCACTCATATGCATCATATTTTCTAAAGTTCTAGATAGTCCTGTTCCAATCATAGAAACTACAGCACTATCATAACCATCTCTTTTTATTTGTTTAATTAACTCCATCACTTCACCAGGACTTGGTTGCGATGTTGTTACACTTTTTTTATCTTTAATTGCTTGTATTAATCTATCTTTATCAAGATTCTTTCCTTCTAAATAATCTTCACCTTCAATTATGACATGTAAAGGAATGAAGTAGCAGCCTAAATCATGCACTTCGCTTTCACTTAAGAAGCATGAACTATCAAGAACAAATGCTATTTTCCCCATTATTTTGGCTCCTTTCCAAATACTGTTTTAACCAAATCTACTAACCATAGTATTGGTCTGTATTTTTTTGAAATCATACTTGTTTTTTCAACAAATATTTCTACAGCAAATGCTGCAATAATAAGCATTATTAATGCTATTCGTTTATTAATTAAATATATATATGCAATTTGTGAAAAATAGAATGTTATTGCATAAATAGTCAGCACTGTTTTCATATGAGTAAGATTCATCTTATACATTAAAGTATGATGAAGATGTTCTTTATCAGGTGTTGATATTGATACCCCTTTAACTTTTCTTCTTATTATTGATAAAAATGTATCTATAATTGGAATTGCAAGCATGAATATCGCAGGTCCTAAAGTTAGGAACGCTGATGATTTAAATCCTAATAATGAGATAGTTGAAATCATATATCCTAAAAAGAGCGATCCACAATCTCCCATGAAAATACTGGCAGGATAAAAATTAAAGAATAAAAAGCCAAGCGTTGCACCTAATAAAAGTACTGATAACAATACTATATCTGTTCGACCTTGTACATATGAAAGACATGCAATAGTAGCAAGTATTATCGAACAAACACCTGCACATAATCCATCCATTCCATCTATAAGATTAACTGCATTTGTAATACCGATTATCCAAAGCATAGTAATTAGTGTTGATAAAACACCAAACTCTAGCTTAAAACCTCCTGGTATATTAATTGAAGTTATCCTTATTTGCCCATAAAATATAACAATCAATGTTGCAATAATTTGAAAGGCAATTTTTTGTTTTGCACTTATCTCCATTAAATCATCTAACATTCCTGAAACCGCAATAACAAAACCACCTAAAAGTAATGCAACTATTTGTTGATCTCCTTTTACAAAGAATGCACAACCTATAAAGAATGCAGAATAAATTGCTAGTCCACCCATTCGGGGAGTAGCTCTTTTATGAATATGTCGTGATCCAGCACTTGGTGGAGCAGAGACTATATTTAATTGTTTTGTTATCTTAGCAACTATCGGTGTAAGAATAAATGAAATACTTATCACCATTAGAAAAGCTATTATATAGATAGTATCCATTTAATCCTTCCTTTAATCAAAATATGTTTCTTTACTATTGTAATAAATATCAAAGACAATCTTTAGTTCATCTTTTGAATTTTTATTTGATAGACTTGGCATATCATCTTTACAAGTGAATACCACATCATCTGTTTCATGTGAAACTTGAGCCTTGCCACCTACAATATGTGCACTAAAATATATACAGTATTCAGCTATTGAAGACTTCTTAAACGCATGTTTAGATCTATCAAAAACTGCTAGAATACGGTCTATTTCAACTTCATAGCCAGATTCTTGTTTCACTTCTGCCATTGCATTTGTACGAGCATCTTTGAATACATCACACCATCCACCTGGAACAGAGTATAATTGATCTACTCTTTCTCTGACAAATAATATTTCATCTTTTTCGTTTGTAACAATTGTACGAACACTAACATTTGGTGTTGGATATATATCCCTTACATAATAGTTGTCATGTTCAATATTATCATTTACATAATGTTCTAACATTTCTTTACTTAAATCTTGTATTTCCTGGTAATTTTCAATCGCATATTCGTCCTTACTAAATTTCAAACCAATTTTAGCAATACTCTGCATTTTTAAAATAAACTCTAAATAATTATTCATTAGTTATTAAATGCATCCGGCAAATCATTTTCTAAAAGAACATAACAATCTGGTTCCTTAACATTGTTTAATAATGCGTATGCATCATAAATACGATTAACAACCTTTACATTCTTCATATTAAATCCTGATTCCGCTATTCCTTCATATATTGACTTCGTTTGACGTCTACCTACCAATATTACAAAATCACATTTACCAATGAAATACTTACCAAACTCTTTATTATAATATTCTTGTTTATCTCCTAAATCAATCATACCAGGTGTAATACAAATTCTTTTACCAGGCATTCTTTCTAAGACATCTAAAGATATTTTACTTGAAACTGGATTTGAATTAAATGCATTATCAATAATAGTATAATCATTTTGTTTTTTCAATTCTAAACGATGTTCAATAAATGATAATTGTCTAATCGCTATTTGTAGTTCTTTAATACTAATTCCAAAGTGTAGACCAATCCCAATTGCTGCTAGTATATTATAAATATTGTGAATACCTAATAGTTTTGTATTGAAATCATATTCTTCTCCATCAATAACAACAACAAACTTACTTCCATCTTTACTATACTCAATATCTTTGGCCATTATATCAGCATTGTTTTCTATACCATACCAAATTTGTTTTGCTTTAGAAGTAATATTATATTCTCTAATAAATTGTTCATCTTTATTTAAGATTACAACACCATCTTCATCCATTAACTCTACCATTTGCATTTTTTCATGAATAATGTTTTCCTGCGTTTTGAATGTCGCAAGATGTTGAGGTCCTATTGAAGTTACAACTCCAACTTTGGGTTTTACAAAATTAAATAGCTCAGTAATTTCCCCTAGTTTATCTGCACCCATCTCACAAATAAACATTTCATGAATAGGTTGAAGACTATTATTAAGTGTAATAGATATACCAAGTGGTGTATTAAATGAAGCAGGAGTTGCTAAACAATAAAACTTTTTAGATAGAACTTCATTAATAATATTCTTACTACTTGTTTTACCATAGCTTCCTGTAATACCAATACTAGTTATAAATGGATTAGTTTTAAGATTATCTTGCGCTTTTTTCATAAAACGATTTTTGAAGAAATTTTCTAGAGGATAGTTTATTAGTGCAACTAAGCTTACTACATGCATCTGATATACATTATAGACAAACAAACATAAGATTAATATATATGGATCTTTTGCCCATGTTGTTACAGCTAATATAAACAGACAATGAATTAGTGCAAAGGTAAACAACTGTCTTTTAACTCTATTTGTATATACTAGAGGTTTTATGAACGTTCGATATTTATTTTTATTAAATTGATTAACTAATTGTATCCCTAAAACTACAAATATTGTTAATAATCTTAATTCTGTTTTCTCTACAAATAAGAACAATATCGCAATAATAAACCAAGTAACCATCACATATAAAGGATATGTTTTTGTAACATTAGCTTTTTGCCATTGTCTAAAACGACCTATTTCATATCTGTTTTGTTGAAACATATGTATAGCACTTCTTGTAGATAAAAATACAAAAATTGTATAAATAATTAGTACTAACATATATATTGTATCTGAGAACATTACTTATCACCCTCTTCTAAGAAATTATCCATATCTTTTTTAAAGCGATCTTTTTGCTCTAAATATGCATAATGAGAATAACCTTCATAAACTATTAGTTTAGAATCACTTATCTCTTTATTCATTAATTCACCCATCCATACTGGAGTAGCATCATCATTAGAACCAAAGATTAATAAAGTAGGTGCAACAATCTCTTTTAAACAAGGACTTAAATCCTCATTTACAGTATATTTTAAAACCTCTTTCATAACTGGACTACTATTTTTATAATCTTCACTTCCACCTGATTCCATCATTTCTCTAATATAGTGTTTAATAAATGGTACATCTTTAAATAGTTTAAAGAATTTATATACATAGACTCTAATATAATAAAGCATTGAACGCTTTGGCATTACACCTGCAGCACCTGTTAAGACTAGTG
>JAVWHL010000050.1:0-7997 GCA_036640095.1 Erysipelotrichales bacterium | reverse complement strand
GAGCTTTAGGATCATCAGTTAATTTGATATTCCCTTGAACTACTAGAACACCACGATCAGTTTTAACTTTGATATCCTTAACATTCTTTGTTTCTAAAGTTTGTATTAATTGATTGTAGTTTAGTTCTGACACCTTATTAGCATTACCTAAGGAAAACATTGCCATCAAGGCAATAAAGACAAGCAATAAGAGTGTAAAATTTATATTATTCTTTTTTTTCATTATTTCCTACCCATCCTTACTACATATAATATTCTTCTTTTAATACCCCTACATAAGGTAAGTTACGATATAGTTCATCATAATCAAGTCCAAACCCTATGACAAATTCATTTGGAATTGTAAAGCCAACATAATCAGCATCAATATCTACAATTCTTCCTTCAGGCTTATCCAATAAAGATATAATCTTAACTTTCTTTGGATCTCTATTTTCAATAATCCCTTTTACAATTTTTAATGTTTTACCAGTATCAACGATATCTTCGACAATGATAACATTTGAACCTTGAATAGACATTGTTAAGTCTTTCAATATTCTAACTTCACCACTTTCACTTCCACCACGATAACTACTTACATCCATAAAATCAATGTCACAATCTACAGTAACATGTTTAATTAATTCGGCTAAGAAAGGTACACTTCCACTTAGTAATGCAATAAAGGTAACTCTTTCTCCTTTAAATTCTTCGTTAATTTGTGCAGCTAGTTCTTTAGAACGTTCTACTATTTGTTTTTCACTCACTAAAATTTTCTTGATGCTCTCATGCATATCATTCACCTCTATATAAATTCTTGTACTCTGCCTTCTACTTCAATAACTGGTAAATAATCCCTTAAAAAAGTAGGTATTCTATTCTTTTTAATACGTGTTCTAAATCTTTTATAATCGCTCTTTAAAGAAATAAAATCATCCTCATTATATGGCCTAATGACATATGGATAAGGATAGCTAGTTTCTTTTAATTTATAATTATATTTATTTAAAAATAAATATTTTGTTAATTTAATATAATCATTTTCTTCATTAATTACATAGTAATAATCCATATAATTAAAATCCAACATATAAATAGTACCATATGAAAGGACAATAGTTGTGTCTAAAATTGTATCTTTAAAGCTATTTGTAGCCTCTATTTTACTAATAATATCATCTAAATGTCGAATCGTAATATCATACTTTTTAATTTGTTTAAATAGCCATCGTCTTTGAATATCTTTTTGCCAGCTTAGAAAAATATTTTTCTCTATTTTATATTCATTTTGTTTATTAACAAATTCAATTTGTAAGTTAACTTCTCTATTTAATAATTCTGCCTCTTTAAATATCTTATCTTTATCTTCAAGACTTAATTTACTAAGTCTATCTCTGATAATATTTCTTGTATAATCTAGAGTACTATTACTACTATCTTCATAATAATCTATCTTATTATCTAAAGCATAATTTATTAAGTCTTCCTTATAAAATGAAAGTAATGGTCTTTTAATAATAACATTTTGATAAGTTGTTTCTTCTTTAATACCATAGTATTCATATAGACCAGTACGCTCTTTTTTAAAGAGATATGTTTCTAAATAATCATCTTTGTGATGAGCTAAATATACTTCATTTACTTTATATTTACTTGCTAATTCTAGATAAAAGTCATATCTAAGATGTCTAGCTTGAGCTTGAAAGTTATCATCATTGTAATTTTCAATAAGTTTTTTTTCAAAAATTATATCTTTATCTTCAATGTATTTTTTTATAACTATTTCATCATTAAAGGAATCCGGTCTTTTTTGATAGTTAACGTGGGCAATAACTATTTTATGACCTTCTTTATAAAGTTTATCTAAGAGTACCATTGAATCTACTCCACCGCTTACACCTATAATAATCATAATGTAAAAACACCAGATTCTATTCTGGTGTTTGCCTCAATCCATTGCCCACTTTTTCTACTGGTTTGCTTTGTTCACTTTTTTTTTCTTGTGCAGCACTTGCTTTGTTTTTTAAAGCTCTAGATTTATAAATTCTAGTACCAGCAATAAAAATAATAGCTAGAGCTACAAGCGCACCTACTCCAAAGAGAATTTTATTTTTATGATCTGGTGCTTCTTTTGTTTTTTTATCTTTTGTAGCAGATTCTTTTTCATCATCAGAAACGATGATTACCTGGCTATTATCATCAGTAGCATAGATACTGCCACTAATATAGCTTCCAATATAACTTTCGTCTTGAAGTTTCTTTACTTCATTACCTAGTTTCTCTGCTTCACCTTTTAATTTTTTATTTTCAGTTTGTGCTACATTGATTTTATCTTTTAATACAAATGTTGTATAGACTTCTTTTCCTACAGCAAAAAGAACGCCAATTACTAAAATAGCGCCGATAATTCTTTTATTTCTTAATGCTGCTGCTTCTTTTGTCATCTTAACACCTACCTACTGCATCTACTATTTTCCTACATCTAAATAATCTTGAAAGCACCCTTTAGCTAGTTCTAAGTAATTATTAGCAACTGAACTAAAATCAACTGATAATTCATCTGATAATCCTATTTCACCTTTATATTTTGCTACATTATGCCATTGTAATGCTTGATACATACGCCATGCATACAGTCTTCTAAACTCATTTTTCCCTGGTGCTTCATAATAAACTTCTAAAAGTTCAATAGCATCATCAAAGTCATTGTTACCAAAACATGCTATATCATAAATAGGATCATTATTACCTGCAAACTCCCAATCTAAAAGATAAATTCGATCTTCTCCAACTATAAAATTACTTACTTGTGCATCTGCATGACATGGAACTAAATCTACTTTACTTAAAAACTCATCATAGATTTCAACCCATTTTTCTTTTAGAGCAGCATACACTGGATCAATACTACTAGTGATGCTCTCATATTTAGCTAAACGCTCTAATGGATTGTAGTCATACTTAAATTTATCATGATTATGTAATTTTTTCAATGTTGCAGCTACTAATTCTACAGGTTTTTGTGATAATTGATTCATTGTTTCTCCTTCAACATATGGAGCAATCTTAATACCTGTCTCTATTTCATTAACTACTGGAGTTGGTAAAAAGTCCAAATCCGCAACTTGTTCCATCATCTCTACTTCGCTCTTTCTATCAGTAAAGTGTTCTGCACCTTTACCAGGAATTCTGAATGTATATTTTTTATCATCAACTATTATAAGGAACATATGATTAGACATTCCACCTGTCAATCTTTGAATTATTTCTACTTCCTTATTGTGATTATCTTTCATATAGTCTTTTATATATTGTTCGTACATAATATATCACCTCAACTTTCATTATAGTATATGCTTATTTTATAAGCAATTAAAAATCATAAGATACACACTAAAATTGCAGGTTTTTTACCCAACCAAGTTTAAAGATTAAAAAAAAGACTTAACCGAAGTTAAATCTCTTTTAATAAAATCTAATAATTAGTAATTATTAAGATTTGCTAACATTTTTTTGAAGAATTTCCAGTTTTTATCAATTGAAGAAATTGAAACATGTTCTTCAGCAGTATGAACATCATACATATTTGGTCCAAAACTGATGAAATCAACATCTTCTCCCATTTTTTCTTTGAAAATACCACATTCTAATCCAGCATGAATTGCTTCAACAGTAGCATCTTCATTGAATAGATCTTTATAAGTATCTAAGAATACTTCTTTGATTCTTGAATTTGGATCTAAAGGCCAAGCTGGGTAGAAACTACCATGTTTGATATCAGCACCGATTAAACGAGCGATTACATTATGTACTTCTACTAATTCTTGTTTTTGTGATGTAACTGAAGATCTTAATCCTGATAAGAATTCTACACTTGAATCAGTTGTTTCAACAACACCAATATTTGATGAAGTTTGTACTAAGTTATCCATAACTTGTGAGAAACTTTGTGGTCCAAATGGTACTAGTACTAAACCAGCAACTACACGAAGTGAAGATTCAAGACTCATTGCATTGAATTCTCCTACATCTTTTTTAGTAATGTTGATTGTAGCATCAGGATCTTGTGGAGTATATTCAGCTTTTAAGTCATGTCTTAATTGTTCAGCTAATTCTTCCATTTTAGCAAGATTTCCATCGTTTACAACGATTTTAGCATGAGCATCTCTAGTAATTGCATTCATTTTAGAACCACCATGTACTTCTACTAAATTGAAATCAATATCATTGTCAGTTAATACATTTAAATAACGACCAATAACTTTAGAAGCATTAGCACGTTCTTTAATAATTTCCATTCCTGAGTGACCACCTAATAAACCAGTCACATCAACTTCGATTAATTCACCTTGAACCATTTCAAAGTTAACTGGAATACTAATTCTAGTATCATTTCCTCCAGCACATGATAAGAAGAATAATCCTTCTTCTTCACTATCAATGTTAATGAAGATTTTACCATCTAAAATTGAAGTATCTAGGAAGTTAGCTCCTGTCATACCAGTTTCTTCATCAGTTGTAACAACAACTTCTAAAGCAGGATGCTCAATATCGCTTGAATCAAGTAATGCTAAAGCAAAACAAGCTCCAATCCCATTATCAGCACCTAATGTAGTATCGTTTGCATAAATATAATCATCTTTGATTACCCATTCAATTGGATCTTCATCAAAGTTGTGAGTACTATCTTTTCCTTTTTCACAAACCATATCCATATGTGCTTGTAAAATTACAGTTGGAGCACTTTTCATAGAAGCAGTAGCCTCTTTTTTAATAATGATATTATTTTCCCCATCTTGTTCTACCCATAAATTTCTATCTTCAGCGAATTTTTTTAGGTAATTACTAATTTTTTCCTCTTTTTTAGATTCTCTAGGAATTTGTGACATTTCATGAAAGAAATCGAACACTTTACTACTTTCTAAATTTTTGAATTGTTCCATAATATACATCCTTTCTTTAATAAAGCTTATCTACTTTATTACCTTCTATTATCATACTCATATTATTAAATTAAGTTGTGACTATATTTTGACAATTTACACTTATTTTTCAATTTTTATTGTTTTATATAATATATCCATATCTAAGTTATCTCTAACATTAGTTGCGAGTCTATCTAATTCTCTTTCTCTTAACTCTTCTACTTTTGTTTCTAAGTTGATATCTTCATCATTAAAACCATTCTTTTTCTTTAGTTCTTCTACAATATTGTTAGTATAAATATTCTTAGCAATATAATCCCCATTTGCACTATATATCTTATTTTCATATTGATTAAACTTTTCAAAGAACTCACTATCTCTTTTGAAGTTAGCGCTCATAGGAATAATTATAGCATCGTATCCATCTAAACACTTATCTTTATCAACTAAAACAACTGATACATTTCTATAATATGTTAGTTGCTTAAACATGTTCAAATTTGTAGCATAAGGACTTTTTAAAATCGCAATTTTTAAAAGGGCATCTTGTTCAATCTTATTAAAAGTTGTCATGTCTTCATCTTCTAAATCTAATTCCATAAAAGGTAAGACACCTAGACTTTGTATATTCATCTTTTCTTCCATTATATTTATACCACTATCAAGCAAGTTAGCATATCCATGTAACTTATTAATTATAAATCCACTTATTAGCTCTCGTTCATTTTTTTCTAACAAACTATAAGTTCCATATAGTGAAGCAAATACACCACCCAACTCGATATTCCCAACTAATATAACATTAGCATTTAATGCCGTAGCTAAACCCATATTCGCAATGTCAGGTTTTACCATATTTATTTCAGCAGGGCTTCCAGCACCTTCTAATACAACAATATCATAATCTTTAGTATTCTCTTCTAAAATACTAATTGCTTTATCTAGATATTCTTGTTTTTGATTTCCAAACTCACTACCTTTTAAGGTCATTTCATATTCACCATTTAGTATTAGATTTATCTCACCATCTCCAATAGGCTTTAATAAAATCGGATTCATCCACGCTTTTGGTTCAATACCACAAGCAAATGCTTGTAATGCCTGACCAAACCCTAATTCCCTACCTTCACTATCTATATAAGAGTTTAATCCCATATTTTGCGCTTTAAATGGAGCAACTTTATACCCATCTTCTTTTAAGATTCTACAGATTGCTGCACATAGAGTTGTTTTCCCCGCATTCGAAGTACAGCCTTGTACCATTATATATTTTGGCATATCCTTCCTCCTTATATTTACTCTCTTATTATAGTGTATATTATATTAGACTATAATTAAAGAAATAAATAAAAACACTACTCAATGAGTAGTGTAAATATTAATATTTAATTTCTGGATACATTTCATATTTCATAGTTAAACGATTAACTCTTTCTCTAGCTTTTTGCTTCATTTGAGGATCATCACTATTTTTTAAACAATAAGAAACTATTAGTGCTACTTCCTTAGCATCTTCTTCAATAAAACCCCTTGAAGTAATTGCAGGAGATCCAATTCTTAAACCTGAAGTAACCATTGGACTTTCAGTTTCAAATGGAATTGTATTCTTATTTACTGTTATATATACTTCATCAAGAAGTGCTTCAGCTTCTTTTCCAGTTAAACCAACACTAGTTTTAACATCTAATAAGATTAAATGATTATCACTACCACCACTTATTATCCTGAAACCTTCATCTCTAAATGTATCAGCTAATACTTTAGCGTTTTTAATAACTTGTTGTTGATAAGTTTTAAATTCTGGTTGTAATGCTTCAAAGAAACATGCCGCTTTACCAGCAATCACATGCATTAAAGGTCCACCTTGAATACCAGGGAAAACACTTCTATCTATAGCTTTAGCATATTTTTCTTTACATAAAATCATTCCACCACGAGGTCCTCTTAATGTTTTATGAGTTGTTGTTGTAACAACATCAGCATATAATACTGGATTTTGATGTAAGTCTGCTGCTACAAGACCAGCAATATGTGCCATATCTACCATTAAAATAGCACCTACTTCATCAGCTATTTCTTTAAATTTCTTAAAATCAATTGCACGAGGATAAGCACTAGCTCCTGCAACAATCATTTTAGGTTTGATTTCAAGTGCTTTTGTTCTAAGGTCATCATAATCAATTAAATGTGTCTTCTCATCTACTCCATATGCATAGAAATCATATGAAATACCAGAGAAATTTAGTTTATGTCCATGAGTTAGATGTCCACCTTCACTTAAAGACATTCCTAATACCTTATCTCCATATTCTAATAATGCTATATAAACAGCCATGTTTGCTTGCGCTCCAGAATGAGGTTGCACATTAACATGTTCTGCATTAAATATTTCTTTTGCTCTAGAGATTGCTAAATTTTCGACATTGTCCACAAATTCACAACCACCATAATATCTTTTGGATGGATAACCCTCCGCATATTTATTGGTTAAAATACTACCTGCTGCTTCAAGTACATTATTTGATACAAAATTCTCTGATGCAATTAGCTCAATATGTCTTCTTTGTCTACCTAATTCATTTTCAATTTGTTCAAATAATTCTAAATCTCTTTTCATTATCCATCACCTTTTTCTTATATATTTAATACCCTAAATTTGGATATTAGTGATATGATAACTTATATCAAGCCTTTTGTAAAGCAATTTTTATACACAACAACCTTAAGTTCTATGCTATAATATGTTTATATTTATTAAAGAAGGAGACTAATTTTATGAAAAAATGGAAATGTGTAGTATGCGGTTATGTTCATGAAGGTGAAGAACCACCAAAAGAATGTCCTATCTGTAAAGTTGGACCAGATAAATTCGTAGAAGTAACTGAATAATCTAAAAGATAGACTGATATCCAATATCTAGTCTATTTTTTTACCTTTACAATTATTTATAATCATTATACTTTACTTTTTTATTTATATAAATTATAATTAAATTATCAATTAGAAATAGTTGATAACCAAACGAATAAAAAGTCATTATTTCAATAAACAATACTACGTTACATTATATGTATCTATCCTTAAAAAGCG
>JAVWHL010000049.1:0-8033 GCA_036640095.1 Erysipelotrichales bacterium | reverse complement strand
TGTTTCAATTCCAACATTATATTTAGAAACTATCTCAAGCAATTCATTTTCATTTAATAATTGTGAAATGTATACTTGCATATAATCACTCCTTTATTTAAGATAGATATATTTTAGCATAAATCATATTTTCTTGCATTGATATAGAACTTATTTAAAAAATGTATTAGATATAGTAAAACGTCAAAATTAAAAGAAACAGAGCAACTTGTAGTGAATAAAATTCATATTCAAATAGTCATAAGGAATATATAATGCCGATTACGGGTATTAATTGGAAACATTTAAATAAAAGATCATATTATTTAAGGTAAGTACAGATTACTTATCCAATAAGTAGTTATTATAAAAAACATCTCTAAGCCCCTTAGATTGCTTGACTTGAATGTATAATTATGATATTATATCAATGTTGTAGACCTCGAGCTACAACCGCACTTATAAGGTATAAAGTGGAATATCCCACCTTGGTAGGCGAGTCTAAGAAAAAACGGAGGTGTAAATGAATGTACGCAATTATTGAAACTGGTGGTAAACAAATCAAAGTAATGGAAAACGATACAATCTTCATTGAAAAGTTAGATCTTAACGAAGGTGAAAATGTTACTTTTGATAAAGTTTTATTTGTAGGAGGAGATTCTACAAAAGTTGGTGCTCCATATGTGAGTGGTGCTACTGTTAGCGGTACTGTAGAAAAACAAGGTAAAGGTAAAAAAATCATTGTTTATAAATACAGAGCTAAAAAAGATAGTAAAACTAAACAAGGACACAGACAACCATATACTAAAGTTAAAATTGATAAAATTAATGGTTAATTATGACAAAAGTTAATGTTGTTAAAGATATTGATTTAATTAAGTCAATAGAAGTGTATGATCATGCTGGATTTGCTGGTCATGGTGATGATATTGTTTGTGCTGGTATTTCAACAATTATCTTCGGTGGTTTAAATGCTTTAATAGAATTTGGATTAAGTGAAGAGAGTGTAGAAGTTAGTGAAGCAACGATAAATATTAACTTAAATGAAGTTGAAAATATTCAAGTTGTTGTTCAAACAATTATTATACAATTACAAACTATTCAGGAATCATATCCTGATTACATAGATATACAAATACATTAGGAGGTGTTACTCATGTTTAGATTTACATTAGATATTCAATTCTTCGCTTCTAAAAAGGGAGTTGGGTCAACTAAAAATGGTCGTGATTCACATTCGAAAAGATTAGGTGCCAAAAGAGCTGATGGTCAATTTGCTACTGCTGGTGCGATTATCTATCGTCAACGTGGAACAAAAATTTACCCTGGTACAAACGTTATGAAGGGTGGAGACGATACGCTATTCGCGGTTGTTGATGGAATTGTTAAATTTGAGAGAATGGGTAGAGATAAGAAAAAGGTTTCAGTTTACCCTGCAGAATAATTATAAAGCATCCATTGGATGCTTTTATTTATATAAATAAGGAGGTGTCACTACATGTTTGTTGATAAAGTAAAGTTAACCCTTATTGCTGGTGATGGTGGTAATGGTGTTGCGACATTTAGAAGAGAAAAATACGTACCGATGGGTGGTCCATCTGGTGGCGATGGTGGTAATGGCGCAGATATAATTTTTAAAGGTGATCGTAATTTATCTACATTGTTAGATTTACGATATAATAAAATAATTAAAGGTAAAAAAGGACAAAATGGTATGACTAAGAAATGTCATGGTCGTGCTGCAAGTCCTGTAATTATAAAAGTACCTATAGGTACAATTGTAAAAGATGCAAATAATGAATTAATTGCTGATATTACAAAGGATCAAGAAGAAGTTGTAATTGCTCAAGGTGGTCGTGGGGGACGTGGAAACGTTAAGTTTGCGACTAATCGTAATCCTGCACCAGATGTTTGTGAAAATGGAGCACCTGGAGATAATATGGATGTTATTGTTGAACTTAAATTGCTTGCTGATGTTGGATTAGTTGGTTTACCAAGTGTTGGAAAATCTACATTACTTTCTGTAGTTACTGCGGCTAAGCCTGAAATCGCAGATTATCATTTTACAACGATTGTACCTAACTTAGGAGTTGTTCAATCTGAAGATGGTAATTCATTTGTTATGGCAGATTTACCAGGATTAATTGAAGGTGCTTCACAAGGTAAAGGGTTAGGTACACAATTCTTAAGACATATTGAACGTTGTAAAGTTATTGTGCATGTTTTAGATATGGCTGGAAGTGAAGGTCGTGATCCAATTGAAGACTTTGAAAAGATTAATGCTGAGTTAGAAGATTACAATGCTACTCTAATGAAAAGACCAATGATTGTTGTTGCTAATAAAGCTGATTTAGATACTTTTGAAGATAATTATAATCGTTTTTATGATAAATATCATGATCAATATGAAATTTTTAAAACATCAAGTTTATCAAATTCTGGACTTCGTGAAGTACTATATAAAATTAGTGAAATTCTTAAAGAAACAAATACATTTTATGAGACATTTGATACTGTTAAAGTATATAAATATCAAGAAGAAGATGGTTTTGAAATTAACTTTGAAGAGGGAGAATATGTATTAAGTGGCCCTAAAGTTGAAAAACTATTTAAAATGACAAACTTTAGTAGTGAAGAAGGAATCGCTCGTTTTGCTAGAATGATGCGTTTCTATGGTATAGATGATGCTTTACGTCAAGCTGGAGTTAAGAATAAAGATTTAGTTAGAATTGATGAGTTTGTATTCGAATTTATTGACTAGGAGAATTTAAATGGAAAAATATATTGATTACTTAGTTGAATGGTTACAAGAAAAAGTTAGAGAAACTAAAACAAAAGGAATTATAGTTGGTGTTTCTGGTGGTATTGATTCTGCTGTTGTTGCTGCTTTAATAAAAAAAGCATTTCCTAATAATAGTATGGGTCTAATAATGCCATGTCATTCTTCACAAAGTGATGTTGATGATGCTTTAATTGTTGTAGATGAATTTAATTTGGATTATAAAATCATTAATTTAGATAGTACTTTTGATGCATTAATTAATGAAGAAATAATGCCACAAATTAATATTGAATCTAATTTTAAATTGGCTCAAGCCAATACAAAAGCTAGGCTTCGTATGACTAGCTTATATGCAATTGCACAAAATTATGGATATCTAGTAAGTGGAACAGACAATGCTTGTGAATGGTATACTGGTTATTTCACTAAATATGGTGATGGTGGAGCAGATATTGCACCACTAATTCATCTTAGTAAAACACAAGTATATGAAATGGCTCACTTATTAAATGTTAATTCTATAATTATCGATAAAAAACCTAGTGCTGGTTTAATTGAAGATGTTAACGATGAAGATGAAATGCAAGTTACTTATCAAGAGTTAGAATCATATATGAATGGTTTAGAAGTAAGTAAACAGGCAAAAGATAGAATTGATTTCTTACATAATGCTAGTGCTCATAAGCGTTCAATTATTGCTAGTCCACTAAAGAAAGTAAGTGATATGTAATGATTGGTTACTTAAAAGGGAATGTCATTATCATTAATAAAGATAGTGTTGTTTTGGATGTACATAATGTAGGTTATCGTGTATTAACTCCAATGCCTTATGAATATATATTAAATAATGAATATCAATTTTATATTTATACTCATGTTAGAGAAGATCAAATTTCCTTGTTTGGATTTAAGAGTAATGAACAGAAAGATGTCTTTTTAAAACTTATTTCAGTAAAGGGTGTTGGCCCTAAAACTGGTTTAGGAATTCTTTCAAGTATCGATCATAATGAATTAGTACAAGCGATTGAAGCAAATGATATTAACTTCTTGAAAAAAATGCCAGGAATCGGACCAAAATCTGCTGCTCAAATTGTACTAGACTTACAAGGTAAATTAATAGTTGATGATATAAATATTAATTATCAATTAAAAGAAGCTCTAGAAGCATTGGAAGCATTAGGTTATAAAAGTGCTGAAATTAAAAAAGTTGAGAAATCTTTTAAAGATCAAAAACTTAGTACTGAAGAATACATCAAAGAAGGATTACAATTATTGTTAAAGTAGGTGAAAATAGTGTCACGATTATTTGATGAAAATGAATCTTATGAAGAAGCAAGTGATTTGAGTTTAAGACCTCAATATTTAAGTGAATATATAGGTCAAGATAAAATAAAACAAAATTTAGATGTCTATATTAAAGCGGCTCAAAATCGTAATGAAGTATTAGATCATGTCTTATTATTTGGGCCTCCAGGTCTTGGTAAAACAACTCTAGCATCTATAATTGCTAATGAGATGCGTGGTCAAATTAGATTTACTTCTGGTCCAACACTTGAAAAGCAGGGTGATTTAGCTGCTTTATTAACTGGGCTTGAGCCTGGTGATGTTTTATTTATTGATGAAATACATCGTCTTCCAAAGAATATTGAAGAAATTTTATATTCTGCTTTAGAAGATTTTTGTATTGATATCATTGTTGGTAAAGAGGAAACATCACGCTCAATTAGAGTTGAATTAGCACCTTTTACATTAGTTGGAGCTACAACTAGGGTAGGTGACTTATCTGCTCCTCTACGCGACCGTTTTGGTGTTGTAGAGCGACTAGATTATTATTCAAATGATGAACTATCAGATATCATTAAAAGAACTAGTACAATATTAAATGCATCAATTGATGGAGATGCTGTTTTAGACCTTGCAATGAGATCTAGAGGAACTCCTCGTATAGCAAATAGAATCCTTAAAAGAGTACGTGATTTTGCTCAAGTTAAAAATGATTCTATTATTGATGATAAAATAGTAGAAGAAGCATTGTATGCACTAGGAATTGATGATTTAGGATTAGATTTTATTGATCATAAAATAATATCTTGTATTATTGAAGCATTCGATGGTGGTCCTGTAGGTATTGAATCACTTGCAGCTACTATTGGTGAAGAATCACAAACAATAGAAGATGTATATGAACCATACTTATTACAAAAGAACTTATTAAAGAGAACACAAAGAGGTCGAGTAATAACAGACTTTGGCTATGAACACTATAAAAACAAAGTAAAAATTGAAAAATAAATAATATATATGCTATAATAAAGATAGCCTAGGAGGTATAAAAAATTCCTCAAATTAAGATAATAGGGAGCATGGGTTGATCTATGGTGTTGAATGCTTTAATTAGAATCCTAAAGTAGATTATAATGCACCCACCTGAAAATATTCGGGATTTGTCTTTGCCTCCTAGCTCAATTAATAAGTAACTCAAGTTTAAATACTTGAGTTTTTTTTACCGGATAAACAGTAAATTTAACCACTTGCATAAATTTTGTTTAAAAGTTTAATATTATAGTATATTATATAATTACGAGGTGAGGCTATGAAAGTAAAAGTAGATATTAGACAAGAGTGTGATGAAGAAATTATTATTGTAGCTTCAAACTTGTCACAAGAAATTGAAGAATTAGTTTTTAAGATTGAAAATTTACTACATAATGATACAAAAATAAAAGTATTTAATAGAGAGAGCGAATTATATTTAAGTGTTGATAAGATTCTATTTATTGAAACTGAAAATGAAAAAGTATATGCTCATACTAAAGATAAAGCATACTTAATTAAGATGAGGCTTTATGAATTAGAAGCAGCATTGCCAAATAACTTTTTAAGAATTTCTAAATCGGCAATTGTTAATACAAGTTTAATTCATACAATAGATAGAAAATTTAGCTCAACTTCTAGATTAGTTTTTGATGATTCGCATAAAGAAGTATATGTATCTAGAAGGTATTATAAAGACTTAAAAACTATGATTGCTGAAAGGAGCATATAATATGAAAAAAAATATATTAATTGGGTTATCACTAATAGCAATAGGGGTTTTATTACTACTTTCTAATTTTGGATACATCCAAGAATTTAGTGTTTCACGTTTAATAACTATTTTAATTTTAGCAACTATTTTTATAAGTAGTCTCTTTCATTTAGAATTTCTAGGTGTTACTTTAAGTAGTGGGGTAGGAGCTATTATTTTTAAAGATGATTTAGACTTAGAGTTTTTAAATAATGGTACAATCATTATTGTTGCTTTATTAATAGGAGTAGGTTTAAATATGTTATTTAATGGACCTAGAAGAAAACTAAAAAACAGAAGATATTATAAACATGTTCATGGTAAAGATCAATATTCTCACTATTATGAATTTAGTGATACTAAAGTTAAAGATGAGGATAGTAATATAATTGATGTTGAAGAAAGTAATGATAATAATGAAACTAGTAATGAAAGAAGAAATAATATTAATGAAAAAGAAGTTCACTATTCTTCTAGTTTAGGAGAAGCAACTAAGTTTGTTAAAAGCGATAATTTAGAAAGAGGATATTTTAAAAATAATATGGGATCATTATCTATATATTTAGATGAAGTTGAACTTTCTAAAAATGGTGCTATTATTGAAGTAAATAATAGTCTTGGAAGTACTAAACTTTATATACCTAGAAGATTTAATTTAATTAATAATCTTGATTGTATGTTAGGTGAAGTAAAAGAGCATCAATATAGTACAGTTGATAAGACTAAAGAAAATACAATTGAACTAGTTGGTGGTGTGACGCTTGGCGAAATAGAAATAATTCGTGTTTAATTAAGTAGTTCATGTTATAATATACTTATAAATTAAATAATGCACTAATTTTTGCAGGGGGACTCATCGAGTTGAGAAGGTAAAACCTGACCCTTAGAACCTGTTAGTTAAGACTAGCGTAGGGAGCATGTTATTCTTTTTAATATAACACTAACCTACACAGTTAGTGTTTTTATTTGGAAAGGGGTTATTTATGAAAACAAGAAACATGGTTTTTATTGCAATTATTAGTGCACTAGCTTTATTATTATCTTTATTAACATTTTTTCAAATGCCAAATGGTGGTAGTGTAACTTTATATTTAGTACCTTTATTTATTGCTGCATTTAATAAAGATATCAAAACAAATATTTTTATAGCTATTGTAACAGCAACTCTTCAAGTGATGACTGGATATTTTTTAAATCCTTTACAAGTTATTCTTGATTATTATTTTCCTGTTATGATGTTATGTTGTTGTAAGATGTTTAAAGTTAATGAATATTTTGATGTTTTAGTAGCGGGTATTCTAGCTTTGTTATCTTATACTATATCTGGAATGATATTCTTTAAATTAACTTTCATTCCTTCAATGACTTATAATGCAATTCATTTTATTCCAACAATAATAATATGTTATATAATTTATCGTATTGTTAATAAGGCACTTAAAAAAAGTAATATATACTAAAAAGAACCAAGAGGGAATATCCTTCTTTGGTTCTTTTATTTTCTAATACTTCTTAAATGTTCAATTTTTTGAAAATGATTAGCAAACTTCTTTTGTACTAATGCTTTATTATATGATTCTTTATCAAATTTAGCTAATCCTTTTATCTTCATTCCACTTTCATAATTAGAAACAACAATTCCTACAAATTCAAAATCTTGATATCTTGAATGGTGTTTATCATATTTAAAGATAGCCCATTTTTTCTTAATTGCCATTTTAGCCTGTATACCTGTTTTACGAGACTTTGTTTCATAGATAACCTTATTATCATAATCTATTACATCGGCTTCTATTCGAATCGAATTGAGTGTTATAACGCGGTTTAATGAATAGTTATTAGATAATAAATTATTGTTCTTTAAATATTGAACAGCTTCTTTTTCAGCTTGATCTCCTGATTTAGCAACTTTATTAATTGAACGCTCAAAAAGATAATATGATTTCTCAAAACCATATTGTCTTACTTTATCTTCTCGCATTGATTCAACTATACTAATGCGATACTTTCTTTTTTCTATAGGTATTCTTTTCATTTTTACACTTCCACTTCATTTCCATAGATATTATATCATACTTTAATAGAAAATAAAAAAAGCATATAAGAGGCTTATATCCTTTAGATAAACTATAATTAAACCAATGCAAAAAGAAAATACCCCTAAAACTATAATCATATAATTTTAAAGGTATTTTTTTCTTTATA
>JAVWHL010000048.1:0-8046 GCA_036640095.1 Erysipelotrichales bacterium | reverse complement strand
TCTAATTTAGTATAATCAAATACTTTTATTATAGAACCACTTCGATAAGTAGATAATCCATTTATATCTAGTTTAGCAACATCAAAGCTAATCTCGTTAAATAGTTTAAAGATATAAAAAGATTTGTTTTTAATTTTTGCAGCACCTTTGACATATAATTGGATAAAACCATAATCATATGTAAAGACATCTACTATTAAATCATTATCTTTATAGTTTAAGATATTAAAGACAATGCCTTTAATATCTTTAGTAATCATCTATTTTATAGCCTAACTCATTTAATTGGAATTGTTTATTACGCCAATTCTTTTCTACTTTAACAAATGTTTCTAAAAAGACTTTTGTTCCTAAAATTGCTTCTAACTCTTCTCTAGCTAGAACACCGATTTCTTTAAGTTTCTTACCTTGTTTACCAATGATAATTCCTTTTTGTGAATCACGTTCTACTATGATGCTAGCTTTAATAATTATAGCATTGTTTTTAGTTTTCTTAACCTTATCAATTATTACAGCAATTGAATGAGGTACTTCTTCTCCAGTTAACATTAATATTTTTTCTCTAATTACTTCTTTAAAAATAAATGCTTCTGGATGATCACTAATCATATCATCTGGATAATACTTAACACCCTCAGGTAGATTAGCTTTTATTAAATCCATTAATGTATTTGTATTAGCTCTAGTCTTAGCACTAATAGGTATTATTTCATCAAAGATTTCTTGGTATTCATCATTCAGTTTTTCGATATAGATAAATAATTCTTCTTTTGTGATTAAATCTATTTTGTTTAAGACCATAAATACTTTACTATTAGAGTTTCTTAGATTTTCAATTATCATCTTATCTCCAGTAGAGATTGGTTCATCTACATTTGTTAAGAATAGAATTACTTCTACATCTCTAGTTGCACTATATGCACTCTTATTCATAAAAGTTGATAACTCTGATTTTGGTTTATGAATTCCTGGAGTATCAATGAAGATAACTTGTGCTTCTTCATCTGTATATATTCCTTGAATCTTATTTCTAGTCGTCTGTGGTTTATTAGACATAATCGCAACTTTATGTTTTAAGAAGCCATTAAGTAATGTTGATTTACCTACATTAGGTCTACCAACAATTGCTACAAAGCCAGATCTAAACATCGTTTCTTAAATCTTCATCGCTAAATGGAAATGGTAATAATGTTTCCATATTAGTTTCGATGCAATCTCCTTCAAGATTAAATACAAATATTGGTGTATCTTTATGTAGTAATTCATTTAATACTTGACGACATTCTCCACAAGGCATACTTGGTTTTGGTGAGTCTGTAATTACAGCAAATGCTAAGATATCATCTCTTCTTGCACCATTACTATACGCTGCTGTAATACATGTTCTTTCTGCACATATAGATGATCCATATGCTGCATTTTCAATATTAGCACCAATAAATGCTTTAGTGCCACCTTCTCCTTTAACAAGGCATGCTGCCCCAACATTAAAGTGTGAATATGGTGTATAAGCATTTGCGAATGCTTTAGTTGCTAATTTAAATAATGTTTCTTTTGCTTTTTCATTCATAATTATATAATCTCCTTTATTTTAAGTAAAATTTTTGGTAAATAAATAATGATTCCAATTAATACTGAAGTCATTGTCGATAGTAAGACAGCACCGGCTGCTATATCCTTTATTTTACCAGCTATCTGATTAAATTCTGGGCTGATAACATCGACAATGTATTCAATTGCTGTATTCATTATTTCAAGTGTGAATACAATTGTACTCATAACAATTATTATAATCCACTCCATGTCACTTAGGTTTAGATATACACCTAATAGACAAGCAAGCACTAAGATACAAAGTTGCATCTTAGCACTACTCTCTTCGCACAATACTACTTTTAAGCCGTTGAATGCAACTTTAAATTTATTGTGTGACTTTGATGCTTTATTTCTTTTAAACTCGTTCTCTTCTGGCATATTCATCTAAAATCACCTCTTGTAAGTTAAACATCTCTTTTTCTTCTTCACTATCTTGATGATCATATCCTAAACAATGCAATAAGCCATGAACAAAGAGAAATGAAAGTTCTCTTTCTAATGAATGTTTGTAATCATTAGCTTGTTCAATAGCACGATCTACACTAATAAAAATATCTCCTATATCAATACTATTATCAAATGGATCTTCTATGTAGTCTTCAAATGATATAACATCAGTAGGTCTATCAATCTTTCGATATTCTTTATTTATATGATGTATTTCTTCATTATTAACTAATGTTACACTAATATAGTAATCTTTATCAAGCTTTAAATGATTTAATGCTTGTTTCATTAATTCATTATATTCTTTAATAAGATAATCATATTTAGGATCATATTCATTTATAAAATTAATATTCTCCATAAGAAAATCTCTCTTCATCTTTTAATATTTCAATTAACTTTTGAGTACTACTTTCAATAGCATCTTCACTTACATGATAATATTCTTCAAATTCACCATCAATATCTTCATAATTTAATGATAGAATATAGTATTCAATTGTAGCTGCTACAAGATTTATTTGTTCCTCTTCAATTAGATGAGGATACAAAATATAAGCATATGACATTAGAACATCTAAGGCCATTGATAAATAAGATGGCTGTTTTGCTAGATGGTCCTCTAATAATTGAACTGTTTTAATATAGTTTAGATCACTTATTACTAAATCACTAGCTACTGGCGTAAACATTATTAAATCATTATTCTTTATTACTTCAAAGTCTTCATTTATTTGTTGACGGATAAGTACTTCTAAGATAAATGTTTTTAGAATTGGACTATTATCGTTTTTAAGAAATATTGCAATACTACTAAGTAGCTTTCTAATATTAAAATCATCTAGCTTCATAATAGTATTTAACAATTCAGTATAGTCTTCTTCACTTTCTAATATCTTAGCTACATCTTCTTCTTTAAGATTTGTTTCATAAACACCCTCTTCAATTAGATATATCTGCTTTTGAGCAACAACATCATCATACAAACTATTTATTATTTCTTGATAATCCATTTCAATATAAGGCATTGATAACTCTTCATTTAGGATATTTAATGCCGTATCAAATCTTTTAGTTTCTATTAATGATAAAACATAGAAACCAAGGATTTCAAAATAGTCTTCTTCAATTTTATCAACAACTTCTTCAAAGAATGAATTAAGTTGTTCATATTTATTAAGCTCATATAAACATTGTACTTTTAATAAATAATTCTTTTCAGTTTGTAAAAGTAATCTTAATGCTTCATCATGCTTACTATCAGACATTAAATCTTTTATCTTATTTTCCATATTTATCACTCATAACTTTAATTACATCTTCTTTACTAAGTTCTTCTTTTGATTCTTCTCTTCTATCTAAAAATTCAACAATACTGTTTGCTGCATTCTTACCAACTACAATACGATTATTTATACCAATTAAATCACTATCAGCAAATTTAGAACCTGCACGCTCTTTTCTATCATCAAGTAGAACTCTTAATCCAGCATTCTTTAATTCTTGATAGATTTCTAATCCTAGATTTAATTGTTCCTCTTTTTTAATATCTACAACAACGACATGAACATCATATGGTCTAAGTTCTTCTGGCCATATTAAACTTGAATTATCAACAGCATGTGCTTCAACAACTGCCATTAAGACTCTAGAAACACCAAGTCCATAACAACCCATTTCCATTGGAACTTCTTTTTGATTCTTGTCTAGATAATTACATTTCATTGGTTTTGAATATGTTGTACCAAGTTCAAATACATGTCCAACTTCAATACCTCTTGCAAATTCTAAACTAGCTCCACACTCACAAATATCGCCATCTTTTACTTCTTTAATATCTCCAGTAAACTTAGCTTCATAATCTCTACCATAATTTACATTAATATAATGTTTATCTATTTCATTTGCTCCAGCAGTATGGTTTTTTAATTTAACAATACTACTATCAACAACAAATACAAACTCATCTTTAGATTTAAAATTATATGCACCAATATATCCTTTAATTAATCCTTGTTCTTTTAATTCTTGATCATCTAAAAGACGTAGTTCATTTGCACCAACTAAGTTTGTTAGTTTTGTTTCATTTATATCATAATTACCTGGACATACTGCTAAGTAGAATGTATTAGTTTCATCATCTTTATATGTAATATACTTTGCTGTACGATTTGGATTGAAATTTAAAAACTTAGATATTTCATCAATTTTAGCAATATTTGGTGTATCTATTAATTCGATATCTTTAATATCCTCTTGAACATCAGCTTCATCATATTTAGCTACTGCTTTTTCAAGATTTGCTTGATAACCACATTTATCACAATATACTAAAGTATCTTCTCCAATTTCTGATACTGACATAAACTCAGTTGAACTTGAACCACCAATACTACCATTATCAGCGCTTACTCTAATTGTTTTTAAATCACAACGAGTAAATATTCTATCATAAGTATCACTCATCTTTAAATAATAATCATGTAAATCTTCTGCATCTGTATGGAATGAATATGCATCT
Source organism: Erysipelotrichales bacterium (assembly GCA_036640095.1). GTDB lineage: Bacteria > Bacillota_I > Bacilli_A > JAJDGJ01 > JAJDGJ01 > JAVWHL01. Next base: position 3,482 of record JAVWHL010000048.1, on the reverse strand, counting down.
TTCATAATGAATTCACGTCCACGCATTAATCCATAACGAGGTCTTCTTTCATCTCTAAATTTTGTTTGGATTTGATAAACTGAAAGAGGAAGTGCACGCCATGATTTAACATGGTCTCTAATTGCACTAGTTACTACTTCTTCATGAGTTGGGCCTAAACAAAAGTCTCTATCATGACGATCTTGTAATCTCATCAGTTCAACACCATATTTTGTCCAGCGTCCTGTCTCTTCCCAAAGTTCTCTTGGTTGTAATGTAGGCATCAACATCTCAACGCTATCTATTTTTTCTAGCTCTTCACGAACTACATTTTCTATATTTTTTAAAACTAGATTTGCTAGTGGAAGGTAAGTATAAACACCTGCAGCAACTTGCTTAATCATTCCTGCTTTTTGCATTAACATTAGTGATTTACAAGTTACATCATCTTCTATAGTATTTCTAGTTGTTGGAATAAACATTTTACTTTGTTTCATAAATATCCTACCTTTCTTCCTAAGTCTATATTATAGCATAAAAACAGTGTTATTTCACCTATATCTATCGAAATAATACTGTTTATAAACATAAAACACTTATAATTTTTTATTAACTTCTACACTAAATGAATAATCTTTATTAAATTCTTTTTCATCTATATATGAAGCAAGTGATGCTATCATTGCTCCATTATCTGTACAACACCACAATGGTGGCAAAGTTATTTTTGTTTCACTATTATTATCTGTAATAGCTTTTTCTATTTCACTTCTTAAATATGAGTTTGCCGCTACTCCACCAGCTAAAACAAAGTGTTTTATATCAAATTCATTTATAGCTTTAATGCTCTTTTGTATTAGAGGCTTAATTGCACTATATTGGAATGAATACATGAAGTCTTCTAAATTAATTTCTTCATTCTTCATTTTCATCTGATTAACTTTATTAAGTACTGATGATTTTAAACCACTATATGAAAAATTATAGCTATCATCATTTAATGGAATTGGAAATTCATATGTATGATTCCCTTTTTTAGCTAAGTTATCAACTATTGGACCGCCAGGATATCCTAATCCTAAGATACGTGCAACTTTATCATAGCACTCCCCAATAGCATCATCTAAGGTTTGTCCAAGTACTTCAAAGCTCATATGTTCTTTCATTAAGACAAGTTCAGTATGACCTCCTGATACAACTAAAGCAAGTAGTGGAAACTCAAGTTCATCTACTAAATTATTAGCGTATATGTGCCCTGCAATGTGATGTACAGGCATTAATGGAATATTATTTACATAAGATAAAGTCTTTGCAAACATTATACCAACATGTAAGGCCCCAACTAAACCAGGACCATTAACTACGGCTATATAATCAATATCTTTTATTGTCATATTGGCTTCTTCTAAGGCTTCATTAAAAACAATATCAATATTCTTTAAATGTAGTCTTGAAGCCAGTTCGGGAACTACTCCCCCATTATGCATATGATTTTTAATTTGAGAAGATACAATATTAGACACTATTTCTTTATGTCCTTTTATAATTGAAATTGCAGTTTCATCGCACGACGATTCAATCGCAAGTATAGTCTTATCCATTTACATCAAACCTTTCTTATAAATATAGGCATTGTCATCTTTACCATAATATAAATATCTTGTATAAGTATATTCAAAGCCAAAGTTTTTATATAATTTTTGTGCAATTTTATTATGTTCACTAACTTCTAAGAAAATATTTTTTAAGTTAATTTGTTGTGCATTACTAATTAGATCATCTAATAATAAAGTTGCAATACCTTCATTTTGATGATCTTTTTTTACAGCAATCGTAATTAATTCACCTTCATCAACTAAGATTTTAAAGCTAAAATAACCAACTATAATATTATTCTTCTCATATATATGAAAAATATTATACTTATCTTCTATATCAAATTTAAAGCTAGAATAAGTATATGGAACTTTAAATAAGCTTTTATGAATATCTAATATTTGTTCAATATCATCTATATTTCCAACTCTTATCATTAAAATGCTTCCTTTATATATATACCATTAAAATCACTTGTAATATAATTATTTTTAACTAGCCTAACAACATTACTAGGTATATTAATTAGCTCTTTATCATAAGTACAATATTTACTACTATCGATATTATCACATTCAATTAATTTAGCTTCTTGCATAGTTCCATCTTTGACTTGTTGTGTATAATACTTACCACCACGTGCATCTATTATACTATTGGAATCTTTAAAATCATCAAATAATAAATAAAGTGAAGGTATTGTATTTATGTTAGTATAGCCTGAAACAAGTAGGCCTTTCATAAAGGTCAAACCTACTCTAATTCCAGTAAAACTACCTGGACCACAAGCGAAATAGAAATGTTTAATTTCATTTAAATGTACATTGTTTTTTATTAAAAAAGTATCCAAAACTTCCATAAACACTTCAGATTGATTTCTATTAGTCTCCATAATATTAGAATCTTTTACATCATTATCAAATAAAGATAGAATAATATAGCTTGATGTTGTATCAATAAATAAGTTCATTAATCTTCTCCTTGTCTTCTAAAATATTTTGTTGAGTAATTATTTTGAATATACGTATTTCATTATCTATTTGAATATCAATTTTAACTAAATACATACCCTTAAATTCATCGGGTAGATAAGTTGACCACTCAATAATATTATAATCATTTGAATACCAATAATCTTCAAAACCTTGATCATAAACATTAGACATAATACGATATAAATCAAAATGATTTAACATTGTATTCTCATCAATTGTATATTGTTTAAATATATTAAAAGTTGGTGATGTGACTACATCATAAATATTTAAATGCTTTGCAAAAGCTTTAGTAAATGTTGTCTTACCAGCTCCTAAATCACCATCTAAAAATAATACTCCACCATTATTATTTTTAAATAATGATGCAATATAGTCTGCAATTAAGCTTGTATCGTCTAAACTTTTGGATATTAATTTAATTTCATGCATATTATCACCTCAAATATAACTATCTTATTATACCATAAAATAAAAGGATATAAAAAAAGATAAGCTTAATGCCTATCTTTTAACTTGCCTGGCGACGTCCTATTCTTGCACTAACGTACTACCTTTGGCGCTAAGATGCTTAACTTCTGTGTTCGGTATGGGTACAGGTGTGTCCATCTCGCTATCGCCACCAGACTATAACTATTCTTGAAAATTATAAAGCAAACAAACATTTAAGGTTAAGTCCTCGACCTATTAGTAATACTCAGCTAAACATATCACTATGCTTACACATGTATCCTATCTACCTAGTAGTCTTCTAGGGGTCTTACTTGTTGGGAGATCTCATCTTGAAGTAGGCTTCCCGCTTAGATGCCTTCAGCGGTTATCCTTTCCCTACTTAGCTTTCCAGCCATGCCACTGGCGTGACAACTGGTGCACCAGAGGTAGGTCCATCCCGGTCCTCTCGTACTAAGGACA
>JAVWHL010000047.1:0-8140 GCA_036640095.1 Erysipelotrichales bacterium | reverse complement strand
GTCTAGCACCACGTCTAGTATTAGAAAGTCCCATACGATAAACAATGTTATCTAATCTTGATTCTAATAAGTTTAAGAATCCTTGACCTTGAATATCACTAGTTTTCTTAGCTTTATCAAAAGTTCTTCTAAATTGTTTTTCACCAACACCATACATATGTCTTACTTTTTGTTTTTCTTGTAATTGTAAACCATGTTCTGAAAGTTTAACTCTTCTTCCTTTACCATGTTGCCCTGGAGCATATGGTCTTCTTTGTAATTCTTTTCCATTTTCTAGAATTGAGAAACCTAATCTTCTAGATAATTTCCAAGATGGTCCTGTATATCTTGCCATCTATATTTCCTCCTGTTTTATTATTGTAGCTATACAATAACAAATCTATTCTTTTCAATTAGTGATAAGTCAAGTTGATGTTCATGTAACAGCACACTACTAATCTATTTAATGACTCATATCTAGTTTACTTAATAAATTCCTGTTAATCTACAGCCTCTATATTGTACTATAATAGAGTTTCATTGTCAAATTGAATAGTGTATGTTTCATTGATATATAATAAATGTTATGATGTACTCGAGGTGATTAAATGATTGATTATTTTTACTATTTTTTAATCTATAGTTTTATGGGCTGGGTAATGGAAACAGTACTATGCTCAGTAAGGGAAAAAAGATTTGTGCATCGTGGCTTTTTAAATGGTCCAATATGCCCTATATATGGAGTAGGAATGGTCTTGATTATTTTCTTTTTAAGCCCATTTATAAATAATATAATAGTTTTATTCTTTCTTGGAATGATTTTTTCAAGTATATTAGAATATATAGTAGGATATGTTTTAGAAAAATTATTTTATACAAGATGGTGGGATTATACAAAAGAAAAATTTAATTTAAATGGTTACATCTGTTTAAAGACATCACTAGCTTGGGGAATACTTTGTATTATTATGATGAGAGTAGTTCAACCAGTAGTAGTAGATGTACAAGGTATGATTGATCCTAAAGTATTAAATCCAATGCTTGGTATTGTTTTTGTTGCTTTAGTTGTCGACTTAGGATTTACACTAACTTCTCTAACAAACTTCCGTCTAGAAATCGAAAGTATTCATAAATTACAAGATAAGTTATTAGAAGAGTCTAAGGTTGCAGAACATCTTAAGTCAATCTATGAAAGCTTTGAAGAGAATAAAATTAACTTAAAAGAATATTTAGCAAGTCTTAAAGATTTAGCACCATTTAGTGATGCAAAATATGCAAAACATATTAAACGTTTAAACAAGGATCGTAAGATAAATAAACCACAAATTAATCGTTTATTAAAAAACTATCGTCTTAAAATAAAAGATAATAGCACACAAATTATTAAAGATAAAAACCTAAAAGATAATTAGGAAATGTAGGTGCCCTAAAAATTAATTTTTTGGTTATCCCATAATAAAATTAATCCTTTATATAAAATATAACTAATAAAGTAGACAAGATTTTTTTATCATTGTCTACTTTTATTTCACTACTTCAGTCGTTGCTAACTGTTTTTATGTGTTCACCTATCGCATAACCACACGATAAGGCAATACTTATATTATATCCGCCTAATTGTCCACAGACATCTAAGCATTCACCGCCAACATATAAATTAGGTATTTTCTTTGTTGAAAGTGATTTTTTATCTAATTCTTTTAAAGAGATACCACCTGAAGAAACAAAGGCTAAGTCTGGTTTGTAGAATGATTTAAATTTTAAGTTATAGTTTGATAAACTATGGGCTAATTGATTAATCATATCTTTGTTTAAATATGCATTTTTTATTTCTATAATATTTAAACTATTTAATATTTCTTCTAATAGTGCTTTTGGTAATTCTTTGTTTAGTATATTTTTTAAATGTTTATTAGGGTTTTCATTTATAAGTTCTATCAAATATGATCTTACTTCTTCATAATTTTTGTTTAATAGTTGTAATGATATGTTTGGTTTGTCTATTTTATTTAATGCAAAGCTACTATTTAAAATAGCTGGTCCACTTAATCCAAAGTGGGTGAATAAGACATTACCATTGAGTTTATCAATTGCTTTATCATTGTCTTTAATACTAACATTTATATTTTCTAAAGTAATTCCCATTAGTGAACTTGTATCTTCAACTGTATTAATTGGGCATTCTTGAAATTTGAAATCTGTAATATCTAATCCAAGATCTTTAGCAAGCTTAAAGTTTTTCTTACTAGTTCCTAAGTGAGTGTAAGTTATACCACCTATTGCTAAGACTAGATACTTGCTAATATATTCATCATTAATAATAAACTTTTTACCATCATATTTTAGTTTGTCAACTTCATAATTAAGGAGAATATCACTAAAATTAAGGTTTTTGATAAGGGCATCAATGATGCTACTAGATTGATTAGATACTGGGTATATCCGATTATTATCTTCTTCTTTTAAAGGAACACCATTCTTTTCAAAGAATCCCATTATTTGAGAAGGACCAAATTTATTTATATAAGGATATAAAAATTTGCTTTGGTCTGTATTTTTAACAAACTCTTTAGTATTCTTATTGTTTGTTAGGTTACATCGACCATTTCCAGATACTTTAACTTTTTTAAGTAATGCTTCGTTTTTATCAATAATTAGTGTTTTTAAATTATTACCCATTGTGATAGCACTCATGACACCACAGGGGCCACCTCCAATTATTATTACATCATATTCTTTAATAGCTTGAACGCCTCCAATAAAATGAATTTTGCTGCTCTAGTTCGAACTTGTTTACGATCTCCTCTAAAAACCTCAGCGTAATGATACGTTTTATTATTATAATTAATACCAAAGTGGACAAGTCCTACTGGTTTATCAACACTACCACCATCTGGACCAGCAATTCCAGTAATGGATATATTTAAATCACTTTTTGTTTGTATTTTTAAACCTTGTGCCATAGCTATTGCACATTCTTTAGATACAGCACCAATTTCATCTAATATTGTTTTATCAACATTTAAATATTTCATTTTTGCTTCATTTGAATATGTAACAATACTTTCATTTAAGATTGCAGAAGCTCCTGGAATATCGCCTATTAGTGAACATGCAAGCCCTGCAGTACAGCTTTCTGCAAATGATATACTTATTTTATTTTCAATTAAGAAGTTAACTAAACTTTCAATTGGTTTATTAGTACTATCTATGTAAAAGTCTTTAAAGCGTTCTTTCATTTCATTAAAACATTGGTCTAATCTTTGTTTATTACTTGATTTAATACGATAATTTAGTCCAAAATCTTGCATATAACAGCCAATAAAAACATCATTATATTTATCATATAAATCGAGAATTAATTCTTCACTAGATGTTTCTCCTATATTCATTAAATATAAATCTAATTCATGCATTTCATTTACTTCAAATTGTTTTAAGTATTCAAAGAATAATGGTTGATTTTCAACTGGTGGTCCAGGTAAAATACAGTATTTTATATTTTCATGTTCAAAGTAGAAACCATTTGCAGTTCCTCTATTATTTACTAATATTTTATCTAATTTAGTATACATTGCTTGTTTATCATTGATTGGATTATATTTATAACCTCTTTTTTCAAAGTATCCTTTTAGATTAGCTAGTTCTTTTTGATTCATTTCTAATTCTAAGCCTAAAGCTTTTGCAACGCTTTCCTTAGTTAAATCATCATTAGTTGGTCCTAGTCCACCACTTATAATAATTAAGTCATGGTCTTGTCTTAAATAGTTTATAGCACTTACTATTTGTTCACCATCATCAATAACACTAAGATGTTTATTCACATCAATTCCTATTGAATTTAAGTTGCTTGCAAAAAATTGTGCATTTGTATCAAGAGTGTATCCCTCGATTAATTCATTTCCTATACTTAGTATTCCACTTTTCATATTTATCACCACTTCAATTATAGCATTTTTATCTTAAATAGGTTATTATTTTAAGAAAGATATACATAAATAAAGAGGTGGAAATAATGGATTACTTAGAATTTTTAAAAGATATGAGAACTAGAAGGATAATGGATCAAATAACTATTGAAAAGAATGCACTTATAGAAATTATTGAACACACAAGATATTGCGCATCAGCAGTCAATCAACAAATATTACGTTATGCATATTTTAATCAAGATAATGATTTACAGACAATATTTGAAAGTACTAATCTAGTTAAAAGACATAAGATTGAAACAAAAAATAGACCTAGTGCTTTTATAGTAATTGGAACCAGTTCAAGACAAAAGGCTTCAACAATGCTTGGTATTGATATTGGTATATCAATTCAAACAATAAGAGAGGCAGCTAAATTAAAAGGATATGATAGTATTTGTATTATGTCTTTTAATAAGGAAGTAGTAAAAGGTCTTGTTAAAGAAGAATTTTATCCTGAATGTTTAATCGCAATTGGTAAATCATCTCAAGAGATAAGAATAGTTGATAGTAAAGAAGATGTTGGATATTTTAGAGATGAAGATAATATTCATACTCTAAATAAATTAACATTAGATAAATTAATAGTAAAGTAGGTGAGATTATGTCATTAGAAAGTGTTAAATCATATTTTAGAAAATATGATATGGAAGATAGGATAATTATAGTGCATGGTAGTTCAGCAACTGTTAGTAAAGCTGCTGAAGCATTAGGAACACAAGAAGAGAGAATCGCAAAAACTTTAGCATTTGTAGGTAAGGATAATGATTTTCTTGTGGTTATGGCAGGGGATGCGAAAGTAGATAATAAGAAGTTTAAAAATAACTTTAAACTTAAAGCTAAAATGATGGATGCTGATGGTGTACTTGAGAAAACAGGTCATCCAGTTGGTGGTGTTTGTCCTTTTGCATTAAATGATAAATCATTAGTCGTTTACTTAGATCAATCACTAAAAAGGTTTGAAACAGTATTCCCAGCATGTGGAAGTTTGGATTCGGCAATCGAGCTTGATTTAAGTGAATTACAAGTTCATTCACAATTTGAAAGTTGGGTAGATGTTGCTAAAGACAATGATGAATAAAATATAAGAAAAGCATTTATGCTTTTTTTAGTTTTTGAATACGCTTGTTATACCTAGTGTGGTATAATAGATAAGTATTTATTTATAAAGGAGTGATTAAGTGAGTAAGAATAGCCTACTAAAAGGGGCGTTATGGGGTACTATAGCTGTATTTTTATCTAAAGTACTAGGCTTTATTTATTTAATTCCATTTAATCGCTTTTTAGATGTCCAACAACAAATTGTATTTACTAGTGCATATCGTATTTATGCATATGTTCTACTTATTGCAACAGCAGGTATTCCATTTGCTACTGCGAGTATGATAGCAAAATACAATTCATATAAGAATTATAAAGTTAGTTTTAAATTATTAAAATCAAATATTCTATTAATGCTTGGAATAGGGAGTGTTGCTGCATTTTTATTAATGATGTTAGCAAGTCCTTTATCTCATATCATTGTTACTAGTGGAACTAGTCCAGAAATTATTGGGCATGTTGCAATAGGTATTAGAATAATCGCAACAGCATTAATTTTTGTGCCGATTATTTCTGTAATTAGGGGATTCTTCCAAGGATATAAGGAAATTCAAATTTCTTCAATGTCACAATTAGTTGAACAATTTGTTAATTCAAGTTTTATTCTAGCAGCATTACTTTTAGCTGGTGGAGGAATGTTAGATAAGTTATATGCTGTTTATTTTGCAGTGTTTTGTGCAACTCTTGGTAGTATTGCAGCTTTAGTATATCTTATTTATAAGTATCGTCAACTACGAGGTATGTTTAATGCTTATTATCTTGGGGGTGAAAAAACAAATAGTAATGTCGATATATCAAATAAAGAATTATATAAAGAGCTTTTTGCTATATCAGTTCCTTATATTTTAGTTATTTTATTAGCTCAATCAAATGATGTTATTGATTTAATGTATACGATTAGTGGTTTAGTAAAGAATGGTTTTAGTATTGATAATGCACAGCATTTTTCAGCTATTTATGGTTCTACAGTAAATAAAATATTAACTATTCCTATGACTGTAAGTACTGGTTTATCAGTAGCTTTAGTTCCTCATTTAAGTGAGGCATATGCCCAAAGAGATGGGTTTAAAATACAAGGTTTAATTAATCGTATTATGAGTGGTACAGTAGTTGTTTTAATACCAATGGTCTTATTAATTATGGCAGCAAGTTATGAAACATTCTTTGTTATTAGTGGTGGTGCTAATGCTGAGTATGGATCATATATCTTTAAATACTTTGCCTTATATTCAGTAGTAAATACTTTTACTGTAATCATCGATAATATGATGCTTTCTTTATCACAACGAAAAAGAGCATTAGTATTTATTACTTTTTCAACACTCTTTAAACTAACTTGTACGTATTTCTTAATTAGTCAATTTGGAATCTTTGGACTAGCTTTATCAAGTATTCTAGCATGTCTTTTATCTGTTGTTCCATCGATGATTGTCTTAAAGAATTTATTCCGTTTAAAATATAAAAGTTTCTTTATTACTATATTCTATAGCTTAGGGGCAAGTTCAATTATGTATATTGTGGTCCACTTATTAGCACAAGCACTTAATACATCAACATTCCTAGGTGTCTTTGCAGAAACCGCCGTTTTATATACTTTAGGAATTAGTATTTATATTTTTATAGCATTAAAACTAAATTTAATTCCAAGTGAATTAAAAGATAGAGTATTAGGAAGGTTAGGACTATGATTAGACTAGATAAGTTTCTAGCATCTCAAGGCTTTGGAAGTCGTAAAGATGTTAAGAAGTTAGTAAAAGATGGATTAGTAGAAATTGATGGGGAAGTTGTTAAAAAAGCTGACTTTAGATTTGATGAGAATACTAGTAAAGTGATTGTGGATGAATTTGAAGTAGAGTATCGTAAAAACACTTATATTATAATGAATAAGCCAAAAGGATATGTATGTGCAAATCAAGATAATTTACATAGTACAGTATTTGAATTATTAGTTGAATTTGAACACTTAGATTTATTTACAATTGGAAGATTGGATTTAGATACAACAGGACTTTTATTAATAAGTGATGATGGTGCATTTGCACATAAATTAACTAGTCCAAAAAGCAATATAAAAAAAGAATACCATGCTTTAATAAGTGGTTTTATCAAGCAAAAAGATATTGATTATTTTAATGATGGTGTTATAATAGATGAGGATTATAAATGCTTGCCAGCACACTTAGAAGTAGTTGAAGAAAACGAAGCAACATCTTTAATCAAGATTGTGATAAGTGAAGGTAAGTTTCATCAAGTTAAGAAAATGGTTAAGGCAATAGGATATGATGTCCTTGAACTTAATCGTGTACGTATTGGTGATCTAGAACTAGATAATAGTCTAGAATCAGGTGAATACTGCTTAATTGATGAGGATGTAATCAAAAATATTTTTTAGTACATTGTACCTTTAAGGACAATAGTAGGAGGCAGAAATGAAAAAGAATAGAGAACTAGCTTTTAGTTCAATGATTGTAGCCATTATTTTAGTGATGGCAATTGTACCATTTTTAGGGTTTATTCAAATAGGATTAGTTACTATAACACTAATTCATATTCCAGTACTAGTAGGTTCACTAACATTTAAGAATAGAAACCTAGCATTAAGTTCTGGTTTAGCTTTTGGTCTATCATCATGGGTAATCGCATTATCTAGACCTTCAGCACCAACTGACTATGTATTTCAAAATCCAATAGTAAGTGTAATACCTCGAGTATTATTTGCTTTACTTGCATTTTATTTATACATGGCATTAAGCAAAAAACTTAAAAATGAAACATTAAGTCTTGGAATCTCAATTGTTGTTTCAACATTATTCCATACAATAAGTGTTTTAAGTTTAATGTATATCTTTGGAAAAAACACCTTTGAAGGTGGACTAATCAAGCTGATTGTAGCTACAATGGCAGCTAATGGTATTATTGAAATAGTACTAGCAGTGGCGATTGTAATACCAGTGGTTATTGCTTTAAGAAAAGCTATTAAAATAAAATAAAAAAAAGACCAAGTCATCATCATGTAGTGAACCCCAAAAGTTGTACTTTTGGAGAAGTGAGTAAAATCACTTCTTTTTTTATGCTTATCTTTTATTATA
>JAVWHL010000046.1:0-8566 GCA_036640095.1 Erysipelotrichales bacterium | reverse complement strand
CCCATTGCTTGAGCATGACCACCAAACTTATCAAATAGAGCTGAATGCTTTTTAAATACTTCATATGCATTAATCCCATCAATAGAGCGTACACTTCCTTTAAATGTATCACCATTTTGAGTAGCAACTAAACAAACACAGTTGTACTGATTAGCAAATCTAGATGCTAAAAGGCCAATTAATCCCTCATGTAAGTTTTCTTCTTCAATCATCACAAAATTATTACTTGGAACTACTTCACTATATGATGCAAAATATTGAGCAGTCATATCTTTACGATGATTATTACATGCCTCTATCTCTTTAGCAAAACTCTTTATTTCATTTGCATTATCACTACAAAAATAACGTACTAATTTATTAGGATTATATAAATCAGGTAATCTTCCAAGAGAGTTTATTTTAGGAGCAATAATTGTACCTATCATTCCACTATCAATAAAACCAGTAGCTAATGATTTAATAGGTAAATAATCATTTGCTTGCATATTAGCTAAGGCTTTTCTTAAAAATATTCTATTCCCTTTTTCTAAAGGCATAACATCACTTATTAAAGTGATGGCTGCTAGTGCATGAAGATAGCTATCATCTCTATTTAAAAGAGCAATAGCAATATAATACGCAACAACACCTCCACTAATATAGTAATCTAGATTAGAGTAAGCAGGATGAACATAAATAGCTCTATTATCTTGCATATCTTCTTCAATAGCATGATGATCACTTACAAGAACATCAATACCATTATCTAATGCTAATTGAACTGCATCTAAAGCATTGATACCATTATCTACTGTAATGATTAAATCATAATCTTTATCAATAAACTGTTGAACAATGTTTTGATTAAGACCATATCCATCAACTATTCTATTAGGTATATAATAACCAACATCAACGCCTTTATCTTTAAATGCTTTAACTAAAATAGAAGTTGCTAGAACACCATCACAATCATAGTCTCCCATAATAACAATTTTTGCATTATTATTGATATGTTTATCAATTAATTCAATAGCTTGTTCCATAGTATTAAAAACTACTCCTTGTTGATGATAATCTAATATATCTTTAATAACATCCATATCATATGATGCTAATACCTTCGCAGCAAAAAATGGGATATTACACCCATTTGCTAATGCTTTTTCAAGTGAGGTATCTTTTATATTATATTTCATTATCTAGAAATCCTTCTATATAATCTTGTGTTCTTAACATCTCTATTTCTTTTTTATATTGTGGCTTTTCATTATACCAAGGAGTCTCTAAAACCTTAATTACATTATCTAAATCAGGATGATTAACAAAGAAATTTAAACTATCAAAACCTATTTCTCCATAACCTAAATTTTCATGACGATCTTTTCTTGCTCCTTGAATATTTTTAGAATCATTTACATGAATAACTTTTAATTTATCTAGTCCAATCACTTTATCAAATTCATCTAATACTGCTTGAGGATTATTAATAATATCATATCCTGCATCATGAATATGACATGTATCTAAACAGACCATTAATAAATGATTATGTTCTACATTATCAATGATATATTTTATTTGTTCAAAGTTACAACCAAGTTCAGTTCCTTTACCTGCCATTGTTTCAAGACAAATATAGACACTACTATCTTTTTCAAGTACCTCATTTAAACCTTTAACAATTTGATCTAAACCTGCTTCTTCTCCTGCTTTAACATGAGCTCCAGGATGTAAAACTAAATATTGAGTACCAATATCTTCAACTCTTTTAATTTCTTGTTTTAAGAATGAAACCGCAAGTTCAAATGTTTCTGGTTTTATAGTATTAGCTAGATTAATGATATATGGAGCATGAACAACTATATTTTTCATATCCATTCCATTTTCTTTCATTAATTCTTTTGCTTCTTCAATCTTTAATTTTGATGTATCTGTACGGCGCGTATTCTGCGGTGCACCAGTATAAAACATAAATGTATTAGCACCATAAGACAAAGCATCTTCAACACTTTGTACTAAGTAGTTTGGTGCCCCCATACTAACATGACTTCCAATATATAACATATTATTACTCCTTAATATCTTTTATTTTTTCAATTACTTTATCAACTTGTTCATATAAATCTTCACGACTTCCATTATTGCTAACTTCATAATCTGCTAAGTCTATTTTTTGAGCTTGAGGCATCTGTGCATTTATTCGAGCAAGTGCTTCTTCTCTAATAAAATTATTTCTATTTATTAATCGCTCTATTTGTTTTTCTAAATCTATACTAACTACAATATTATAGTTAGTTAATTTATCAAAACCAACTTCAAACAATAGAGGCACATCAACAAAGACAATATTTTCAATAGAAAGTTCAATTTCTTTATTTGTTTTATCAAATATAATTGGATGAATTAATTTATTCAACTTTTCTAATTTACTTTTATCACCAAAAACGATACTTGATACTTTAGTTTTATCTATTTTATTATCTACTATGATATCTTTACCAAGTAATTTAACTAACTCATCTTTAAAATAGGTATTTGAATTATAGACATCTTTAGTAATAATATCTGTATCAATTACATGATAACCTTTATCAATCAAATACTTAGTAAGCGTAGATTTACCACTTGCTATATTACCAGTTATTCCAACTATTTTTTGCGCTGACATTTGTGACATATATAAGTACCCCTTCCCTTAACTTGACTTTTAGTTATTAAAGTTCCACACACAGGACATGGAGTATTAACTTTAGTATGTACTTGTAACTCATTTTGAAACTTACCATGTACTCCTAAAGATGATGTATATGATCTAATTGTAGTTCCACCTAATTCAATCGCTTTATTCAATACCTTGATAGCATTCTCAATAATAGATTGAGCTTGTTTCTTTGTGATTTTATTAGCCTTAGTTTCAGGATGTATTTGTGATAAGAATAATACTTCATCAACATATATATTACCTAAACCAGCCATGATACTTTGATCTAATAATGCTGATTTAATTGGAATACTTTTTTTCTTTAGTTTTGGATATAAATCTTCAACTTCCATATCAAAAGGTTCTTTTGCTAGTTTGATTAAAAATGGATGATTTAAATAATCATCAACTGGAGCTAAAGACATTTTTCCAAACTTTCTTGTATCATGATATCTTAAGTAACGATGGTCTGCAAAGGAGAATATAACATGAGAATGTTTATCTATATCTAAGCGCTCATCAACATAGAATTTACCTTCCATTCTTAAATGAGAAAGTAATGCATAATCATCAAGAATAAAGACAATGATTTTTCCATATCTTTTTATATCTCTAATTGTTTGATTAATTAATTTATCTTTAAAATCCATTACTGATATCTTATCAATAATATTATCCCATCTAACTTCTACATCGATAATTTTTTCACCAATTATCATTCGTTTTAAAGTATTAACAACTGTTTCAACTTCTGGTAGTTCTGGCATATTATCACCTCATTACTATTATACCAAAAAATGCCCTTTAATTAAATTAAAAAGCATGTATCTTAATAGGATAAATATAATTATTTCACAATAAAAAAACCACTAAATTAATAGTGATTATTTATTAGTATTTACTTTTAATTCAAAGACATCTTTACGTGAGTAATGACCATTAGGATCAAAATCAAATCTGCTTGATGTTATTAAATCTAAATCTAGTTCAGCAAGTAAGATTGCTTCTTTATCATAGACAGGTCCTACAAGATAATTACCAAATGGATCAATAATAGCTGAACCACCTCGACACATAATATCAGGATATTTATCTATTTCATCATATGTTTTAAGATCTAAAGGATACATATCTTTTCTAACAAACTGATTACATGCTAGAACAAAGCATCTACCTTCACTAGCAATATGTTTAATAGTATCTTGCCAAGAAGATCTTGAATCTGCTGTTGGAGCAATATATAATGATACACCTTGTTCATACATAGCAGCACGAGCTAGAGGCATATAATTTTCCCAACAAATTAATGAAGACATTATTCCATATGGAGTTTCGATTACATCTAAAGTAGAACCATCACCTTCACCCCAAATAGCTCTTTCACTACCTGTAGGTTTAAGTTTGCGATGCTTTCCTAAGATATTACCATCAGGTCCATAAAAGAAATTTGTACAATATAAAGTTGCTGTCTTATATTCTCTTTCAGTAGCACCAATAGAAACATAAACATTATGTTTTTTAGCAGCTTCTCCTATGCGTTTTGATTCTTCACCATCTTCAACTAAACTATTCTTATTATAACGTAACCAATCTTCACGACCATCATTTGTTCTTGAACCTACACTAAACCCAAAGCTTAATCCTCTTGGATAGCAAGGTATAAATGATTCAGGAAACACAACTAATTGTGCACCTTGTGAAGCAGCCTTCATGATTAAATCTTCAACTTTTTCAATTGTTTTTTGAAGATCAAACAACACTGGAGCTGCCTGAATTACTGCGACCTTAACTTTATCTTCATTAAAATACATCTTAGCACCTACTCTTTAAATTTCTTAATATCTTCTACTAATTGAGCAACCATCTCTTTATTAGTAGCCCATGATGTTACAAAACGAACTACAGTACTATTTTCATCATATGGACACCATATTGTAGTACGGTATTTCTCATCAAATTTAGCTAACATTTCATTAGGAATCACAACAAATTGTTGATTAGTATATGAATCACTAAACATTTGATAACCATTACTTATAAAAGCATTTCTAATATGAATTCCCATATTAGTTGAATGCTGAGCTAATTTAAAATATAAATCTTGCTCAAATAATTCAATAAATTGAATACCAAGTAATTTTCCTTTAGCAAATAAAGCACCTTTTTGCTTGATATTATATCTAAAGTTTGGTTTTAAGTTATCATTAACAACAACTATTGCTTCACCTAGCCATGCACCATTCTTTGTTCCACCAATATAGAAGATATCAAAAATATCACATAGATCAGACATACTTAAATTATTGTTTGCACTTACAAGCGCTGTCCCAAGACGAGCACCATCTAAATACATATATAAACCATAACGATTACATGTTTCTCTTATAGCAAGTAATTCTTCTTTAGAATAAATAGTTCCAATTTCAGTTGAATTAGAAATAAATACTGCTTTAGGAAGAACATTATGAACATCACCTAAATGCATTTCCATTATATCTGCTACTTGTTGAGCATTAATCTTACCATCATTAGTTGGAAGTTCAATTACTTTATGACCAGTTGCCTCAATTGCACCAGTTTCAGAAGTAGAGATATGAGCAGACTCAGCTGCAATAATCGCTTCATATTGTTTAAGTGATGAAGATATTGAAATTATATTTGCTTGAGTACCACCAGATACAAAATAAATATCCACATTATTATTATTAAGATGTTGCTTAATTAAAGATCTTGCTTTATCACAAAATTGATCCTCTCCATAACCATCTGTTTGCACCAAATTGGCACTGACCATTGCTTTTAAAATTTGTGGGTGAGCTCCCTCACCATAATCACATACGAAACTATACATACTACTCATACCTCCTCAGTTTTAATATACGCTCTAATATTAACATATAAAGGTAACATTTACAACATATGAGTAGCTAAAACAATGGTCTTTATTGCCTTTTATTTAGCGATAATTACTGATCCTTTGTATTTATCTAAAATAAACTTTTGAGTATCTTCTGATTTAAGTGCAGCAACTAATTTTTTAATGTTTTCATCATCTTTCTTACCTTCTTGAGTAACAACAATGTTTACATATGGATTATTTTCACTATCTTCTAAGATAATTGCTTCTTCAAGAGGTTTTATACCTGCATTTAATGCAAAGTTACCATTAATAGCAACTAAATCACCCTCATTATTTTCATATGCTTTAGCAGCAAAAGCTGGATCAACATCTGCTTTGAATACTAAGTTCTTTTTATTTTTAACAATATCTTTAACTTTAGCATTTATCTTATCAACTTTTTTATCTAATTCAATTAAACCTGCTTTTTCAAGAATAGATAAGATACGACCATGATCTGCAACAGAATTAGATAAAACTACAGTAGCTCCATCTTTTATTTCTGATTTATTTTTATATGTTTTTGAATAGATTCCAATTGGTTCAATATGAATATTTCCTGCATTTTCAATTTTATACTTATGATCTTTAATTTGTTCATTTAGAAATGGAATATGTTGGAAGAAGTTAGCATCTACATCTCCATTAGCAACTGCTTTGTTTGGAATAAAATAATCATCTACAACTACTATTTCTAAATCAATATTTTCTTCTTTAAGTTGTGGCTTGATTTGTTCTAAAATCTCTGCATGAGGAACTGAAGTTGCTGAAACACTTAATTTTGTTGCATCATCCTTTGCTCCTCCACATCCTACTAATAATAATAAACCTAATCCTAATCCTAATAATTTCTTCATTTTAATTTACCTCTCTTTTATTAAATTTTTTACTTATATAATCACCAATAAATTGGACAATTAACACTAATACTAATGCGATTAAAGTAGCGATAAAAGTCATGACATTATTATTACCTACATATCCATAACGTCTTGCTAGCTCTCCTAAACCACCTCCACCGATGATTCCTGCCATTGCTGAATAACCTATGATTGAAACACATGTTATTGTAAGATTATTAACTAGTGAAGGTAGTGATTCTCTAATTAATACACGATATATAATCGTTGATTTCTTTGCTCCCATAGCAAGAGATGCTTCAATAACACCATAATCTATCTCTTTAAACGAATTCTCTACCATGCGTCCATATAGAGGACTAGCAGCGATTATAAGACCTGGTAAGAATGCTTTAGAACCAATGATTGTTCCAACAAATATTTTTGTAAACGGTAATAAGATTATAATTAGAATAATAAATGGAATTGAGCGAAAAATATTTACAAACCCATTAGTAATCTTATAAATAAACTTGTTTGGACTTAGACCATCTTCATTACTTACAAATAAAATAATTCCTAGTATTAGTCCAAATACAGCAACAAAGAATGTTGATATAAATGACATATATGCCGTATCTATTGTTGCTTTGATTGTTTCATCAATATTAATATCCATTTTATAGTACCTCCCATTTAACATTGTTTTTATCTAGTAAAGATTGAACTTCCTTTACTTTACTTTCATCTTCATTAAGATGGATTATTAAACTTCCTAAACTTCCACTATTAATAACATCAATTGCACCATATAAGATACTAATATCAATATCTAGTTCACGCGCTATGTGTGAGACAATTGGTTGTCTATTCTTATCATCATCAAATAATAATCTAAATAATATTCCATTACTATAATTATCTTTAATCTGTTTTGAGATATCATCTAAATCACTAAAGTTATCAGCAATGCTTATAAATCTTTTAGTTAGTGGTTGTTGTGGATTATTGAATACTTCATGGATATCTCCCATTTCAATAATTCTACCTTCATCCATAACTGCAATACGATCGCATATTCTTTTAATAACATGCATCTCATGTGATATAAGAACAATCGTAATGTTTAACTTTTCATTTATTTCTAATAATAATTTTAGTATTTCTTTTGTTGTTTCTGGATCTAGTGCTGAAGTAGCTTCATCACAAAGTAATACTTTTGGTGAAGTAACCAAAGCTCTTGCTATTGCAACTCTTTGTTTTTGTCCACCAGATAATTGAGCCGGATATGCATCAGCCTTATCTGAAATCTTAACTAGTTCTAGTAATTCTAAAGCTCTAGCTTTTTGCTTATCCTTTGGATACTTAATTATCTTTAATGCAAATAGTACATTATCTAAAACTGTTGCATTTGCTAGAAGATTGAAATGTTGAAATATCATTCCAATATTTTCTCTTTCCTTTCTTAGTTGACTATCACTTAATTCATTTAAGACAACTCCATCAACTATAACATTTCCCTTATCTTGTTTAGTCAATTGATTTAATAGTCTAATCAATGTTGATTTACCAGCTCCACTATAACCAATAACACCAAATATTTCACCCTTTGCTACTTTTAATGAAACATTATCTAATGCTATTACTTTATTAGATGCACTTCCATATTCCTTATAAACATTTTGTACTTCAATCATTTCTGCTCACACTCCTTAATATAATAAAAAAAGCCTCTCATCCTAATCAAAGGACGAAAGACTCGCGGTACCACCTTATTTTATGTCTATTTCACAATAAACACCTCTTCAAGTACTCTATCTATAAAAGATAGGTTATACTCTAGCACAGTAACGGGTGCAACCGTTGTAGCCTAATACATAAGTATGTCGGTACAAAACTCCAAGGCCATTTTCATTCAATCTTACTTTATCTACTCTCACCACACGTAGACTCTCTTTAAAAGGTTAATAGAATTACTTTCCTTTTCAATGTCTTTAAATTTGTATTAACTAGATTATATGATATTGAGAACATTGTGTCAATAAAAAGATTATAAATATTTAAAAAATCTGATTCGAATATGATAATGTCTTAAGTAATCGAAAATGAAAATGTCCCATTATTTATATTTTAGAGATATAA
>JAVWHL010000045.1:0-8611 GCA_036640095.1 Erysipelotrichales bacterium | reverse complement strand
ATAGACCCGTTTACGGGTGAGCAAGTGAAAGCAAGCAAATAAAAAAAGCCACTTTAAGTGGCCGCTTGTGAAAGAGTTGCAGCTGTCAGGCTTTCAGTAGTCGAATGACCAGTGCAACAATATGCCCTTATAGGGCGAGTACATACCACTTGTTCTACAAGTGGTTATGATATATAATCTAGTATTATACTACTTAAATCTTCATTTGTTTGGCCACTAATTATTAATCCTTTACCACCACCATTAATTTGATAATCTTCTTTTAAACGATTTAATAAATCACTTATAGAATACTCATCATCTGTTTGTTTAAAGATACAGAATTGATAAGCATTTTCATTTTGATAATATAGATATCCTTTTATTGGTCTTTCTTTATTAATTAATAATGTAGCAAGTATTCTTAAATCTTCACTCTCTTTAACTTCATATATAAAGAAAGAACTATCAACATCTTTAATAACTTCCTTATAATATTCTTCTTTATAACTTGCTAGTTTTTTAGTTAGCTCTATACTTTTATTATTAATACTATTAAATCGTTCAAGATAATTATCATCATTTGCTTTTAGTACTTTTTGAACTTCTCGATAGTTATCATAAATAACATTAAAATAATTACTAAGAGATATGCCTGCACTAAATAATAATTTATAATCTTTATTAACTTTTTCAACTTTAAAACATTTTATCATTTGAACATAGCTTAAATTATTAAAGTGCATACAACCACAAGCATTAAAATCATCTAAAGATTCAATATTGGTAATCCTAACTGGATTAGTATAGATGTCTTTATCTTCGATATTATATTTAATTAAATCTTCCTTATTAATCAGTAATGTATCTAATCTTTTATGCTCATAAATTAATTGATTTGCTTTTAATTCAACCTCATTCATCACTTGTTCAGTTATAGGACCATCTAAAAATAAATCGCAATCAAATTCATGAACGTGATGAGAAACAGTAGCTAGTCCATAATCCTTTTCTAAGATAGCTGAAAGGATATGTTGCGCATCATGAAATTGAATCATTTTAGTACGGTTTAGCCCATCGATTCTACCTTCAATATTTCCTTGTAACTTTTGATCTAGTACATGGTATATAATATCATTCTTTTTATATACCTTTATAACTTCTAAATCATTAATAAATCCTTTATCAGATGCCATTCCTCCACCTTCAGGATAAAATGCACTCTGATCTAAAATATGATGATATTGACCATCTTTTTCTACTACTTCTATGATGTTGGCCTCAAAGTCTAATTGCCAAATATTTTCATAGTATAATTGTTTAGTTTTCATCCATAACACCCCTTTCTATTATCTTATAGAAAGTTCATGAAATAATCAATAAAATAAAAGGGATATTAATGTTGTCTAAATGTATTATGTGGTATAATATGAAAACAAAAGGAGTTGATAATATGGAATTTTCAAGAGTGTTTTTAATCGTACTTGATTCTCTAGGAGCAGGGGCTATGAAAGATGCTGATAAGTTTGGTGATGTTGGTGCCAGTACTATTGATAGTGTTCTTGGTGCTAAAGAAAAACTTGCTATTCCTAATCTAGTTAATTTAGGTTTTGGTAACCTTTCAAACAATAAAAAATATCATAATGAAAATCATAAAGCAATAATTGCTCGTATTGAAGAAGAGAGCAATGGTAAAGATACAATGACAGGTCATTGGGAGTTTATGGGAATTAAAACAACAAACCCATTCGTAACATTTACAGAAACAGGTTTCCCTGATGAACTGATTAAAGAATTAGAAGAACGTACTGGACGTAAAGTGGTTGCTAATAAAGCAGCAAGTGGTACTGAAATTATTGAAGAATATGGTAAACACCAAATGGAAACAGGAGATTTAATTGTATATACATCTGCTGATAGTGTTCTTCAAATAGCAGCTCATGAAGATATTATTTCTGTTGAAGAATTATATCGTTGTTGTGAGATTGCTAGAGATATTACAATGCGTGAAGATTGGCTTTTAGGAAGAGTTATTGCTCGTCCATATGTTGGAGAACCTGGTTCATTCAAACGTACGCCAAATCGTCATGATTATGCTTTATCTCCAAGTGAAGATACTGTTTTAGATTTTATGAAAAACAAAGGTTTAGAAACAATTTCTGTTGGTAAAATATTTGATATTTTCAATGGTAAAGGTTTAAGTGAATCTAATAAAACAAAATCTAACTTTGATGGAATGGAACAAACTATTGCAATGATTAAAGATCGTGATTTTAAAGGTTTATGCTTTGTTAACTTAGTTGACTTTGATGCTAACTTCGGACATCGTCGTGATCCTCAAGGATATGCTGGTGCACTAGAAGAATTTGATGGACAATTAAGTGAAGTTCTAGCTAATCTTAGAGATGATGATTTATTAATGTTAGTTGCAGACCATGGAAATGATCCAAACTATAGTGGAAGTGATCATACTAGAGAATATGTGCCATTTGTAGCATATTACAATGGGCTTAAAGCTGGTAAAAACTTAGGTGATTTATATAGCTTTGCTAGTATTGGTGCAACAATTGCTAAAAACTTTGAAGTACAATTACCAAAAATTGGTAGTATTATAGACTTATAAGAAAAGGGGAAACCCTTTTTTTTTATACAGATTTGTATTATAATGAATATAGAGTAGATAAGATGTGTAAAGTGTTCTAGTATGGGATGTTGGCTAGAAACGAAGCGAAAGCACAGTGTCTTATCGCATCCGCTAGGTTTTATATGTTTTTTAAATATAAAATTATATCGGTCTCTAATTATTTAAGGAGGCTTTTTATTATGAATATTATTATTGTTCAAGTAGTTGTTTTTGCCATTATGGTCGTTTTATTTGGGATTACTGCCTATAAAGATCGCCAAAAGATGAGTGTTAAAGATGTTTCTGTAGTAGCATTACTATGTGTCTTAAATGTAGTTTTATCAAAAGCATTATCAATTAAGATTACACCTGCTGCACCAATTTTAGTTATTAGTTTAGCAAGTGTTGTATCTATTACAATTGGTATCTTGTACTCACCTAAAATATCTTTGCTAGCTGGTCTAGTTATCGATTTGATTGGTGTATTAATTGCTCCAGCAACGGGTGATGGTTCAATGCCATTTTTAGGCTTTACATTAACAGCTATGTTAGCATGCTTTATTCCTTCAGTCTGTTCAAGATATTTTAAGGATAAATCAAAAAAGCTAGTAATCACAGCATTAGTAAGTACTGTTATTCTAGCAATTATTTCAATAAGTTTTATTATATTTAATAATGATGTACTTTCACTTGATAATAAAACCAAAATAGTTTTGGATTCAAGTCATCGTACCTTAATTATGTCAAGTATCATTGGTATTTTTGCTTTAGTTATTATTCTTTCTAGAGTAGCAAGCATAAAACTAAAAGATAAGGTTATTATTGATATTAATGTTCTAACATTAATCATTCTTTTAGAACAGTTAATCTGTTCAGTAATACTAACTAGTTTTTGGATAAATATAATGTATGGTGTTCCACTTGTAGTAGGAGTAGGAATTAGACTAATTAAGATGGTAATATCTTTACCAATATTTATTATCTTAACCACAACATTAGTATCATTCTTAAAGAAAAGAAAAATTGTATAGAAAAAAAACGTTATTCAATGAATAGCGTTTTATTTATTTTAAGTAATCTTTAGTGAAATCTACTAATTCATCCTTACTTAAAGTTCCTGTTTTAATTGTCTTAACTTCTCCTTTATTAAAGAAGATTGTTGTTGGTGTTGCACTAACATTATATTTAGCTATAAAATCAGTTTTTTCTTGATCTTCTTTTAATTCATCAATAACAACGTTTAAGACCTTAGTATCTTTGTTTTCTTTAGAGTATTCATCTACAATTGGCATATAAACTTTACATGCAGCACAATCACTTGCACTAGCAACTACAATGAATGATTCTTTGTTTTTTACAGCTTCTGCTACATCAGATGGTTTCTTATCTTGAGCTCCACATCCAACAACAAATAGTACCATAAAGAAGATACCTAAAAACTTTGTTAATTTTTTCATATTTTCACCTCTTAATTATTTTATCATATGTCGAATATTAAGGCTAGATAAATGTATATTTGTAGTAAATATAGTTTAATTTAATTGATTAATATGGTAAAATGTTCTATGAGGTGATAGCGTGAACAAATTAGTTTTATTTGGAATATTAGGTGTTGTAGTAGTTGTCCTTATAATTATTGCAATAATCGCAAGTAATTCGTACAAAAAGAAAAAACGCCTAGATGAATTGGATAAGATACAAGATCGTATAAGCATGCTTAAATCATTGCCTGTACAATATCTTTTAAATAAAGTTTCTTTAATGCCTAAGACTGCAGAAGTTGAAAAGCAATATGAGGAATGGAATGAAACATATGAATATCTTTCAACACATGAAAGTGTGCGACTAAAAGGTGAAGTTAATGAAGTTGAATCTTTAGTTTATGCTCGTAAATATAAAGAGACAGATCAAAAACTAGTTCAATTAGAAAAAGATATTGAGGATTTTGAACAACAATACCAAACTATTCAAGAACAATTATCGGTGGCTACACAAGTAGATGTTAAGAATAGGGAAGAGATTACTAATCAAAAGGAATTGTTTAGAAATTATCGTAAAATGTATCAAGCTAATATTGAATCATATAAACCATATAATCAAGCAATTGAAAAATATTTTGTTAATATAGAAGATTCTTTTACTAATATTGATATTTTATTAAATCAATCACAAGTTGATAAAGCTCGTTCTAAAGCTACTTCACTTGAGGGTGAATTATTAAAGATGAAAGATATCTTAAATAATCTTCCGGCTGTATTAGATGATTTAACTCAGGATTTACCAATTAAGTTAAAAGAAGTTGAAACAACTTATAACGATATTATGAAGCGCAAATATAATTTAGAGCATTTAAATGTTCCAAAGAGATTTAATGCTATCAATAAAAATATTGTAAGTGTTCTATCTAAGAATGTTGATGTTTTCTTAAAAGATCTTCAAGATACATCACATTTAGTGCATAAGGACTTAGATAATATTTTAATTGAACTTGAGCAAGAGATTCAAGCTAATGAAAAATTGGATAATAGTATTGGTCGTTTAGTTGATGTGAGTATGGAAGCTGATAAGTTATGTAAAGAGGCTAATACTGAAATTGATGGTCTTAAAAAACATTATATTCTTTCTCAAAATGAGGAAGCTAATTTAATCATGGAAACTAGATTAGTGTTTAATTTCTTACAACAAAAAAATGAGATTGTTTCTAAGCATATGTCAACGGCATATGTAGCATCTCAACTACAAGAGGAAGCTGAAGTTATCATACCTAAGTTTGAGGCTTTATCTAAGGCTTTAAAGGCTTATCTTGTAAGAATAGAAGAGATTAGAACTGATGAGAAACGTATTCAAAATGAATATAATAATATGTTATATATTATAAAGGATTGTGAATCGCGTCTTCGTCAAATGCAACTTCCTATGTTATCACAAGCTTATTATGATACGATTGAGGAATGTAAAATTGGTTTAAAAGAGGTATCTATATTATTAAATGAGAAACCATTAAATATTACATTAATAAGTTCAAAAGCTTCGTTTGTAAGTGAAGCGGTATACAAGTTATATGATAATTCAAGAAACTTATTAAAAACGGCTCAGATGGCTGAGAATACGATTGTCTTTGCGAATAGGTATCGTTCTAGTCGTCCTGAAATAGATGTAATGTTAAATCGTGCAGAACAATTCTTTACTAATGGGGAATATACTAAATCATTATCAAGTGCAATTGAAGCAATTGAATCGATTTATCCTAGTATTAGAAAAGAATTATTAAGATATAAAAGTAAACAGTTAAGTTCAACTCCTATTTAATTAGGAGTTGTTTTAGCTTATAAGGAGAGAAATATGAATTATTTAGATAATGCAGCAACTACTAAACCAAATAGTGAAGTATTAAATACTTTAAGTAATCTTTACAATAAATATTTTTTAAATGCTCATAGTCCTTATACTCCAGCATTAGAATTAAATGAAATGCAAGAACAAGGGCGAAATAAATTAGCTGAGATATTAAAGGTAAAGAGTGATGAATTGATTTATACATCTTGTGGTAGTGAATCAAATAATATGGCAATTAAAGGGATAGCATATAAGCATCTTAAGAATAATAAGAAGCATATTATTACTTCAATGATTGAACATTCTTCTGTATATGAGTGTATTAAACAATTAGAAGAGGATGGTTTTGAAGTTACTTATCTTAAGCCTCAAAGTGATGGTTCAATAAATAATGATGATATTTTAGATGCGATTAAAGATAATACAATTCTTATTTCAATTATGAAAGTAAATAGTGAATTGGGTAGTATTAATAATGTAGAAGATATTTATGATGATATTAAGGCTATTAATAAAGATATAATAGTTCATAGTGATTGTGTGCAAGCGTTAGGTAAATTAGATATTGATTTAGGAAAACTTGATTTGGCTAGTTTTTCAGCTCATAAAATAAATGGCTTAAAAGGTAGTGGGCTATTATATAAGAAGGCTAAGGTTAACCTTAAAAGCTTAATTACGGGTGGTTCACAAGAAGATAATCAAAGGGCAGGGACTTCTAATTATTTCTTTAATATTCTTTGGACTAAGACTCTAAGGTTATATTTAGAAGCTAAGAATATAGATAGTGTAAAT
Source organism: Erysipelotrichales bacterium (assembly GCA_036640095.1). Classification (GTDB taxonomy): domain Bacteria; phylum Bacillota_I; class Bacilli_A; order JAJDGJ01; family JAJDGJ01; genus JAVWHL01. The sequence goes on along the minus strand of JAVWHL010000045.1, from coordinate 1,881 downwards.
AAAAGATTTGAATATGCCTATAATAAATTAGGTGATATTGAGAGTGTTCATGTTAATTCTAGTATTACTAATAATTCAAAGTTTATTATTAACTTTTCAATACCAGATTATAAATCAGAAGTTATCTTGAATGCTTTAGAGCTTAAAGATATATTATTGTCAACTAAATCAGCTTGTTCTACTAATGTAAAGCGTTCTAGGGTTATGGATGCTTTACCAATTGATGAAAAACTAAAGGATAGTGCATTTAGAATTAGTTTTGATTTAGATACTAGTATTGAACAAATAGATTCATTCATAGATTCATTAAATGAATGTTTAAATCAAATAAAGAGAGGCTAGAAAATGAAAGATATTATTTTAATAAGATATGGTGAATTAAATACTAAGGGGAAAAATAGAAAGTATTTTATAAATAAATTAGAATCAAATATAAGAAAGAAATTAAAGCATTATCCTAAGATTGATATTAGATCACAAAGGGATCGTATGTATGTTGAGTTTAGTGATTATAATGTTGATGAGATAATTGCAGAATTAAAGAATGTCTTTGGTATTCAAAATTTTTCGATTGCTAAAAGAGTTGCAGCTAATTATGAAGCTATCGAGGAAGCTGTAATGTCTTGTATCGATTTTAGTAAGTATAAGACATTTAAAGTTATTACTAAAAGAGGTAATAAGCAATTTCCAATGATATCTGATGAAGTAAATCGTGCTATAGCAACTAAAGTTTTACAAAATACTGATTTAAGTGTTAAAATGAGAGACTTTGATTTAGGAATTAATATTGATATTAGATATGATTATGCGTATATCTTCTTTGAAAAGATTGATGGTGCTCATGGTTATCCAGTTGGTGTAAGTGGTAAAGGATTATTAATGTTATCTGGTGGTATTGATTCACCAGTAGCTGGTTATATGGTTATGAAGCGTGGTGTTAAGGTAGAGGCTATTCACTTTGCATCTCCTCCTTATACGTCTCAAAAAGCTTTAAATAAAGTATTACAACTAGCTGCTAAGTATTTAGAGTATACTGATGAAGTAAAGGTTCATAATGTTCCATTTACTAAGCTACAGTTAGCGATAAATGCTAATACGGATGCTTCTTATTCAATGACACTTCTTAGAAGAATGATGTATCGTGTGTGTGAGGAAGTAGCAAAAAGAAATAAATGTGATATCTTAGTTAATGGAGAATCAATAGCTCAAGTAGCTTCACAAACACTTCAAAGTATGTCAGTAATTAATGCTGTAACTAGTATGCCAGTAATTAGACCTCTTGCTTGTTTTGATAAGCTAGAAATTATAGATTTAGCTCATAAAATAGATACTTATGAAACTAGTATTCAGCCTTTTGAGGATTGTTGTACAATCTTCTTACCTGATAATCCAGTGATTGAGCCTAAGTTAGATAAAGTAGAAGCTAATGAAGCTAAATTTGATTATGAAGCAGAAATAGAAGAGTGTATTAATAATATAGAAACAATAGTAATAAATAAAAATACATATGATAAGCTATTTAATATAGAAGAAGATATTTTCTAGAATAGAATAGGCTTAGTAAAAGACATCTCTATATAATGGCTCTTTGTCAAATAGAGGGGAATAACAATTTCCACTGATAATTAGGGCTCTTTGTCAAATAGAGGGGAATAACGATTTCCGCTGATTATTAGGGCTCTTTGTCAAATAGAGGGGAATAACGATTTCCGCTGATAATTAGTCGCAAGCTTAACCGAAAGGTTAAGCTTTTTTAATTAGGTTGAAACATATCATTATCCTCAGCTTAAAGTTGAGAAATGATCGATAACCATATGATACTCTTTTTATTACTTTAATCTTATTATTAATACCTTCAATAGGTCCATTACTATATTCACT
>JAVWHL010000044.1:0-8729 GCA_036640095.1 Erysipelotrichales bacterium | reverse complement strand
TTAGACATTCTTATACATCACTCATGTATTATGATACTGATATAAATGACAAAGACCTATCAAAATCATTAGGACATTCTAAGACTAAAATAACACTAGATACCTATACACATCAAATAAGAAATAACACTGTAAACTATATAGAAAAACTACAACAGAGTATAGAATAGAATAATATTTGTACTTTATTTGTATTGCAATAACAATGAATATGAAAAAAGCCCTTTAATAAGGACTTTTACTTTTAAATGGTGGCTTCGGACGGAATCGAACCGCCGACACGAGGATTTTCAATCCTCTGCTCTACCGACTGAGCTACGAAGCCAATGGCGGTCCAGACGAGACTCGAACTCGCGATCTCCGCTGTGACAGAGCGGCATGTTAACCACTACACCACTGGACCATTGGTTGCGGGGGCCGGATTTGAACCAGCGACCTTCAGATTATGAGCCTGACGAGCTACCGAGCTGCTCTACCCCGCGATGTGTTTTGTACATAATTTAATTAATGGCGGAGGAAGAGGGATTCGAACCCCCGCGAGCTTTAACACCCCTGTCGGTTTTCAAGACCGATCCCTTCAGCCAGGCTTGGGTATTCCTCCATATATTGTTATTTAATTAAATTATGTTTTGTACTTGTTTTAAAATGGTGGACCCAGCAGGACTCGAACCTGCGACCTACCGGTTATGAGCCAGTAGCTCTAACCAACTGAGCTATGGGTCCATGAATGGTAGCGGAGGAGGGACTTGAACCCCCGACCTTTCGGGTATGAACCGAACGCTCTAGCCAACTAAGCTACTCCGCCGTATTTTTGACTCATTTTAATTTTATTAATGGTGGAGCTAAGCGGGTTCGAACCGCTGACCCCCTGCGTGCAAGGCAGGTGCTCTCCCAGCTGAGCTATAGCCCCATTAATGGTCGGGAAGACAGGATTCGAACCTGCGACCCCCTGGTCCCAAACCAGGTGCACTACCAGGCTGTGCTACTTCCCGATATACTCTTTTAAAAAATGGCGCGCCTGGCAAGAATCGAACTCACAACCTCTTGATCCGTAGTCAAGCACTCTATCCAGTTGAGCTACAGGCGCATTCGCTGACTAATATAGTATAACATATATTATCTACTAAATGCAATATCTTTTTTCGATTTTTTGTTTTTCTTACTGCTTAAAGACTAGCCAATTACCATTATACAATTACCATTTCTAAAAGTCAATAAAAGGCAGATAAAAAAGGGATTATTTTATCCCTTTTTCATTTATCTTCTGTTTTTTCTTCTTCTTGGATGTTTTTTCATATCAATTTGTTCTTTACCGCTAGCAGAAAGTGCTCTTCTTGGTCTATAATTAGAATCCTTTTTATTTAATTCTTCTTTCGATTCTTCATTATCAACACTATCTTCTTCTTTTTCAACAATAGTTTCTTCTACTATTTCTTCACTATTATCTTTTTCTTGTTCTACTACTTCAATTTCTACTTCAGTATCTAATTCTTCTTCACTTAGCACATTAGTATTATCATCAATACTTATAATATTTTTATCATTATCATCTTTATTAATTACTTCAACTTCTTCTACTTCTTGCTTTGTTTCCTCAATATCTATAACTTCTTCATTTACAGCTTCTAAGTCTAAGACTACTTCATCTACATCAACACTATCTACTATATCATTAAATTCCTGTTTAATAATAGTATTTGATTCATCTTCAGTAGGCAAATCAACAATATCTTGTTCTTCTTTAACTTCTTCTATTTCCTTGTTTTCATCTTTAATATCAACTATTTCATCTTCTACAATACTTTCAACCTCTAAATTGATATCTCCCTCTACAAGGACCTCTTCTTCCATATCATCAGTACTAACTATATCTACATTAATTTCTGCGATTTCTTTTTCTTCTTGTGCTTTTCTTCTTTTAACATTATTTTTCTTATTAACGACAACAATAAGTATAATCGCAACTACAATTGCACTTCCAATACCAACATACATTAATATTTTATTTAGATCATTATCCTTAGATATATTCTTTTCTAAACCAGATATTACAAGATCACCATTGTTTCTATTATAAAACATCAGTAAATGCTCATCTAATTTATCTTTATCTTTTATTTTATCATAATCTAATGTTAATACTTCTAATTGATTCATACCATTTAATAATGCGATTTCACTAATATTATTTGAACTAATATCTAAAAACTTAATACTTCTATTCTTTTCTAAAAAGTTTATATCATCTAATTTATTATTAGATACATCAAGATAGTCTAATTTAATAAAGTTACTTAAATTAGGTAATTTACTTATTTCATTCTTACTTACATTAAGCATTTCTATATTAATAGGCAACTTATTTACACTTGATATCTTATTGTTAGCTACACTAATTCTAGATAATCTTCCCATATTTGATAAATCTTTTATAGAATCTATTTTATTATCTGAAGCATCTACTTCCTTTAACTTCTTTAAACTAGTAAGAAAAGAAATATCTTTTAAATTATTATTAGATATATCTAATCTCTCTAAATTCTTGAATTCATTAACAATACTGATTTTATTATACTTTATATTTTCAATAGATAGTTCTTTTAAAATATCAATATAATAAAGAGAATTTAAATCAGTAATACCTTCATTATTTGATAAATCGATTGATTTTAAGTTTAATGCACTTAGTTCAGAGGCTTCTTTTATCTTATTATTTTTTAAATTTATTGCTTCTAAATTAGTAATCTTTGATATACCACTTAAACTTTTAATATCTTGATTTTGACAATCTAAATATGCAATGTTTTTTAATTCTCTTTCATTAAAAACATCATCGCTTTCTTTATTAAGTGATTTAGCAACACAAGTAGCAAGATTTTCATCTTTAAATACTTTATTAAAGTTTGCTGCATTTATATTAGTAGCTCCTAAACTTAAAAAGATAATTGATACTAAGCCTACTATCTTTATTCTATTAATAATTCTATTCATAAAAAACCTCCATTAAATATAATCCCTCAGGTGGTGCAACTCTAGAATATGCTGCTGTACTCTTTTTAGCAAGCAATTCTTCTATTGAAGCAACATCTTTTTTATGTATTCCTGCATCTACTAAAGCCATTACTATCTTTCTAACCATATATCTTAAAAAGCCACTTCCATAGATATCTATAATAATTAAATCATTCTCTTGTTTGATTGTTAATTCTTTTATATCTTTAATTGTTGTTTGATCTTTGTTAGCTGATGAAAATGTTTTATAATCTCTTTTACCCTTAAAACATTGTACTACTTCTTTCATAGCTATTAAGTCTAAGCTTCTATTTAATTGCCAATGATACTTTACTTTAAAGACATCATATTCTCCAGTATTAATAATATATTGGTAATGTTTTCCTTTTGCTTTAAAGCGGCTATGAAACTCATTATCTACTTTTATAATCTCTAAAACTCTAATATCGTCTGGTAATGTTCTATTTGCTGCATGTTCGAAATAGTTTAAATTTAAATCAAAATCAGATTCAAAATGACATACTTGACCACATGCATGAACACCTCTATCAGTACGACCTGATGCATGTACACTTGTTTGTGTATTATTGTTTAGCTGTGAAACAACTTCATTAATAATGCCTTGTATGTTTCGTTGATTTTCTTGGTATTGATATCCATAAAAGGAACTACCATCGTATGCTATTGTTAACTTATAATTGAATAACATATAATTCCACCTAAGAATAATACTGAAACAATAATAGTAAGTGTATCTTTTAATTGCCATCTAAATACAACATATCTAGTTCTTGTTGCATTTGGATTATAACCTCTAGCTTCCATTGCATTAGCAAGGTCCTCTGCTCTTTTAAATGCTGAAACAAACAATGGAATCAACAATGATATAACAGCTTGTATTTTCTCTTTAATCTTACTTGCTTGAAAATCAACACCTCGAGATGTTTGAGCAATCATAATCTTATTGGTCTCATCTACTAAAATTGGAATAAAGCGTAATGCTATTGAAATCATCATTGCAACAGCATGTGCTGGAAAACCAATTTTCTTTAATGGTGTTAAACTTTGTTCAATTCCAAGTGTTAAATCTAATGGTTTTGTAGTCATCGTTAGAATTGATGAAAGAAAGACCATCAGCATTAATCTAAAGAATATTAATAGTGTTTGATATAATGCTCCACTATATATTTCTAGACCAAAGAAGTTATATAATAAATCTCCTCTTTTTATAATAAATAAATTAATTATAAATAAAAAGATAAACATGAACATTAATATTTTTAAACTTTTCATTAGTCTTAATATAGAAAGTTTTGCTACTTTAACTAAAATAAAGACTAAGACAATAGCTACTAGGTATAGTTTTAAATCTTTAATTAAGAAAACTCCAACTAATAATAAGATAAGTGATATTATCTTAGCAAGAGGATTTATTTTATGAATAATCGAATTATAAGGAAGATATGTTCCTATTGTAATATTATTTAACATGATTATTCACCTCTTTAATAGCTTTAATCATTGTATCAAAATCAATAAATTCACTAGCTTCCTTTTTAACAAACTTTTCATAAACCTGTAATACTTTAGGTTTATCAATATTATATTCATTTAAATATGGTTTATTAAAGAAAGTTACTTTGTCTGTTTTTTCAATTATTTTACCCTTATTCATTAAAACAATTTCATCCGCATACTTATAAACAAAGTCCATATCATGAGATACTAAAACTAATGTCTTGTTATAGTTGTTTTTTAAATCGATAAAAACATTCATTATCTCAATTGCACCTTGAGGATCTAATCCAATAGTTGGCTCATCTAACACTAAGATATCAGGATCCATTGCTAGAATACCTGCAATCGCAACTCTTCTTTTTTGACCACCAGATAATTCAAATGGAGATTTTTCAAATAATTTTTCATCGATATTTACAAGTGATAAACAACGACGTGCTGTTTCCTCTGCACTCTTTTTATCCACACCAAAATTTATTGGTCCAAACATTACATCTTTTAAGATTGTTTCTTCAAATAATTGATATTCACTAAATTGAAAAACAAGTCCTACTTTTTTTCTAAGGCTTTTAAAACTTTTCTTTGCCATTGTATTATCCATACGAAACTCATCAATAATTATTTCACCTTTATCGGGTAATAATATAGCATTCAAATGTTGTATTAGTGATGATTTACCACTCCCTGTTTTACCGATGATCGCAGTAAAAGAATCTTGTTCAATATTTAAACTTACATCATCTAAAGCTTTAAATTCAAAGATTGTATTCTTACTATATGTATGCTCTAAGTTTTTAATTTCTATTGACATAATTCTTCTTCTAGCTCCTTCATAGATAAACAATTTTTAATTGTTAATCCTTCATTTTGTAATGCATTTGATATTTTAAGTGCAAAAGGTATATCAAGACCTATTTCAACTAATCTATCTTGATGTTTAAAAACATCGCGAGGTTTTCCATCGAACAATACCGCACCCTCATCTAATACAATCAGACGGTCTGTTTTTAAAGCATAATCAACATCATGAGTAATACTAATAATCGTTTTATTTTCTTTTCTTAATTCTTCAATACTATTATTAACTTCCATAATACCAATTGGATCAAGCATACTTGTTGCCTCATCAAAGATCATAATTTTAGGATTAGTAGCTAAGATTCCAGCAATCGCAACTCTTTGTTTTTGACCACCAGATAGTCTTGTCGGCTCTTTATCAAGAAACTCTTGCATACCTACCTTACCAGCATACTCTTCAATTATACCCTGCATATCTTCACTTGGTACACATTTGTTTTCTAATCCAAATGCAATATCATCTTGAACTGTCGCCCCAATAAATTGATTATCTGGATTTTGAAAAACAATTCCTATTTTCTCTCTAATTTGATATACATTCTCTTCATTAATTTCTATATTATCTATTAAGATAGTTCCTTTATCACAAAAATCTAAGCCTACTAAAAGCTTAGCTAATGTTGATTTACCAGAACCATTATGCCCTAGTATACAAGTATGTTCATTATCATTAATAGTTAAGTCTATATTTTTTAGAACTTCTTCATTATCTTCTTCTTCAAAGCCCTTATAACTAAAACTCACATTTTTTATTTCAATCATTTTATATCCCCCTATAAGAGTTTATACATTTCTCTTTTGTATATTTCAACACCTGGTTGATCAAACGGATTCAATTCTAATAAATATGCAGTATACATACAAGAATACATTAAAAAGCTCATTAAGTATCCTATTGTATAGTCATCTAAATATTCCATTTCTATTACTAAGTTAGGTACGCCACCTTCAGTATGTGCATTTATTACACCACTCATTGTCTTCATCTTAATATCATGCATTGAGTTTTGTGCAACGATTCTATTTAATCCATCAAAGTCATCTTCTTCTAATGGTATGTCTACAACTCTTTTGGAATTATTTATCTTAAACAATGTTTCAAACAGTATTTTAGATCCATCTTGAACAAACTGTCCAAGTGAATGTAAATCAGTTGAATATATAAAGCCTACAGGTAATAATCCTTTACTATTCTTTCCTTCTGATTCTCCATATAATTGTTTAATCCATTCAATTAGATAACGACATGATGGTCGATATGAAATTAAAGCCTCTACTGCAAAACCATTTTCTTCATTTAAAATATATCTATTTAAAGCATATTTAAATGCATCATTGTTAATATCATCTTTTAAGTATTGTTTTGAAGCATCTGCTCCACCTTTTAAAAACTTTTCAATATCAATACCACCAAATGCTAAAGGGATTAGTCCTACTGCAGTAAATACCGAATATCTACCTCCAACATCACTTGGAATATTAAAGCTAGTATAATCATGTTTATTAGCGAATTCTCTTAGTTTTCCATCACTTGGATCAGTAGTAATAACTAATCTTTCTTTAAGACCTTCTTCACCATATTTTTCAATAAGCAATTTCTTAAAGATTCTAAAAGATAATGCACTTTCTAAAGTACTCCCAGATTTAGATATAACATTTAAAACAAAGTCATTATTTAAACAGTGATTATATATTTCATCGATATAGTGACTAGAAATACTATTTCCTACAAATAATAATTTGTATTCAGTTGCTAGATTTTGTCCATAAATAGCATCATCTACTGCTTTAGCACCTAAGTATGATCCACCTATTCCAATCACAACCATCGTCTTCCCAAGTTTTCTAAGTCTTTTGTTTTCATTAATAACTTCATCTACTACATGCTGAGAATTATTAAAAACATCTATCCAACCTAAAAAATCACTACCTTCAATACTTTTATCATTAATACCAGTAACTATTTTTGATAATCGTGATTTGTATGAAGCATAGTCTATATCAATTAAATTATTTTCATCACTAAATTTAATCATATTTTGCCTCCATCATAATTATCCATCCAGTAAGGCAATAAATTCTCTAATTCACTAAAACCTTTTTTTGTTTCCATAATCATTTCTTTATGCCTAGTTCTATTTTTAGTTCTTGTTTTTCTTTTAGATTTACTTAAAGCTTTTATTGAAAAGATAATTTGATTTTCTTTTTCATTTACATCTATAATTTTTACTTTTACTTTTTCATTTATTTTTAAGACAGTATTAATATCTTTTATATAATCATGTGATACTTCTGAAATATGTAGAAGTCCACTTTTATGTTGTGGTAGTGATATAAAAGCACCATAGGGCTTTATTGAAGTCACATTACCTATTACAACATCTCCTTTTTTGTATTTCATAAAAACACCTCATTCTAATTATAGCATAAATCACTATACCTTTTAACTTTTTATATGTATTTTTTATACCAAACATATTTTGTATTTTACTTTATTTATCAATAACTTATGGTATAATTATAAAGAAGTGGAGGTAATGATATGTTTTATGATTATTATCCTCTTATTGCAGCATTACTAGCAAATGTAATTGCTCAATTTTTAAAGCCTTTTGCTTTATATTTGAAGACAAAATCATTTGATAAATATCAGTTTCTAGCTGCTGGAGGATTCCCAAGCTCCCATACTTCTACTGTAACTAGTTTAGCTTTAGCAATCGGCCTTAAAGAAGGTTTTGATAGCTCGTTATTCTTTGTAGCATTTATCTTTTTATTAATTGTTGCATATGATGCAATGAATGTTAGATTATATGCTGGTAGACATATTGAGCTTACTCAACAATTGATTGATGATTTAAAATCATTAGAAAATATCAAGTTTGATGATCCAATTTATTTTAAAAAAATGAAGAAAATACTTGGACATGAACGTTTTGAGGTTTTTGGTGGCTTTGTATTAGGAGTAATTATAAGTGTTGTTTATTACATTCTACTAGGAGGTTTTTAAAATGAAAACAATTGATGAACAAATTAGAGAATTTAGTGAAACTGTAAGACCATATTTACAAAGAGATGGTGGTGACTTTGAATTTGTTAAATTCGAAGATGGTATTGTCTATATTAAAATGTTAGGTGCATGTTCTGGATGTCATGCTACTGGTCAAACAACTGAATATATTGAAGAAATGATGTGTGAAGAAATTCCAGGAGTTGTTTCTGTTCAAGAAATCTAATAAAACATAAGGAAAACCAAGTCTGATGATGTGTAGTGCACCCCAAAAGTTAGACCAAAAAATCTAACAAATGGGGTGTTTTTATATGGCAAAATATAGCTTAGAATT
>JAVWHL010000043.1:0-8868 GCA_036640095.1 Erysipelotrichales bacterium | reverse complement strand
TGTGACATTCCTGCTCCCATACCTGTCATTGTTGCAAGTGCTGCTGCAATTGCAATTAGTCCTTGTGCATTTTCCATCTCTTATATACCACCTTTTGTTTTATTGATTTGATATAAATACTAAAATTGTTACTACTATAATTCCATATACAGCTAAAAAAGCAGTTACCACTGGAAGTAGTTTTTTTGATCTATCCATAGTCTATATCAATTACATTTTCATGAATATTAGAATTAATCCAACAATTAACCCATAAAGTGCTGTTGATTCTGCTAGTGCAAGTCCAATGATTAATGTTGTTCTAATTTTTCCATCTGTTTCAGGATTACGCCCGATTGCTTCTACTGCTTTTCCAGTTGCAATACCTTGTGACATTCCTGCTCCCATACCTGTCATTGTTGCAAGTGCTGCTGCAATTGCAATTAGTCCTTGTGCATTTTCCATCTCTTATATACCACCTTTTTGTTTTATTGATTTGATATAAATACTAAAATTGTTACTACTATAATTCCATATACAGCTAAAAAAGCAGTTACCACTGGAAGTAGTTTTTTTGATCTATCCATAGTCTATATCTATTACATTTTCATGAATATTAAGATTAAGCCAACAATTAACCCATAAAGTGCTGTTGATTCTGCTAGTGCAAGTCCAATGATTAATGTTGTTCTAATTTTTCCATCTGTTTCAGGATTACGCCCGATTGCTTCTACTGCTTTTCCAGTTGCAATACCTTGTGACATTCCTGCTCCCATACCTGTCATTGTTGCAAGTGCTGCTGCAATTGCAATTAGTCCTTGTGCATTTTCCATTTCAACATCCTCCTCTATTTATACTGTTGCTTTGTTGTCTTTTACATCAACAATAACATTTAATTTCATTTCTTCTTTTTCTTCCACCACATCTTCATGCTCAGGAAGTGATAGACTAACAAAAATCATTGTAAGTAATGTAAATACTAATGCTTGAATTGATCCACAGAATAAATCAAAGAATAAATGTAGTGGAATCGAAAATACTGCATTTAAAATATTTAAGTCAGCAATTCCATCACTTACAGTACCTATTTGAAACATCATATTTTGAAGTTTTCCTAAACCTTCTGATACGATTCCCATAATCATTACTCCCGAAAGAATATTACAGAATAAACGTAGTGACATACTTAATACTCTTGAGAAGATTTCAATAATATTAATAGGTACCAAAGGCCAAATTGGATCTGCGAAATGTTTAAAATACCCTTTTAAACCATGTTTTTGAATCATGACAACTTGTGATACGACAATACTTACTAAGGCAAGTGATAATGTTACACTATAATCCGTTGTCGCTGGCTCTACCGGCAAGAATAATGGAATGTAATTCATCATTAAGATAAAGAACATTAGGAATACTGTATAAGGAAGAAAGCCACGCAAACGATTTCCAAAAACACTATCGAATAATCCTTGAACCATATCCACACCTGTTTCAACTAAAACTAGAAAAGTACTTGGTCTTTGTAAAGGATCAGCTTTCTTAAATTTATTTCCAACAATTATGAAAACAATACTTAAAAATATAGTTAATCCAACTACAACAAGACTTTGTTGTGTTTGTGCTTCAATTAATTTATCAAAAAAACTCATTTTTTTACCTCCTATCTATTAAAGCTTGAATAAGAATCGCGTGCTTGATTGTTAAGCATCCAACTAGGGCAAACAATGAAGCAACATCGCTAAAAATCAATAAAACTACTGCTAAAGCTACTGCGTATACTAGCATTCTGACCATAAAGCCAGTTGTGTGTTTGCTAACACCTTCGATACGACCAATATTATAAATACTATTATAATTAATATAAAAGCACACATTTGAAGCAATAGCCCCAATAACATACGAAGCTATAAATGTAATGTTTTGAGTAAATACCCCAATAAGGATAATTCCAACAATTAATACATATACTCCGTATAATTGAATTCTTCTAATCAGTTCCACGTGAGTATATCACCATCCTTACGATACTAATTAGCACTAATACTATTCCGATAACGGCACTTACTACTACAGCAGTACCGGTTTTATTAAAAAACTTTTGATCTAAATAAATTCCAATGATAATAGAACCTGCTACATAGCCAAAAAAAGCTGAAGCACTACCAACTGCTTTTCTCAGATTACGGGCTCTTAAATCATTTTTATTATTTTGTTCCAAACAGACGATCTCCTGCATCACCTAAACCTGGAACAATATAATTATTTTCATTTAAACCTTCATCTAAAGCTGCTAATACTATTTCAACATCTGGATGTTCTTTAGCAATAGCTGCAATACCTTCTTTAACACCAACTAAACAAACTAGTTTTATCTTTTTAGCACCTGCTTCTTTAACCATATCTAAGGCTGCGCATGCACTAACTCCAGTTGCTAGCATTGGGTCTAAGACCATTACAAAACCATCACTAATACTATTCGGTAATTTATTAAAATATTCTTTTGCTTCATATGTTTCTTCATCACGGTATACACCAATGTGACCAATTTTAGCATTTGGAATAAGTGATCTAATTCCATCAACCATTCCAAGACCTGCTCTTAAAATAGGTACTAAGATAATATCTTCAGCAAGTCTTTCTTGCTCTGATTTACCTATTGGTGTTTCAATTTGTACTTTTTCAGTTTTTACATCTCTTGTAATTTCATAAGCCATTAAACCAGCTATTTCATCTAGATTTTCTCTAAAATCCTTTGTTGTTGTATCCGCTTTTCTCATAATTGTTAACTTATGTTTTATTAAGGGATGATCTAATACTTTATAGTTCATTACAATTCCTCCAAATTCATCATTTTCTCTATTCTTTTACCATGTCTTCCGCCCTCAAACTCACTATCTAACCATGTATCAACAATGCTTAAGGCAAGACCTATTCCAATAACACGCTGTCCCATTGCTAGAACATTGCTATCATTGTGTTTCTTAGTCATTCTAGCACTAAATTCATCATGACATAGTGCCGCTCTAATTCCCTTACATTTATTAGCAGCAATACTTATTCCAATACCTGTTCCGCAAATTAATATCCCAGGAATATTATCGTTAATAACTATCTTTGCTAGTTCTTGTGCTATATCTGGATAATCAACACTCTCACTTGAGAATGTTCCGACATCAATAACTTCATAATCTTTTTTTTCTAAATGCTCAATAATAGCTTTCTTATACTCAAAGCCACCATGATCTGCACCTATAACAATCCTATTCATTATTATACACCTCTTCTATCATTAGTTCACTAATTTTCCCTTCCCTAAGTATATTAATTTCACCATCAATGATACTTGCAACAGTACTTGGAGTACCATAACTTACATCACCTTTTATTATACCATTAACACGTCCATCTAATGTCTCAAAAGTTTGTTCAAAAGATGTCGCTGGACTATCTCCCGAGATATTGGCAGAAGTAACGTACATAGGGTAGTTTATCGACTTTAATAAATTTAATGTTGACTCTTTATTTGGTATTCTAATACCAATGGTACTTTTAACACCATATAAATTTGTATTCTTTTTTACTGGTAAAACTAGAGTAAGTTCACCCGGCATAAATGCATTTATTACTTTACTAATTTTATTATCAATCAAAGCATAACTATCAATATCACGTTTATCATGTAACATTAGCGTTAAAACTTTTGAAGCATTTCTATCTTTAGACTTAAATATGTTTTCATATGCCAAAAAAGAGTCTGCTCTTGCACCAAGACCATATACGGTTTCAGTTGCAAATACTATGACTCCATCATTTCCTACTATTTTATTTATCTGAATGATATCTTCATCATTTAATATTTCTGTTTTCATATAATACTCCCAATATTTTACTATACACTCTTTATAACATTATACTACCTAAATTCATAAAAGCAATACTAATATAATATATTTCGCTCTAAAAAGTTGATTTTTTACATATCTGAGAATTGTTTACCAAATATTAATACTTTCTTAATAAATGTAATTGTAAAGAAGAAAAATAGGTATAAACCTATTTTCCTCTTTCAATGTTGTTAGCTTGAAGTCCTTTGTCAGTCTCAATGATTTCAAAAGTAACTTCTTCATTTTCGTCTAATGTCTTGTAACCATCAGTTTGGATTTGTGAAAAATGAGCAAATACTTTTGTTCCATCTTCAGCTTCAATGAATCCATATCCTTTAGTTGCATTAAACCATAATACTTTTCCGTTCATAGATACATTAATTTCCTTTCAATATGATTAGAAACAACCTATCATATATCGCTGAACTTTTCATAACTTGCATTACTACTGATTCTAAGGTATACAATAATAGTCTTTCTAGCTCAATTATAGCACAAGATTTTTAAGATAACAATAAACGAAATTTAAAACACTATATTATTATACCTGAAGTATATAAAAAAGACTGTTTCCAGTCTTATTATTTAGCTTCTAAATCATTTTTAATTTTAGTAGTTGAAATACCTTCTGTACGAGACATATACACTACTTCACATTGATCTTTTAAGAAGTCAAATTCACCTTCCCAATCATCACCAATAACAAACTTATCAATTTCTAATAATTCTACATCATGTTTCTTTTGTTCCCAATTATCTTCTGGAATAACTAAATCAACGTATCTTATTGATTCTAACATCATTTTTCTCTCTTCATATGAATGATAAGCTTTCTTACCTTTTAATTCGTTAAATTCATCAGTAGATAAAGCTACTACAAGATAGTCTCCCATCTCTTTTGCTCTTTTTAATAATCTAATATGACCCCAATGTAATAAGTCATATGTTCCATACGTAATAACTCTAGTAAATTTCATTTGTATTCTCCTAACTACTAATTGCTTTTATATAATATCTAGTATGATCTAGCGACTTCGAACATGTAATAATATATAGTCCATTTTCTGTTTTTTTGTACAATTCACTAACATTATTTATAATACCAACTTCTGCTACTTTATACAACTTCATTTGATTTTTGTTCATAATTTGTATTTCATCATTTTTAACTAATTCACTCACTCTATTTAACATCATACCTTTAATATTACTATAGTGAGCATAAAGAAATACTTTTGATTCATCCAGTTCGTTATTTGTGACAACATTATTTTTATCAATATTACCTTGCATATAATTTGGTTTGCTTTTAATAATCACTTTATTTATCTTTATCTTATCAATGATTATCTTACCAAAAGCAATTCCCTTAAATTCCTTATTATCTATATTCCTATTATAATACTCCGAGCTTATTTTCGCTTCTCTAACTTTATCTTCATTAACGATAACAGATTCACTACTATAAACATAATAAAGATAAAAACTTGAAATAAATATTAAAATAATTAAAAGAAATTTCTTAACTCCTATATTACCACCACTATTTCTTGATTAAGATATCTACTTTTACACCCTCATCATCTTCTACAATATCATAGTCTACAGAAGTACCCGCTTTTTTAATTAACTCTATAGATTGTTTAATAGTATTAATTTCTAATCTATAGTCTTTACTAGAAATAAATCCTTTTTTAATTGGTTTATTTTTTTCTTTAAGACTTCTATTTATATATTCTTCTGCTTTAGCAACATTTAAATTATCTTTAACTATTTTATTCATAGTTTCAACTTGTTTTTTAGTATCATTTATTTTTAATAAAGCACGACCATGACGTTCAGTAATTGTCTTATCCACTATATTATCTTTAATTTCATCAGGTAATCCTAATAATCTTATTTTATTTGCAATAGTCGATTGTGATTTACCTAAGGAGTTCGCAAGATCCTTTTGTGAATAACCATGATCTTTAATAAGCTTTTCAAATGCAATTGCTTCTTCAACCGCCGATAAGTTCTCTCTTTGAATATTTTCTATTATAGCTATACGAGCCGAAGTCTTATCATCATAATTTTGAATAATAGCTTCTATTTTCTCTCTTTTTAGTAATTTTGTAGCACGAAATCTTCTTTCACCTGCTACAAGTTCAAATTTATCATCAACTCTACGAACTACAATAGGTTGTATTAAACCATCTTGTGCAATAGACATTGCTAACTCTTCAATTTTTTCATCACTAAAATTTAACCTAGGTTGATTAGGATTCACAAAAATATCATCTATATTTATTAAATGTACTATATCATTCATAATATCATCCCTCCTATAATGGTTTCTTCTTTATTTGAGCAAAAGCTCTTGGATATTTATTTGGAGTCTCTTTTATTTTTTTATATAAGATTAAATATCTAACACTTTCATCGCTTGGTAAATTATATTTTTCCATTTTTTCAAGCTTAGCACCTAAGATATTAATTCCTTTACTAGCTTCTTGATGTTCTATTTCACCTTGTCTTCCTTTTAATGTTAGAAAGTAACCACCTTTCTTAACTAAGGGAATACATAATTCATCTAATATATTTAATCTAGCGACAGCTCTTCCCATTACAATATCATATTCTTCTTTGTTTTCTTGTGCATGTTCTTCAGCACGTGCTGCTATTGCCTTAAATTTATCTAAGCCTAGTTGGCTTGCTAGTTCATTTAAAAACTTAATTCTTTTTTCAAGACTATCTACAATCACGATTTCTAAATCTGGATAGACAATTTTTAAAGGAACAGATGGAAAGCCAGCCCCAGCACCAACATCACAAATCTTTTGATTAGAGAATTCAATCATTTGTGATGCTAATAAACAATCATAAAAATGTTTTTCATACACTTCATTTTTTTCAGTGATTGCAGTTAGGTTCATTTTTTCATTCCACTTTACTAATGTTTCATAGTAAACTTTAAACTGTTCAATTTGTTTATCGTTTAAGACTATTCCAATTTCATTTAATGCATCAACAAATTCTGTTTCATTCATCTTTTTACCTACTTTTCATATATATTAATAGATTTTGAATATCACTAGGATTAATTCCTGATATTCTAGTTGCTTGTCCAATTGATCTTGGTCTTATAGCTTGTAATTTTTGTTTAGCTTCATTTGCTAAATTAGGTACAACTTCATAATCTATTTCCTCGGAAATGATTTTGTCTTCTAACTCTTGTGCTTTACTTGCTTGTTTTACAGCTTTTTTTATGTAACCTTCATATTTAATAAGTATTTCTACTTGATTAATTACTTGTGGCTTATACATAGTTAAATCTATATATTCACTCAACTCATTAATTTTAATTTCAGGTCTTTTAATTAGTGAGTATGCTGATATTCCTTCATATAATTGGTTATATCCTTTTTCTAATAAAAATTCATTAATAGAATGCTTAGGAGTAAATCTTTCATTTTCTAAAACATTAAGTAATTCATCAATTTGTTTTTCATTCTCTATTAGATTTTGATATCTTTCTTCACTAACTAAACCAGCTTCATATCCTAGTTTAGTTAATCTAAATGCAGCATTATCATGACGTAGTAACAATCTATATTCAGCTCTTGATGTTAATAAACGATAAGGTTCATTCGTTCCTTTTGTAACTAAATCATCAATCATTACACCAATGTAGGCTTGATCTCTTCTTAAGGTTAATGGTTCTCTTTTTTCAACACTCAATGATGCATTAATACCAGCGATTAATCCTTGTGCACCAGCTTCTTCATAACCACTTGTACCATTAATTTGTCCAGCAAAGTAAAGTCCTTCTATTTTTTGACTTTCTAATGATGTCTTTAATTGTGTAGCATGAATTGCTTCATATTCTATTGCATAACCATATTTTAATATCTTAGCATTTTCTAATCCTACAATACTATGAATCATTTTATCTTGTATTTCTATTGGTAGTGATGTTGAAAATCCTTGAACATATATTGTGTTCATTTTCTTAGATTCTGGTTCTAAAAATACTTGATGTCTATCTTTATCACTAAAACGAACTATTTTATCCTCTATTGAAGGACAATATCTTGCACCAGTCCCCTTAGCTACACCAGAATACATACTTGATAAAGATAAATTATCATTTATTATTTGGTGTGTTTCTAAGTTAGTATATGTTAAATAACAAGGCACTTGTTTAGATAAAGGTTTATATTCATTACTCATATCACTAAAAAATACAGGTTCTTCACTTCCTAATTCTAATGATGTATTAGTTATATCTATTGAATCTATTGCTACACGAGCTGGTGTTCCTGTTTTTAATCTTTGGAAAGTAAATCCATATTGTCTTAATCGATCACAAAAACCAGTAACACTATTATATCCATCTGGTCCTTCTTTAGTAACTGTTTTTCCTACTAATATACTACTATCTAAGTATGTTCCAGCAGTTATTATAAGTTTTTTAGTATTTATATTACCATTATTTTTTGTAACAATACCCTCAACTATTAAATCATCAATAATAATATCAACTACATCATCTTCTAGTACATCAAGATTTTCTTGATTTAATACTACTTCTTTCATGTATGCAGGATAATCTACTTTATCTACTTGCGCTCTTAATGATTGCACTGCAGGGCCTTTATTTGTATTAAGCATTTTAATTTGAATATGATTTTTATCAACACTTATACCCATTTGTCCACCTAGAGCATCTATTTCTCTAACAACTACACCCTTTGCCGGTCCACCAATACTTGGATTACAGGGTAAATGCGCAATTGAATCTAAATGAGAAGTTACTAAAAGTGTTTTTTTATTCATTCTTGCAGCAGCTAATGAAGCTTCTATCCCAGCATGTCCACCGCCAATTACTATAATATCATACATATTTCCACAACCTTCTAAAATCTATCTAAAAGAACTAAATTCTAATAATTTTCATCTAATTTATTATACCATAAAATAAAAGGATATAAAAAAAGATAAGCTTAATGCCTATCTTTTA
>JAVWHL010000042.1:0-8882 GCA_036640095.1 Erysipelotrichales bacterium | reverse complement strand
GTGTTTCACTAGAAAATTCTTTTAAGAACTTAGCAAATCTTTCAACATTTGCTTGGTCTAGTGCAGCTTCTACCTCATCTAGAATACATAAAGGAATTGGTCTTACCTTAAGTATTGCAAATAAAACTGATAAAGCAATTAATGCTTTTTCACCACCAGAAAATAAATTAAGATTCTTAATTGACTTACCTGGAGGTTGAGCTACTATATCAATTCCAGTCTCAAGTAGATTACTAGGATCAGTATACTCTAGTTTAACACTACCTCCACCAAATAACTTAGAGAATGTATCAGGTAGTTCTTTATTGATATCATCAATTGTCTTAGAAAACTTCTCAACCATAATTTTATCAGTATCATTAATCATATCTAATATATCATTTTTAGAAGTTTCTAAATCCTCTCTTTGATCACTTAAGAAATTAAATCTTTCACTTACTCTTTCATATTCTTCAATAGCAAGAGGATTTACCATACCTAGATTCTTTATTTCTCGTTTAAGTTGTACAACCTCTTCTTTAGCAAGTCGCATATCAAGTTCAAGGACAACCTGTTCCTTAGCACCATCAATAGTTAATTGATATTCATTTGCAAGGCGATCCAACATATTCTTAAGCTCTATTTCTTTAGTAGCCTTTTCCATATTTATATTACTATGTTTCTTTTCTAAATCGCTAATAAAATATCTAGTAGATTTTAATTGTGTTTCAATATTTTCAATATCAAGATTAATTTCACTATGTGTTTCTCTTGCTGATTTAATAGCCGATAAGATTCTCTCTTTATTAAGTTTAGCACTATTTAAACGCTCAACAACACTTGAAATTTGAGAAAAGTCTTGTACATATGATTCATTTGAAATAGATTCAAATTCATTCTTTAAATCATCAAATTGATGTTGCCTATGAGAAATACTTTCTTCTACCTTAGCAATTGAAATATTCTGTTGATTAATCTTATTTCTAATATTATTTAAATCTTGTTCTTGAACATACAATTCTTCATTATCACTTTGAATTTCACTAGTTATTTTACTTATATATTCAGTAATTTTTTCTAAATCTTTTTTAATTGTTAGAATATTACCACGATCATTTTTAATCTTACCACCAGTAACAAGACCACCAACACTAATAATATCTCCATCTAATGTTATAACACGATATCTATTCTTTAATGCTCTAGCAAGACTAACTGCATTATCTATTTGATCACATACTAAAGTAGTATTTAATAAATATTCAAAGACAATACGATTTTCTTCATCAAAACGAATTAAGTTAGTAGCAACATCAATAAAACCTTCACTTTGTTGAGCTACATAAATATCATCACCATTAATATAACGGGCTCTAATTGTATCTATTGGAATAAATGTTGCACGACCAGCTTTATTAGTTTTTAAAAAAGATACTGCCCTTTTAGCATCATTATTACTTTCTACAACAATATTTTGTAAAGATGCCGCTAATGATTTAGATATAGCATCTTGAAATTGTTCTTCAACTTCAAATAAATCATTAACCATACCAACAATTCCACTAAGTGAATTCTTAACTTCCATAATAGCTTTAACACCAGTATAGACATTTGATTTATTATCATTTATATTATCAAGAACACCTTTTTTATTTTGATAATTATGTAACATGTTTTGTTTACGAGCTATATTTTCTTTTAAATCATCATAACTACTTTTCTTATCTTCAAACGAAATCTTTAATTCATCAAGATCAACACTCATTAATTTAAGATTATTATTAAACCCATCTAGTTCTTGAGCAAGTGCATTTAACTTTTGTTTTAGTCCATCAATATATTCAACTGATTTATTTTCATTATCACGACTATCTTCTTCACTCTTTTGTTTTTCTAAAGAAGATATCTTATCAACTTCAGATAATAATTGGGCTTGTAACATAGCAATCTCATTATCATATGTTTTGATATTCTCTTTTAATTGCTCAAGTTTACCTTCATCAAACAATAACTTAGTTTCATTAATAGTTAATTCTTGTTTTATTGTACTGATATTTTCTTTTGCTTCAATTAAAATTCTTTCAATATTAGCTACATCAAAAACGATAACACTAACTTCAATCTTATCAAGACGCTCTTTCTTTTCTAAAAACTTACGAGCATTATCTGCTTGTCTTTTTAAAGGTCCTATTTGATCTTCTAATTCATTAATGATATCACTTATTCTAAGAAGGTTTTCATTAGTTTTTTCTAATTTACGTAGTGCTTCAATCTTTCTTTTCTTATACTTAGATACACCAGCAGCCTCTTCAAAAATACCACGTCTTTCAATTGGTTTAGCTTGTGCAAAGTTTGCGATTGCTCCTTGTGAAATCATTGATAAACTATCGCGTCCCAAGCCAGTATCCATCAATAAATCAACAATGTCTTTTAAACGACAACTATTTTTATTAATAGAATATTCTGATTCACCACTACGATATAACCTTCTTGTGATTTCAACTTCCTCATAATCAAGCTTTAATAATTTATCACTATTATCAAAAACAAGACTTACTTGAGCCATGTTTTGTGCTTTATAATCTTGACTACCCGCAAAGATTACATCACTCATTCCCTGAGCTCTAAGATTCTTAGTTGATTGCTCACCTAATACCCACTTAATAGCATCCGTAATATTAGATTTACCACATCCATTTGGACCTACAATTCCATTTATCCCAGGAGTAAAACCTATATTAACTTTATGAGCAAATGATTTAAAACCGATAGCTTCTACTCTTTTTAAATACAAATTTCATCATCCTTTTTTAAACATTCAAATTTTTTAATTAATGCTTCTTCAACACATGGATGTACTAATCCCTTAGTACAAGCCCCATTCATAGCCATCTCTTTAACACCAGAAGATGATATAAATGAATTTTCTAACTTAGTCATCAAAAAGATAGTATCAATCTTTGGATTAATATGATAGTTAAAAGCAAAGATATTTAGTTCATATTCAAAATCATTAGTGGCTCTAAGACCCCTAACAATGAATTTAGCCCCTTTACTTTCAGCATAAGATACAGATAAATCACTAGTAGAATCAACAATTATATTTTCACAACTACTAGTTACTTGTTTAATTAAATCAACACGCTCTTCTATCGTAAAAAAACTTTTCTTACTAGGATTATTAGATGCTGTTACATATACCTTATCAAACATCTTAGATGCACGTTTTATTATATCTAAATGTCCATTTGTAATTGGATCAAATGATCCTGGATAAATTGCTACTTTCATACTATTCGCTCCTAAACATTGACACCTTTATTGTGCCATATTTTTTTTCTTTATATTTACTTAATAAACCATAAGAGTCTATTACATCTTCTTTTAAACTTGATTCACATACTATAATACCATCTTCATTCAACAGCTTTAAATCATCAATCATTTTAATTAAATCATTGATTAATTCAAGATGATATGGTGGATCTAAGAATATAATATCAAACTTATCATTACTATTATTTAATAAATCCTTATAATCAAGACAACTAACTTTATAATTATCACTCTTAATTTTACTTAAATTATTATTTATGATAGTTATTGCCTGCTTATTAAAATCATTAATATGCACAAAAGAGGCATTAGAAGATATAGCTTCAATTGATAAAGCACCACTTCCAGCAAACAAATCTAATACCTTAGCATCATGTATATCATACATTAACATATTGAATATTGCTTCTCTAACTTTTGCTGAAGTAGGTCTAGTATGCTCACCATCAAGTGTATCAATTTTAAGACCTCGATACATCCCTCTATTTATTTGCACAATGACACCCACCTTGATTTATCTCAACAACATCATCAAAGATTAACTTAGATATTTCAACAAGTCGATCATTGCATACTTTATGAAGACTTAAATACTTTTGGTATTCTTCATTACTATTTATTTTATTTTCTAGAACTTCTAATTCTTTTGTTTGTTGTTCTATGAATGGTTGATAATCAATATTTTCAATCGTATTTAAGATAAAATTATATTCATAAATTATTTGGACAATATCCTTATTATTTTCTAAATAATCTTGTACAACTATATACTCTTTAAAGCATTCCTCTTCTTTTAATAAATCAAACAACTCTAATATTTCAATATATAATTCTTGCTCTATCATTTTATATACCTCTTAATAACACCTTGGGCAATACCAATAGTCATAAATGCTGTTAAGATAGAAGAACCACCACTAGATATAAATAGAAGTGTAACACCAGTCATCGGAATTACTCCTGCCATCCCACCTATATTAACAAAGAATTGGGCCATAAAGAATGAAGCAATACCAATTAATACTAACTTATCTTTTATAGCAACTCCTTTAAATAATG
Organism: Erysipelotrichales bacterium; assembly: GCA_036640095.1. GTDB lineage: Bacteria > Bacillota_I > Bacilli_A > JAJDGJ01 > JAJDGJ01 > JAVWHL01. Next base: position 4,508 of record JAVWHL010000042.1, on the reverse strand, counting down.
CAAATGATAATAATCTATTAATAATATAGAAATATAAACCAAAGACAAAGAATATTCCTACTAAACCTGTCTCTTCAGCAATAACCGCAATTATTGCATCATTATAAACCTCAGGAAGTAACATCTTAGTTTCAGAATTACCAAGACCATGCCCAAATAATCCAGAATTACTAAGAGATGCCAATGCATTAGTAACTTGATAACCAGAACCATATGTATCATGTAATGGATCAAATAAAACAGCTAACCTTAATAATTGACTTTTCTTAGGAAAATCATTAGGTAAACTATATACCCATTCACTTAGTATTGGACCTAAGACATAAAACAAGAGTATTGTTACACCCATAATAACCAATATAATTATCTTAGCTTGAGTATACTTCTTCTCAGGTACAGCAAGAAAGACGCATAATGCTATTATTAATAATGTAAGTGCCGAACCCAAGTCATTTTGTAGAACTGTTACAAATATGAATGCTCCACCAACAAATAAAATTGGCGCTCGAAGTACTGCCATAGGTTTAACATCAGTACCATAATGTCTCCCAAAATGATCTGCTAAAAATAAAATCATCACTATTTTTAAAAACTCAACTGGCTGAATAGTCATTAAACCGGGAATTCTTATCCATGCTTTTGCACCTTTTTCATCCGCAAACAATAATGTTGCAAACATCATTAAGACAATCACAAGTGTTATCTTAGGTAAGTATTTCATTACCTTATCAATATCAAATCTTCTTCTAATTACAGTCATTACTACAAATCCAGTTAATGTAAATACAGCAATTTTAGCCATCTCAAATAAAAATGTATTTGGACCATGCTCTACCCATACCTTTGCATGTGCAGAAGTAACCATTATAAATCCTACTATAGTTAAAACAACAATAGCCCAAAATAGGCCTTTATCCTGTTTATTATTTCTCTTCGTTTTCAAGTTTTCACCCTTTTCTTCATACCCTTTTATTTTACATTATTTTGAGACAAATTAAAAGTAATAGTCATAAATGTATGTTATAATTAAAAGCGAGGTGTTTGTATGAAAAAAATATTAAAACAAAAATACATTAAAAATGAAGATATAATTATAGAACCAAATGATATTTTAAAAGAAGTAAGCAAAGATGTTGCTCTACCTTTAGAAAAAGATGATGAAAAATTACTACGTATTATGTATAATCATGTAAGTAATTCTCAAAATAGTGAATATCTAGAAAAATATGATATTAGATCTGCAGTAGGTATTGCAGCAATCCAATTAGGAGTTGCTAAAAACATGCTTGCAATTAAAACAGGAGATGAAGATGGTAATCAGCATAAATATATGCTTGCTAATCCTAAGTTCATTGAAAAATCAGAACAAATGAGCTATCTTAGAGGTGGTGAAGGATGCCTATCCGTTGAAGAAGGCAAATATTCAGGATTAGTTCCAAGACATCATCACATTGTAGTTGAAGCATATAACTTATTTAGTAAATCAATTGAAACAATTGAACTAGAGGGTTATGTAGCAATCGTCTTACAACATGAAATGGATCATTTAGAAGGAAAATTATATTTTGAAAAAATTAATAAACTAGACCCTAATTTTAAACAAGAAGATTGGATTGAAGTCTAAAAATAGAACTATGAAAAAAAGATAAACTTTATTTCATAGTTTTTATTATGTTTAAATACACAAACCCATCATTATTCCTTTAATTTTAAAACATTATTTAAGCAAAATTACATCATTATATACATAATATGATACAATATGTTAATAAATTAAGAATGGAGGTAGAAAGATGAATAAAATAAGGTTTCACTCAATTAATATAGTACTTTTTAATCTATATATATATGTAATAAGTTTATTATTATTTTCTTATAATATAAATTCATCCACGCTAACCTCTAGTTTGGTCAGAAATAATAATAGTAAAAATATATTTGCCAGTGCATATCAATTATTACTACCCATGTATTATCCAAAGAAAGTACTGCATTAATAAGTAGTGTTTTTTAATAAAGAACGTTAACTAAGAAAGGAGTGCTAAGATGAAAAAGAATTTTTTTATTAAATTATTTTTAGCATTAACATTATTATTCAGTATTGCTATTCCTATACAAGCATCAACTTCAAAGGTAGGTGTAAGTATAAGTTCACTTGATTATGATTCATTAAATAAAAATGATCAAAAAAAGATTATTAAAGATAAACCACATTCTATTATAGAGTTTGAAAACTACAAGTATCGTTTAATTTATAAAAAAGAAAATACTAGCACTTCCCTAGCTCAAACTGGGTTCCCTATTTCAATGAGTATTCTTGCCTTAAGTAGCATTGCACTTGTAGGAGTTTTAATAATTAAAAATAATAAAACTAAAAGTAAAAAAACTTTTTATATTACAACTGCTTTATTAATTTCATTAACTTCTCTTTCTGGAGCGAGTGTATATGCTTTCGAAAAAGAATTAGCACCTAAAGTTAAATTAGAGCTAGAAAGAGATAGCAACTTTGATTATCAACCGCAAAAAATTAGAGGATATAACTATGTTGGTTACTTAGAATCTTATGAAAAAAGAGAAATTCCATCTATAGATAAAGGTAAAGTTGATATTGAATATCAAGATAGTGAAGGAAACCAATTACAAGACCCAAAAACGATAAGTGGTGAGATCAATGCAGAATACAATGTTGATATAGCTAATATCGATGGTTATTACTTTAAAAACGCCATTGGTAATCTAAACGGAGTATTTATTAAGGATCCACAAAAAGTTATTCTTGTATATGATAAAGTTGATGCAAAAAAAGGATTGGTTAATGTTGAATTTCAAGATACTAAAGGTAATACTTTAAAAGAACCACAATCTTATTTAGGTTCTCTTGGAGATTCATTTAATATAGAAGCTATTAAAATTGATAACTATAAACTTGTTAAAGTTGTAGGAAAAGTTAGTGGTATATATGAATTAAAACCACAAAAAATAATATTTATATATGATCGTAATGAAGTACTAAAAACAAAAGTTACAATTAAATATGTCGATGCTAACGACCATAACATCAAATTAGCCGATGATATTATTTTAACTGGAGTTCAAAATGATTCATTTGAAGTTCCTTATAAAGAATTTGGTGATTATTCATTTACTGAAAGACTAGGATACCAATCAAATATTTTTGATGATCAAAATCGTGAAGTTATTATGACTTATCAAAAAAGAGAAGAAATAAAAGCTAAAGTAGTTATTAAATATATAGATGAAAATAATAATAAACTTGCCAACGATATTAATTTAGAGGGCAAAAAAGGTACTCGCTTTGATGTTGAACAAAAAATATTTGATGGCTATTCTTTTAAAGAAAGACAAGGTAATCAAACTAATATACTTGATGAATACGAACAAGAAGTATTAATGGTATATAAAAAAGATAAACCTGTAGAATCAAAAGTTACTATAAAATATTTAAATAAGAAAAATGAAAAACTACACTCTGATATTACTCTTAGTGGTGAAGTTGGAACTAGTTTCAATGTCGAACAAAAATCATTTGATAAATATACATTCTATGAGAGACAAGGTTATCAATCAAATATTTTTAATATAAATGAACAAGAGATTAGAATGATCTATGAAGAAGAAGCTCCTGTTCAAAACTCGAAAATAATAATTAAATATGTTAATGAAGACAATGAGAAAATTAGTGAAGATTCTATTATTGAAGGTAATGCTGGTCTAGAATTTAAAGTAATACCTAAAGACATAGATAAATATATTTATAAAGAAAGACAAGGGTATCAAGGAAATGTCTATACTCCTGAAACACAGACAATCATTTTAGTATATAAAAAAGAACAATATCCATTGAAGATAGTTTATAAATTTGATTATGGTGATTATGATGCAGTAACTTTTGATTTTAGAAATATAAAAGAGGCTAATATAAATGTAGATACTATATTTTACAAAACAACAGATCCTATTACAAAAAAAATTATTAGAATGGAACAAAAAGAGCCTTTTAAAACATACACAATAAATAATTGGAATAATAATATTGATATTTTAGATGACAGTATACCAATTGACTTATATTTTGTTGATAAAAATGGTGAAGAAAAAACAGAGAAACAACATAGTGGTACAACTGGTTTCAAATATACTAAAGACCCAAATATGGGTGGCTTTTACATAAATGGTTTTCATAAATATCGAACAGAGTTAGATAGGGATTCACTATATTTTGATGATAACGAACAAACATATATCATTAAATACAAAGTTAAATCAGAATTTTGGTCATCTGGACTTATTGATCCTTAGTTTTAAATTAAATGCAATATTAATTATAAAACTTTAAAACTAAATATGAACAGTTTTGTATATCAAATTAACCACGTGAGTATATTCATTATACAATTAGAGTATATATAAAAGGGGCTGTAACGCTTAGATGAAATTCTAAGGGTTACACCTTTTTTTTACATGCTAAAAGCATTACCTTTATCAAA
>JAVWHL010000041.1:0-9051 GCA_036640095.1 Erysipelotrichales bacterium | reverse complement strand
ATTTAGAAATGAAGGTATGGATAGAACTCATAATCCTGAATTTACAACTATTGAAGTATATAAAGCATTTAGTGATTTAGATGGAATGATGGATTTAACTGAAGGTATTGTTTCTAATGCAGCTAATACTTTCTTAGGAACATATGATGTTGAATATAAAGGAAACAAGATTTCTTTAGCTCCAGGATTTAAACGTATTTCTATGGTTGATGCAATTAAAGAAAAGACTGGTATTGATTTTAATGAACAATTGAGTTTTGAAGATGCTAAGAAATTGGCTGAAGAACATCATATTGAAGTTCAAAACCACTTTGCATATGGACATATTATTAATGAATTCTTTGAAAAGTATGTTGAAGAAACTATTGTTGAACCAACATTTATTTATGGACATCCTATTGAAATTAGTCCATTAGCTAAGAAAAATCTTGAAGATCCTAGATTTACACAACGTTTTGAATTATTCATTTGTGGTAATGAATATGCGAATGCATTTACTGAATTAAATGATCCTGTTGATCAATATGAAAGATTCTCTAATCAAATTAAAGAAAAAGAACTTGGTAATGATGAAGCGAATGAAATGGATTTAGATTATGTAGAAGCATTAGAATATGGTTTACCACCATGTGGTGGAATGGGTATGGGAATTGATAGACTTGTTATGTTACTAACAGGGCAAGAATCTATTAGAGAAGTTATCCTTTTCCCTCATATGAAAAATAAATAGAAAACATATAAAACCTTGGATATAAACTAGTTTAATTCGAGGTTTTTTTATAATATTACGAATACCAATAATAAGATAAAGTGTTATGATAAAAGAGGTGATAGACTAATGAATATACAAGAGTTAGTGAAGTTTGAAAATGATGAAGTCAATCTTAATGTTGCTGTAGGTTGAGACGCAGAAACAGTGTAGTTAACTCAGGAAGACGTGGCGTTGTTATTTGAGAAGAACAAGTTAACAATATCAAGACATATTAGAAATATATTCGAAGATGGAGAACTTGAAGAAATTAGCTCAATTGCAAAAAATGTAACACAGCTAAAAGGATATGTTATTGATGCTAGAAAATTTGAGATTCCTACAATTTTCAGATGATTAAATAATTCTATTTGTTTCGTGTAAATTTGTTTATATCAAGTCACAAATAATTAATAAGATAATAAAACAGGAGTAGAGAGATAATAAATTCTTTCTACTGTTTTACTTCATAAAGAAATTATTTATTCCCAAAAAATAAATAATTCTTAAAAATCGGGAATAGATTTGTGATTTTATGAGTAAACTATGTTAGAATATAGTTAATAATATTCCCGAAAAATAAATATTTTTTAAAAAATGGGAATAAGTGAGGAGAACTAAAATGAAAATTATAAACCGTCAAAATTACTTAGATGAATTAATAGAATTGTATAATACGCCAGATATAAAAGTCATAACAGGTATTAGAAGAAGCGGGAAATCTGTTTTATTAATAGAGTTCATAAAATACTTAAAAAAGAATCATGATAATATAAATATCGTTATGATAAATCTACAAGAACTAGAATATGATCATCTTCTAGAGTATCATAAGCTACACAGCTACATATTGGCTCAATATAAAGAAGGAATGGATAATGTATTGTTAATAGACGAAGTTCAATTATGCCCAAAATTTGAACTCGCAATAAATAGTCTATATACAAAGCGTATGTATGACATATATATAACTGGATCAAATGCCTTTCTTCTTAGTTCGGATTTAGCGACATTATTTACTGGTAGGACAATGGAAATAAAAGTGTATCCTTTCTCATTCAAAGAGTATTTAATATATCATGGAATATCAGATCATTATGATGAAGCATTTGATACTTATGTAAGAAGTGGGGGAATGTCAGGAGCATATGAATATAAATCACAAGAGAAACAATATGATTATGTAAGAGATATTTATTTGACTGTATTAATTAGAGATTTAGTAGAAAAGTATAAAATCAGAAACAAATTAGAATTAACTAATATCTCTGAATTTATGATGGATAATATAGGAAACTTATTATCTCCAAATAATATATGCAACGTATTAAATAAAGATAAAAGTTCAATTACGAGAAAAACTGTATCAAAATATATAGATTATCTAGAAAATGCATTTATATTTTATGAAGCAAAAAGATATGATCTAAAGGGGAAAAAATATTTAGAAAGTAATAGTAAATATTATCTTTGCGATACGTCCTTTAGATTTGCAGTTAATGGAACAAGGAATATGGATTTTGGAAGAGTCTATGAAAATATAGTATATCTAGAATTAAAACGAAGAGGATATGAAGTATATGTAGGTAAATTATATAAGAAAGAGATAGATTTTGTTGCAAAAAAAAGAAGCGAGATAATATATATTCAAGTTAGTGATAATATCTCAGATTCCAAAACATTTGAAAGAGAGTATTCTCCTCTATTATTAATAAATGACGCATATCCAAAGATTATTATTGCAAGAACAAGACATGAAGAGTATCAATATCAAGGTATTCGTATTATTGATATCTGTGAGTGGTTAAAAAAATAGGAACTTTTAAATTAACATCATTAGGTAGTAGAAAAAGTGTATTTCTCGAAGAGGAGAAAGAAACTCTCCTTCCATTGCCGAAAGTCCCATATGAATACACACAATGGGAAAGTTGTACAGTACAGTTTAATTATCATATCGCTGTATTTAAAAACTATATTCAGTTCCTTATGAATATATTCATTAGAAAGTAGATGTGAGAATAACGAAAACAATTATAGAAATATATTATAAAGGTAATCGTTTATGTAGCCATAGTAGGCTATATGGTAATACAAACCACTAGATCATATGCCACCCAAACATAAAGGAGATAACAAAATCGCAAAATCAAAATTAGTAAATGCAAACAAAAAAATAGCAAAGAATGTAACAAAAGGATTTAATAAGATGAGTGATGCAGTAGTAGGTGTGGTTCTTGTTGTAGCTGGTATTGGAGGATACCTATTAATTAAGAATAGAACAAATAAAAATCAGAAGAAATAAATTATTTCTTCTGATTTATTTTAATTATCCTTTTCTTACACTATCACGGGGAATAGCTTTTGTAGCAATTAATACTTTCTGTATATCATAATCAGCATTATTGATTTTTTGTACAAGTCTTGATACAGCTGTTTTACCTAAATATTGCTTATTAACATGAACGGTGGTAAGGCTAGGTGTTATTAATTCGCATATAGGCAAATCATCAAAACCACATATAGAAATAGATAAATCTAATTCGTTAAAAGCTTTAATAGCCCCTATTGCAATGTTATCATTAACAGCATAAAATGCTGTTGGTAATTGTTCTTTAGGAAATTCTGCTAAAAAAGAATCAAGAAAAGCTTTCATATCTAAATAAGCACCTTCAGATGTAGGGGTAACTAATGCTTCATTTTCTGGAGATAAGAGTAAATTATAATCATTTAAAGCATGAGCATAACCTGTTTTTCTTTCTCTAAAATTATTGATTTGATAAGAAGAATTTATGATACCTATATTAGTATGTCCATTCTTAATAAGATGCTCAACAATTTCATAAGTACCATCAACATTATTAATAGCTACATAATCAAAATGATTATCTCTAAAAGCAGTATCTAAAATAACTAAAGGAATACAAACATTTCTAAAATAATCTAAATCTTGAACTTCCATTTCAGTTCCTAATAATAGAATACCACTTGTTTGATTCGTTTTTAATACATAATCTAAACGTCCATTCTCTAAAGTTTGAGTATCAATATGATTAACAACTAATTCAAAGCCTTGGCCACTACATTCAGTTTCAATTCCACGAACAAGTTCAGAAAAGAAAGGAGTATCTCCTACAACATGAGCTTGTTTATTAATAATTAATAGGCGTATTAATTTATCTTGATCAGTGTTTTTTCTAAAATAACCCATTTCACGAGCAATTTGTAAAATGAATTCTCTTTTTTCATTACTAATTCCTTTGCGATTATTTAAAGCATTAGAAACTGTACCATCAGATACTCCTGCTTTTTTTGCTATATCACTTATTTTTATTTTCATTCTTTGTACCTCTCTTTAAATTATTATATACACTTACTAAATAAATTACAATAAATTTAGTAATTAATAAAAATTGAATCTAAAAAATGTATATTTGGTCATATGAAAATAATATTTAGCAAAAATTTAGTTAAATATTTAATATTTAGTAAAAATTTAGCAATAATGTACAAAAACTTTAGTTTTATTGTTGATTTTAATGTAAGCGCTTGGTATAGTGAAATTGTAGAAAAGTTGCAACACTACAAATTCATTTAATTTATATTGAGAGGGTAGAATATGGAAAATAACAAGTTTATTAATAAAGCATTAGAAATATCTGGACGTGTAGCGGCCAATATTTATCTTGATTCAATTTCTAAAGGATTAATGGGGACTTTACCAATTTTAATGATTGGTTCACTAGCATTATTATTTGGTGTATTCCCATTTGATCCATGGATCAATTTCATTCAATCAACAGGGATAGAAACATATTTCTTAGCAGCATCAACAGTAACAACAAGCTGTTTATCGATTTATGCATCATTTTTAATTGGATTTCGTTTAGCTGGTCATTTCAATTGTGATCAAATTCCAGCTGGTTTAATTTCAGTTTTTGCATTCTTTATATCAACACCATTAACTGATGGGGCTTTATCAATGGGATTTATGGGAGCACAAGGATTATTTGGTGCTATGATTGCATCATTAATTGCAACTCGTTTATATTGCTTCTTTATGAGTAAAGACAAATTAAAGATTCATATGCCACAGGGAGTACCTCCAATGATTGCGAATACTTTCTCGGCATTAATTCCTGGTGTTTTTGTTGGTTTTATCTTTATCTTTATTTCATTTGGCTTCTCATTTACTACATGGGGGTCATTCTCACAAATGGTTTATTCAGTAATAGTTACACCATTAAATGCATTAGGTGGTAGTGTTTGGTCATTAGTTATATTAATTTTAGTTCAAATGTTCTTATGGTTCTTTGGTATTCACGGTTCAAATGTTATTTCAGGTGTTATTACTGCAGTATATTTACCTATGGCAACAGCTAATATGGAAGCTTATGCTGCAGGACAAGAACTTCCTAATATCTTAGGAAACACATTCTATGATTCATTCAGTGGTATTGGTGGAGCTGGAGGAACATTATCATTATGTATTATCCTATTATTATTTGCGAAATCAAAGCAAAATAAAGAAATGGGTAAATTAGGAATTGTTCCAGGTTTATTCACTATTAATGAACCCGTTGTATTTGGATATCCATTAATTATGAATCCAATCTTAGCTATTCCATTTATCTTAACACCAATCGTTCAAACACTAGTAGCTTACTTTGCGACTGTTATTGGTATAGTACCACGTTTAACAGGTGTCCAAGTACCATGGTGTATGCCAATCATTATTAAGCCATTATTAGCAGGAGGATGGCAAGCAGCTGTTCTTCAAGTTGTTTGTATTGCTATTGGATGTTTAATTTGGTATCCATTCTTCAAAATCTCTGATAACCAACGTTGTAAAGAAGAAATGAGTATGGAAGCAGTAGAAGAAAAATAATTAATAAAGAATATTTAAAATAGTCTTGATTATAAATTAAATGTTTAGTACTTCTATCTTATAATAAGAATAATCAAGAAAATAATAAATAAGTAATTGAATACTCATAATTGAAGATAGAAGAAATAAATGATTGAAGTTAAAATCTATACATAGGTTTCAACTTCAATTTTAAAATAATCATTTATAAAAATAGCCTTTATGATAAAATTAAATTAAGAAAATAATTTAAAGTTATGTTTTAGTAAGGAGGAATAGCGATGGGATTAAAAGTTGCATTAAATAAAAAAAGTTTTGAAAAGAATGGGCAACCATTTTTCTATTTAGCTGATACATGTTGGAGTGCTTTTACAAATATTAATGATAATGATTGGAAGTATTATTTACAATATCGTAAGAGACAAGGATATAATGTATTACAAATCAATATATTACCTCAATGGGATGCAAGTGCTACTGATTTAGATTATGCACCTTATCAAAAAGATAAAGATGGTCATTTTCTTTTTAATCAGATAAATGATTCCTATTTTACACATGCACGTTCTATGTGTGAAGTGGCTAAAGAATACGGTTTTGAATTAGCATTAGTTGTTTTATGGTGTAATTATGTACCTACTACATGGGCTAATAATATGTTAAGTCATAATACTATGCCTTATGAAGATATTGATCAATATCTTCATAAAGTAAATGAAACATTTACTGATTTAGAACCATTATATGTTATTAGTGGAGATACTGATTTAAATGAAGAATTAAGTTGTTCTTATTATTTAAAAGCAAGTCAATTACTTCATGATTTAGCACCTAACTGTTTACAAAGTTTTCATGTTCGTGGACGTTTAATGGAAATACCTGAAACATTAATTAATCAAATGGATTTTTATATATTTCAATCTGGACATAATGCAAAAGAAGAAAATAAATCAATGCCTTATCTTTTACCAGAATACTTCATTAAACATTATCCAACTAAACCATTATTTAATTCAGAACCATGTTATGAACAAATGGGATATTCTTCTAATATGTATGGACGTTTCCATGAATTTGAAATTAGAAGAGCAGCTTGGCAAAGTTTATTAACAGGAGCTTGTGCTGGTATAACTTATGGAGCAGCAGGTATTTATAGTTGGCATACCTATGGTCAAGAATTTGCGACTGAAGTAGGAGAAGGTTTTGATTCTCCTAATCCATGGCATCTTGCTATTCATTATCCAGGAGCTTGGGATTATGGTGATATTAAGGCAATATTTGAAGATTATCAAATTAGTGAATTAACTTCAGCACAAGATATATTAATGAATAGATTAGATGAAATACGTGCAGCAAAGACTAATAATAAGTTATTATTAATCTATGTACCAGAAAATACAAAAATTAAATTAAAACTTGAAACAACAGCTATTAAAAAGATTACAATTATTGACTTAGAATCACGTCATAAAGAAATAGGATCTTTAAGTTCTTTACAAGATGGCTGTGTTATAGGAATGCATATTTTTGAACATGATGTTTTATATGTGGTGGAATTAAATTAATGAAGCGTGTTCTATTATTAGGTGCTGCTGGAATTACAACAACTTTATTGACAGAAAAATTAGGTGAACTAATGAGAGAAGTCAATGAAGATTATCAAGTTATTGCTTGTTCTGTTGCAGAAGTTGCAACTAAAGGAGTACAAGCAGAAATTATATTATTAAGTCCTCAAGTAAGATTTAACTACGCAAAGATTCAACAAATGTTTCCAGAAAAAGTAGTATTAAAAATAGGTGTAGAAAATTTTATGAGTCTTAATGCAGAAAAAGTAGTAGAAGATCTAAAGAATAATTTAAATAACAATTAATATTATCCTCCCAGATAAATATTTTTTAATACTTTAGGATTTCAATCTAAGAAGCTTATGGCTTCTTTTTTCATTATTAATAATTCTCAAACAATATCCAAACACATTACAAATAGTAGATTGATATAATAGCATCATCAAATAAGAAAGAGGATAAGAAATATGAAGTAAATATTATGCTAAAAAGAAGGCAAAATGCTGAAATGGTTAAATCAGAAATAATTAGTGATGAAGATTTTGAAAGATTGATTGAAGGAATTAAGCAAACTAAAAGAACTGACCCTAGAGGAGGTCGCAATAAGTTACTTCTAAATAAAACATATGTAATTGCTTTGTATATTAGCAGATATACAGGTTTAAGAGTTAGTGAAGCATTAGGACTTAAGAAAGAAGATTTTGATTTAGAAAATTGTACTTTAAAAGTTCAAAGAAGATTAGAGCATGCTAGAAAGTCAAAAAAAGATATGTATTTGACAGATCAATTAAAATCTAAGAGTAGTAAGGCTGAAGTTGTAATTAGTCACAAGTTTGCTGAGATACTAAAAGAATAGTTTGAAGAAAATTCATATGATCTTGTGATTTTTGATAAAAAAGGTGGATTGATATCGCCTGAAACGTTAAACATGAGGATTAGGACAATTAGTAAAAGATTAGGTATTCATTTTCATTACCATATGCTAAGACATACTTATGCAACAGAACTTCTGATGAGTGGAGTTAATCCAATAGTAGTTAAGAACTTGTTAAGACATAGTGAAGTTAATACTACATGGAACATATATACTCATCCAACTGATGATGCCCAAAGAAATGCACTAGACGAAGTGCGTAGGACGTCTACTGAGGAACACGAATTAGTAGACAACTTAAATATACAAAAAATGTGGTCATAATAATCTCATGAGTCTTCCATGAATTATTTAGAACATATAATAAAATCAAGGGTTATAGGAAGTGTTGCTATTCCCTACATGGTGTAAGAAAAACATGGTTGTCTTCCATACAACCTCTGTTACCCTATTGTATCCTTCCATATAAATCCCGTAGATTTTCCGTGAAAAACTAATAATGAAAGTTAGAATCCCCGGAAACCCGTGCAAATAAAGGACTTTGGGGGAATTGCTTTTTTAACAACTTACACCACATATGAAGAATAAATTAGAATTACAATTATTCTCTATGAAAGAAATCACAATGAAAGATATTATGAGTACTACTAAAATTAGTGATCATTCACTTAGAGATCGAATTAATGTTATTAATGAAAAGATGAATTATATTCAAATCAATAAAGAACATAAACCTTATATTTATTCACTTGATTTGAAACAAATAGCAAAATTATAGACTTTTAATTATTATATAATTTGTTTATCAAGATATAATATATTTTTTGGTAATACTAATACAGTTGCTTATAGCTTTGCTAATTGTAATGGAAGTTAATAGAATGTTCAAAAATAGTTTTAAAAAGATCAAGCGGAAATTGAAGCAAACAGTTTTATAAAATGATTACAGATAATAGATAAAAGGTCAGATAAAACAACAATAATCTTCATTATATATAAC
>JAVWHL010000040.1:0-9713 GCA_036640095.1 Erysipelotrichales bacterium | reverse complement strand
TGATCGTTATTCTAGAATTTATGAATTTGGAGAAGAGATAGGGCATGTCTTAAATAATGCTGATGAAGTATACTTATTTGAATTTCCTATAACTTCAGCTAAAGAGCCTGGAATTGATATTGATATGAACTATGTATTACAACATGTAAAAAATGGAAAAATTATTGAAGAAACACAAGAGTGGGCGGATTATTTCAAAGATTATAAAGATAGTATCTTCTTAATGATGTCTAGTAAAAATGTATATGATTTTAGAGAGATGTTAATCTCTAGTACGAAGTAGATATTGTGTTGTAGAAGGTATATAGCTTTGTTATAATGTACTATATAGAAACAAAGGAGAGGTAATATGGATTTTATCACAATTTTAAGTTTTGTTATAATTAGACTTGTTTTACCAATTGCTGCTATCGTGGCATTAATATATTTAACTTTATTATTAAAACAGTTAATTGTAACAACAAAAAAACTAGATAATTTAAGTGTTGATTTAGAACATAAATTATCAAGATTAGATGAGCCGATTGATACAGTAGTTTCAATTGCAGATGGTTTTAATAAGTTTAGTGGTGTTGTAAGTACTGCGTTTACAGGATTAGCAGGATTTACAAGCATTAAAAATATGAAAAACAAAAGAAGTAGAAGAAAAAAAGGAGGAAACAAAGATGAAATTTAAAGACGTAGCAGTATTCGGATTAGGTGTTGTAGCTGGTATTTTATTAGCTCCAAAAAAAGGTAGTGATACTTATGAAGAGTTAAAACAAAAAACTAATAATCTATATTTAGAAGCAAAGGATATTAATATCGATAGCATTAAAGATAAGATTGAAGATATTAAAATTGAAGTAACTAAATTAGATTTTGATCGTTCTAAAGAAATTGTTTCTGAACAAAGTGTGAATTTAAAAACTAAATTAAATCAATTAATTACTGATTTACAAGAAAACAAGAAAGTTCAACCAGCATTAGAATCAGCAATTGATGCAACACAAGGTGCAATTATCAATGTTATTGATTTTATTGATGAAAAAGAACTAATTGATAAAACAGTAGATGGTGCAAAAACAGCTTATGGAAAATCAATTGAATATATTGATGTAGCTAAAGAAAAAGCAAACGATATTGCAGATGTGACTGCTAAGAAAGCTGGGCAAGTTGCTGATGCAACTGCAAAAAAAGCAGGAGAAATCGCAGATGTAACAGCAAAAAAGGCAAGTGAGTTAGTAGACTCTACAAAAAATAAAGCAAATGAGTTTGTAGATGCAACTCAATCTTTTGATAACGAAGAAGAAGAGTAGGAAGTTTCTTTTTGAAAGCTAAAATAACGATTTATGATGTTGCTAATAAAGCAGGAGTATCTCTTGCGACTGTTAGTCGTGTTATAAATAAGAGTGGTTCAGTAAAAAAAGAAACAAGAGATAAAGTATTAGAAGCAATTGATGAATTAAAATTTGTTCCTAGTGCAGTAGCACAGGGACTAGCTTCTAATAAATCAAAGAATATTGCCTTAATAGTTCCCGAAGCTAGCTTTTCTTATATTTCAAAAATAATAAATGGTGTTGTTGATGTAGTTCATATTTATGATTATAATGTTACTTTATATAGTACAAATTTCGGTAAGTTTGAAATTGATAAAATTATTGATAAAGTTATTCAAAATCGTATGGATGGGGTCATTATTTTAAATAGTGAGCTAACAACTAATGCACTAGAAGGTTTTTCAAAGTATAAGATTCCACTAACAATAGTTGGTACTCCAATTAAAGGTGATCTTAGAACTGCAGTATTTGTTAGATACGAATCAATAATATATGATATCGTAGATAAATATTTAAAAGAAAATAAGAAAAAGATTGTATTTATTGATGGTGATTACAATCGTTTTATTGCCCAGGAAATGCTTACAGGGATAAGAGCTGCTTATAAAGATAATGGATTAGAGTTTCATGATCATTTTAGAGTAGCTGATTCATATGCAAAATCATATGAACAAATAAAAAATCATATTGCTAATAATGATGTAGATCTCTTTATAGCAATTAGAGATAGTCTTGCTATTGCAGCATTAAATGCAGCATTAGATTTAGGAAAAGAAGTACCTAATGATTTAGAAATCATAGGTTTTAATAATACAAAGTATGGTCGTATGTCTAGACCAACGCTTTCAACTGTTCATGTTCCTTTATATGAAATGGGAGCAGTAGCGGCAAGACATATGATAAAAATGATAAATGAAGATGTAGTAGAAGAAGAAAATCAAGAATTAAGTACTTATTTAATTCATCGATACACTACGATAAATAAGGAGATTTAGTGATGAATATTTTAGAAGAATTAGAATGGCGTGGTTTAATTCATAGTATTACTGATGAAGATAAATTAAAAATGATGCTTACTAAGCCAACTAAATTATATGTAGGAGTAGATCCAACAGCTGATTCAATGCATATTGGACATTTACTACCAATTATAATGTTAAGAAGATTTCAACAAGCAGGTCATATTCCTGTACCTCTAATGGGTGGTGGAACAGGTCAAATTGGTGATCCAAGTGGACGTAATTCAGAAAGAACGTTACTTGATATAGAAACTATTAATAGTAATGTTGAATCAATCAAAAAACAAGTTAAAAAGATTTTAGATTTAGATGCTGATAATGCACCAATCTTTTTAAATAATAATGATTGGGGTTCTCAAATTGGAATGTTTGAATTTTTAAGAGACTATGGTAAATATTTCAATATTAACTATATGCTAGCAAAAGATATTGTAGCATCTAGATTAGATACAGGAATCTCATTTACAGAGTTCTCATATTCAATTTTACAATCAATTGACTGGCTTAAAATGTATGAAAATCATAATGTAACTTTACAAATTGGTGGTTCAGATCAATGGGGTAATATTACAGCAGGATTAGAACTAATTAGAAAGAAACATCCAGAAGCTATTTGCGCTGGACTTACTATGCCATTAATTACTAAAGCAGATGGTACTAAGTTTGGTAAAACAGCTGGAGGAGCTATTTGGTTAGATCCTAAGAAAACAACTCCTTATGAATTTTATCAATTCTTCTTAAATACAGCAGATGCTGATGTTATTAATTATCTTAAAGTGTTTACTTTCTTAAGTAAGGAAGAAATAAGTGCTATTGAAGAGGATATGAAAGAAAATGCTCATCAAAGATTAGCACAAAAAACATTAGCAAAAGAAATGACTATAATGGTTCATTCACTTGAAGACTATGAAAATGCTTTAAAAATATCAAAAGCATTATTCTCTGGAGATATTAAAGAACTAGATATTGAAGATATAAAAGGATCATTTAAAGGTGTGCCTACTTTTGAAATGGAAGATAGTGAATTAAATGTTGTCGATTTCTTAGTTAATACAACAATCTGCAAATCAAAAAGAGAAGCACGTGAGTTTGTAAGTGGCAATTCAATTACTATAAATGGTGATAAAATTACTGATTTAGAATTCATTGTTAAAAAAAGTGATGCGTTCAATAATGAAATAACTATTGTACGTCGTGGTAAAAAGAACTATTTTAGAGTTAACTTTAAATAAAAAAAGGGGTCTTAGATATGTTTAAAATGGAAAATTATGATAAATACATTAAAATTTTAGAAGAAGAGTTAATTCCAGCTTTGGGGTGTACTGAACCAATTTCAGTTGCATATGGAGCTGCAAAAGCAAAAGAATATTTAGATGAATTTCCTACTAAAGTTATTATTAAATCAAGTGGTAATATAATCAAGAATGCTAAATCAGTTGTAGTTCCAAATACAGGTGGCTTAAAAGGTATGCAAGCAAGTTTACTTGCTGGTCTAGTAGGTGGAGATGCTAGTCTTGGTTTAGAAGTATTATCAGTTGTAAGTGAAGATCAAATTAAAGAAATTAATGCTTTAATGAATACTGGTCTTTGTGAAATACAACATTTAGATACACCAACTACTTTACATACTATTACTTATGCAACTGATGGTAAGAAAGAAGTTGAAGTTGAGATAAAAGAATCTCATACTAATATAGTTAGAATTAGTGTAGATGGTGAAGATGTTTATAAAAAAGATGCTCAAGCACAAGCTGATTATAAAACTGATAGATCAATTCTAAGTGTAGACCAAATTATTGACTTTGTTGAAATTGCCAATTATGATGATTATAAAGATTTATTAGAAAATCAAATTAAAAGTAATATTGAAATTGCTCAAGAAGGTATTGAAAATGAATATGGAGCAAATGTAGGTAGTACTTTATTGAAATATGGTAATGGTTCAATTGAAAGTGTTGTTTCTGGTACAACTGCAGCTGGTAGTGATGCTCGTATGAATGGTTGTACAATGCCAGTAGTTACTAATTCAGGAAGTGGTAATCAAGGGATGACTTGTAGTATTCCAGTAATTGTATATGCTCGTGAAAAAGGTTATGATGATATAAAAATGAAAAAAGCTTTATTATTATCAAATCTTATTACAATTCATGTTAAGACAGGTCTTACTAAGTTATCATGTTATTGTGGAGCAATTGTTGCAGGTTCTGGATCAGCAGCAGGTTTTGCATATCTAGAAGATTTAAGTAGAGATCAAATCAAAATGGCTATTACAAATGTTTTAGGAAATCTTTCTGGAGTTGTTTGTGATGGAGCTAAAGAATCATGTGCTTCAAAAATAGCATCTAGTGTTGATGCAGCATTTCAAGCTTTATATCTAGCAAGAGATAATCAAGTCTTTGGACATGGTTGTGGTATAGTTGAAGGTGATATCGAGGCTACAATTAAAAATGTTGGGACATTAGGTAGAGTTGGTATGAAAGAAACTGATGAAATAATTTTAGATATTATGACAAATATAGAAAATTAAAAGTAACAGTAATGTTACTTTTTTTAAAGGAGTAATATATGAAAAAATATGGTCTTATTGGTAAGAAATTAGATTATTCATATTCTAAGATAATTCATGATTTCTTAATAAATAAATATAATATTGATGCTTCTTATGAACTAATTGAAACAGATTATTTAAATAAAAATATGTTACTAGATTATGATGGTCTTAATATAACAATACCTTATAAAAACGAGGTTATCTCTTTACTGGATAGACATAATAGTAATTTGGGTTGTAATACTGTATCTAATGATAATGGTTTTCTAGAGGGCTGTAACACGGATATATATGGATTTGAATATCTGGTTGAACAACTTAATATTGATAAAATAGAAACAGTTATTATCTTAGGTAGTGGAGCATCAGCTAATATGGTGCAAGAATACTTTAAAGGTAAAGAAATTATTGTTATATCAAGAAGTGATGTATATTATAATTATCAAAATATTGATAAGTTTAAAGCTGATTTACTTGTAAATACAACGCCAATAGGAATGAATAATTTTGATTCGCCTGTTGATGATGTTTCTAATTATAAAAGTGTTATCGACTTAAATTATAATCCGATCAATTCTAAACTTAAAATGCAATGCTTAAAAGCTAAGATACCATTTGTTAATGGAATAAATATGCTTATCATTCAAGCAATTAAGTCTTTTGAAATATGGCATGGTATCAAAGTAGATGAAGTTGTGATTAAAGAGATACTCATTGAAATGTTGATTCTTTTAAATAATAAGATTGCTTTAGTTGGTATGCCTTTGAGTGGTAAGACAACATTAGCTAATAAATATAATGGTATAGATTTAGATGAGTATATAATAAGAAATGAAGATACAACAATAGAAGATTTATTAATAAATAATAGCTTTAGAAAAAAAGAAACTTATTATCTTAAAGAACTGATTAGTAATAATATAAATCTTATAGCCTGTGGTGGTGGAATAGTTGAAGATTCATATAATATTGAACTATTGAAAGATTATCTTATTATTTATCTAGAAGTTCCTCTAGAAGTATTAAAGAAAAGACTTAAAAGTGATACAAGACCATTACTAAAGAGTATTGATGATTTAATAGAAACATATAAAAGAAGAGAATCAATCTATATAAATAGTTCTAATATTATACTTAATGAAAAAGAAATAGAATTATTACTAGATAAATATAGTAAAAAGATATAGATATGACCTTTAAATAGGTGTATTTTAATGATATACTATATACACAAGTACTCATATATGATTAAAATATGGTTAATCGTTTCTACCTTCAACCAATAAATTGAAGACTATGAGTAATTTTTTATATTTATAATAAGAATATAGAAGCTTTGAGTGCTTGTAAATAGGAGGAAATATGAACTATTTAACAAAAAAACTTGATGCTTTTTTTAATATTAGTGAATCTGGATCTAATATAAAAAGAGAAGTTCTTGGTGGTATTTCGGGTTATTTAGCAATGGCCTATATCATCTTTGTAAACCCAAGTGTACTAGCAGATGCTGGAATGAATCCTGATGCTGTATTTGCAGCAACAGTTATTGGAGCAGCGATTGCAACGCTCATAATGGGTTTGTATGCTAAATTCCCACTTGGACTAGCACCATGTATGTCAATGAATGCTTTCTTTGCTTATTCAGTAGTTAAAGGTACTGGATTTAGTTGGGAAGAAGCATTAGCATGTGTTTTTGTATCATCAGTCTTGTTTATTATCTTATCTATAAGTGGTATGAGATTTAAAATATTACAAGCTATACCAGATGTCTTAAAAAATGCAGGTAGTGTAGGGCTAGGTTTGTTTATAGCTTTTATTGGATTTAAGAATTCTGGAATAATTGTTGCTGATGAATCTTCAATGATTAAATTTGGAAGTCTAACTAACCCTAATACAATTATGGCAATGGTAGGGATATTAGTACTAGCAATTTTATTGGTAAGAAAATCAAAATCAGCAGTTATTTTATCGATGCTCTCTTCATTAGTTATAGGATTAATAATAGTTGGCTTAAATAGTAATGGTATTATTAATCTTAGTGAAGAAGTAGCAAGTACATTACCTGCATTAAAAGGTGATTTAATTGTTCTACCAAAAGTACCATTAGAAAGCATGTTTAATGATACATTCTTAGTTGCCCTAAAATCAGTACCTAAAGTCTTGAGCATATCAGGAATAAGTGTCGTATTAACATTTACATTCTTAGACTTCTTTGGAACAGCAGCAACACTAAGTGCAGCAACAACTCAAGTAAAAAACTTTGATATTGATACAAAAGGAAATAAGAGACTATATTTTGTTGATGCTATTAGTTCATTAATTGGATCATTACTAGGAACATCAAATATTACTACTTATATAGAATCAGTATCAGGAATAGTTGCTGGAGCACGTACTGGATTAATGGCAGTTGTAATGGCAGTATTATTTTTGCTTTCATTATTCTTATACCCATTATTATCTCTATTTACTTCAGCTGTAACTGCACCTGCATTAATTGCTATTGGAATCTTTATGTTTCAAAATGTATCAACAATTAATTGGAATAGCTCATTTGAAACATCAATACCAGCATTTCTTACAATTGTTTTAATGCCGCTAACTGGATCAATTGCATTAGGATTAACATTTGGATTTATCTTTTATACACTATTAATGTTAATTGCTAAAAGAAGAAAAGAAATTCACAATTACATGTATGTTATAGCGATTATATCAATCATCTATATTTTCTCAGAGGTTTTTTAATAGCAGAATAAATACTAATATGTTATAATATTTATGTTGATAGATAGAACAAAACTATTGTATAGTCATCTGACTATCATGATAGTTTTTTTTAATGAAAGGAGAATAATATGTTAAAAAAATTCGCACAATTCTATAAACCACATAAGCTAATCTTTGCATCAGTTTTAATATCTGCAATATTAGTATCAATTGTAGATTTATTAGTACCAAACTTAACTAGTATTATTATTAATGAAGCAATTGGAAAAGATAATGTAGATTTATTTATCAAGATATCAATCTTTATGGTAGTTATTTACTTAATAAAGACTGCTCTAACATACTATATTACCTTACAAGGGCATATGCTAGGTGTTAAAATTGAATTTAAAATGAGAAGAAATCTATATGATAAAATAATGTCATTACCGATAAAATTCTTTGATAATAATACAGTAGGACGATTAATGGCTCGTATTACGAATGATTTAAATGAAATATCAGAAGTAGCCCATCATGGTCCCGAAGAATTAATTAAGATGATATTCTTAGTAATAGGTTCTTCAATACTAATGATTAGAATGAATGTAGTATTAGCCTTAATAATATTAATACTAATTCCAATTATTGTAGTAATTAATGTATATGCAGAAAGAAAGTTTTTTAAAACTTCAATGGAATTAAAGTTAAAGCTAGCTGATATTAACTCGCAAGCTAATGATGCTTTTAGTGGTATTAAACAAGTTAAATCATATACTAATGAAAAGTTTGAACTAGAAAAATTCGATAAAAATAATGATCGTTTCTTTGTTTCAAAATATAATTTTTATAAAGTAATGGCTAGTTTCCTAAGTATGGTTGAAGGATACTTTGGTTTGTTAAATGTAATTGCAATCGTATGTGGGGCTTATTTTGTACTACAAGGAAATATGAATGTAGGACAACTAACAGCATTCATTATGTATGTTAGCTTACTACAACAACCAATAAGTAAATTCTCTAACTTTATTACAGAATATAATAAAGCATCAACTGGATTTGCAAGATATCTAGAAGTGATGGGCTTAGATGCACAATATGAAAAAGATAATGCACTAGAATTAGAAGATGTTAAGGGTAGAATAGAATTTAAAAATGTTTGGTTTAGATACGATTTAGATGGAGAATATACATTAAAAGATTTCAATTTAGTTATTGAACCAGGGCAAACAGTTGCCTTAGTAGGAGAATCAGGTGCTGGGAAAACAACCGTTTGTAATCTATTAAACAGATACTATGAAATAGAAAAAGGACAAATCCTAATTGATGGAATAGATATTAATGATTATTCACTATCTAGTTTACGTTCGCAAATAGGTTTAGTTTCACAAGATATCTTTATATTTGATGGAAGTCTATATGATAATATTAGTTATGGTGATTTAAGAAAAGATAGTAACTCAGTTAAACAAGCTGCAATAGATGCTAAGTTAGAAGATGTTATTCAAGACCAAAGTGAAGGAATTATGAGTAATATTGGTGAAAGAGGATCACGCTTATCTGGTGGGCAAAAACAAAGAGTATCACTAGCACGTGTCTTCCTTAAAAACCCACCTGTAATGGTCTTAGATGAAGCTACATCAGCTCTAGATAATAAAACTGAAAAAGAAATACAAGCAGTCTTAGAAGATTTATCTTTAAATAGAACTAATATTGTAGTAGCACACCGTCTTACTACAATTGAAAATGCTGATAAAATAGTAGTGATTAGTAAAGATGGAATTGAAGAAACAGGTAAACATGAAGAATTACTTAAAAACAAAGGTGTTTACTATGATTTATATAATGCATCTTTAAGAATAGACTAGTTTAATTAAGAGATAAATTTAGTGAAAAATTTACCTATTTAATCATGAAAATGATTGACTATTAACGCTTTGCATGGTATTATAGTAAAGCGTTAGTATTTTGGGGCCTGTAGCTCAGCTGGTTAGAGCACACGACTGATAATCGTGAGGTCGGAAGTTCGAATCTTCTCAGGCCCACCATTTTAAATGAAATACTATCCAAATAATGGGGCCTGTAGCTCAGCTGGTTAGAGCACACGACTGATAA
>JAVWHL010000039.1:0-9840 GCA_036640095.1 Erysipelotrichales bacterium | reverse complement strand
GATGGTGGTATGTCACAAGCTGATTCATTAGCTCAATTCGCTATCAATAATCCATTAATCTTAGTTGGTTTATTAATTGGTGCTGTTCTTCCATTTGCATTTACTTCAGTTACAATGAGAGCTGTTTCTAAAGCTGCTTCTGCTGTAATCGTTGAAGTTCGTAGACAAATTAAAGAACTTAATATTTTAGAAGGTGAAAACAAACCAGAATATGGTAAATGTGTTTCAATCGTTACTTCTGCTGCATTAAAAGAAATGATTATTCCAGGTGTTATGGCAATCTTTGTTCCTATCATCGTTGGATTAGTATTTGGTTCATTAGCTTTAGGTGGATTCTTAATTGGTATCATCGTTGTTGGTCTTATGTTAGCAATGACATTAAACAATGCTGGTGGTGCATGGGATAATGCTAAAAAGTTAATTGAAGAAGGTGAGCATGGCGGAAAAGGTTCTGAAGCTCATAAAGCTGCAGTTGTAGGAGATACAGTAGGAGATCCTACTAAGGATACTTCTGGTCCTGGATTAAATGCTTTAATTAAAGTTGTAAACATGATTTCAATTTTAACTCTAGCACTATATTCAACTGGTGGATTATTCTTCTAGTATAGAAATAATAAAAGGATATAAGTTTTAACTTATACCCTTTTTTTTATGTCTAACTAATCCATTTAATTCCTTCATACATATCATATTTATCATCTATTGCATCTATTATTTTTCTCTCATATTTATATGTCTTTTGTTTTTTGCTTTTATATAGTTTTTTTACAAAGCCTTCTTTAGCAATCTTTTCTTGTAATAATTCTCCATCTACAAATATATATGCTAATGATCTTCCATAGTGGTCCTTTTTAGCGCCTTCATACTCATATGATATATGTTTAGCACTCCTTAGACTATTACATGTATACTGACTCGCCTTCTTACCGTATGGTTCTATTTTATTAGTACTCTCAGGTGTATCAATTAGTAAAAATCTTGTTTTACCTATCTCACTAAATTCAGCTGTATCACCATCAATACATTTAATTAATTTCAAACTATTCTCATCTTTATTATCATTTACTATATTCATCTCATTTTCACTAAATAGTGATTCGCCTAATCTAATTAGTTTTTTATCATTTATCCAAATCCCAAATATAACAATTAATCCAGCAATAACACTTATAATTTTTTTCTTATTCATATTCTCATTCCTTTATATATACTATATACCATTATATATAAAAGTACTAAAAAACAAAAGAGGATTAATATCCTCTTCTTAAGTTAAGTAGTTCTTAGCTAATTGAACAAACCATGCAACTCCATATTTTAGAGCATCCTCATCAACTTTAAATAATTCATGATGAGGAAAATAGATACATTCTTTTTCTTCATTACCTATTCCTAGCCATCCCATAGCTCCAGGAGCTAGTTTTAAATATTCAGAATAATCCTCTGAGCTCATTAATGGCGGTGAAACATGAACTTGTCCTTTTGGATTAGCATCCATATAAGCTTTGCTAGCAAACTTACAAAAGTCTGGATCATTGTAAGTAGCATTAGCTTTCTTATGGATTGTAACATTTGCTTTTACACCATACATATCACCAATATTTGTTGCATGCTTATTAAGTGCATCATGTAATCTTGCTTGGACTTCTTTTTTAAAGTAACGCATTGTAAGTTCCAACTCAGTGTATTTAGC
Organism: Erysipelotrichales bacterium; assembly: GCA_036640095.1. GTDB lineage: Bacteria > Bacillota_I > Bacilli_A > JAJDGJ01 > JAJDGJ01 > JAVWHL01. Next base: position 8,147 of record JAVWHL010000039.1, on the reverse strand, counting down.
AATTATATTAGCAACACTCCCCCCTTGAAATTTACCAACACCAATTACAGCAACATCCAATGGACTAACATTCTTAGTAACAATGCTTTGCAAATCAGTTGTAAATACTGCTGCTGCATGAATACTATCGTTTGCAAGTTGTGGACTAGAGCCATGACCTGATACTCCAACCCACTCAATACTTATCTCATCAGCACCTGATAATGCATACCCTTGTGCTAAAGCAACATCCCCACTTTTGTATGCATGCATAACATGCAATGCAAAGCAATTATCGACACCATCCATTCCTCCTGCATCAATAATCTTTTTTGCACCAACAAGTCTTTCTTCCCCCTCTTGAAAGAAAAACTTTACCTTACCATTGAACTTATCAATATTTTCATTAATAATTCTAACTGCCCCAATTAATATCGCCGTATGAACATCATGTCCGCACATATGAGCTACATCCTCAATAGAAGACTTATATTCAATCTCTGTCTCCTCTTTCATAGGTAAAGCATCAATATCTGCCCTTAAGGCTAATGTCTTACCAGGACGCTTAGTATCAATAGTAGCGATAGTTGATGTACTACCAACCTTTTGATAAGAAACATTCATTTTATCTAGTTTTCTACAAATAATATTCTGTGTATTAAACTCATTTTCGGCCAATTCTGGATGTAAATGAATTTCTTTTCTTATATCTAACACATATTCTTCAATACTTTTAGCTAGTAATAATGATTCCATAAATATCAATTTCCTTTATAAAAAGTTTTTTAGAATTCCTGCTAAGAAAACAGAACCGATTGTGATTGTAGTAAAACCTGCTACTAACATGATTGGCATAATTTTCTCATTTAAGTATTCTTGTTCGTCCTTATCATCACTAGCAGCCTTTATAGTCTCACTAGTAATCATATAATTGATTGGAAAACCAAGTAACGAATTTAATCCAATTACAAATGAAAGATCCCATGGAAATTTAAAGAATAACTTTCCAATGATGACACTCATAAAGAAAATACCTACAACACCAATTAATATTAAACCTACAATAGGAATAATCATACTAATAACTTGACTTTGATTAGATGCTGCTAAAGATGCCATTGCCCCAACAATAACAAGTGTAAGCACCAATCCATCACAGTTTGCTTTACTTAAAGCATTTCTTGGCAAGAATCCTAATTCAGTAAGAATAACTGAATATATTAATGCAAAGATAGTTGTAGAAATTGCATACTGTCCCATAAATACACCTGTAATTAAGTATGATAAATAAGATAGTACCCCTACAAATGATAATTGCATCAATATTATAGCTGGTGTCTGATATTTTTCTGGTATAAAAGATTTCTCTTTTATCTCACTTTTTGCTTCTACCTTATTAGCTTTCCAAGTTTTTATATCTGCAATGCTAAGTTCTCTTTTCATAATTCTTTTTAAAAGAGTAGGTACACTTACAAAAGCAGGAAAAGAATGTAAAGTTAAAATCAAGACTGCCATAGTAGCAAGCTCAGCACTCCCAGTTGCTTCAGCTGCATTTTTCATTTCCATTGCAGCAACAATACCGCCACCAACAGCTGGTGCACTAATCACTGCCATCTTCCATTCAAAAAATTGACTTCCAATAAATAATACAAATACAGCAACTCCAATTAAAGCAGCAATCCCCACTACTGCAACACGCCAATTACCAATTATATCCTTGATATTTAATGAAGTCCCCATATTCAATACCATTATCATCATTAAGACACTCATTAATGTGCTCGAAACACCTGCTAAGTCCACAATATTAGGAGGAATTAATCCCGCCCATGAACTAAATAACAATAATAATGCAAATACAAGTATTGATGGTACTAATGCTTTAGTTTTACTTGATAAAAAATCACCTAAACCCATATAAACCATTAGAATAAAAAATAAAACAATAGCATTATGTTCTGCTAAAATATTCCCCAAATTTCCCATAGATTACTCAAATATATTTTAAACCACTAATATATTATCTCCTTTCTTTTCTTAATTTAAACTATTATATCAATCGATAAAAGCATTAAAAATAGTTTTTTATAAGAAATTTAGCATATAGTTTTATATGAAACTAAATTCCATAAATATATATGTTATTACTAAAAGATTAAATATAATTCATAGATTAATAAAAAAAGATAGTTGACCAAGCAACTATTTTTTAGAAATATTATTCATTTTATTTAAAATACTATTTAATCTTCTAAAGTTATATAACATATTTTCTTGTTCTAATTCACTAAACGATTCTAATAATCGATTTTCAAAATTAAATAATATTTCTTCAAATTCTTTGGCATATTCATAACCTAAATTAGTTAATGATATTTTTTTTACTCTTCCATCTTTTAAATCATCCTCTCTATAGATGCAATCTTTCTCTAATAGAGTTGTTATTGTTCTTGTTGTAACTGATTTATTTACATCAACAAGATTACTTAATTTATCTTGTCTAATACCACCATTATTTACTAAAGATAGTACAAAACGGTATTCTAAAATACTTAAATCTTTATCTTTACAGAGATTACTAAGATGAATCAATGCTTTATTATTTACTGTATTTATTAACTTACTTAACTGATAATCTTCCATATTATCCCCCTTATTTCAATAATAATACTTTGTTTTTTTAAAAAAAACAATTGTTTTTAGAAAATAATCATATTATAATATTATCATTTAAAAGGGGGAAGCTTATGAATAATGCGTATAAACAAGCTATTTTTATTAATCCTTATACACTTAAGTTAAGAAGATATTTTCATATGTATCCAGAACTAAGTAATCAAGAATATTTTACACATAACAAAATAATAGAAGAACTTAAAGCTATGAAGGTTGAATATAAAATAGTTGGGGATTATTCAATAGTTGCATCAATAACTAAAGGGAAAAGTAAAAAGAAAATCGCATTTAGATGCGAAATGGATGCTCTTGCTATTGAAGAGGATAGTGATTATAAATATCAATCAAAGGTTAAGGGTGTTGCTCATATGTGTGGTCATGATGCACACATGGCTATTATGTTAAGTGTTTTAAAGATACTAAAAGATATACCTTTTAATGGAACTTTAAAGGTGATTTTTGAAGAAGCCAATGAAAGTTATAATGGTGCTCCTAGAATTGTAGATTCTAAAGTACTAAATGATGTAGATTTTATCTTTGCTTTACATAATATGCCAAATGTTAAGTCTGGAAATATTGCGATTTGTCCAGGTATTCAATTGATTGGAAGTGATCAGATTAATATTGAATTAAATGGAATTCCAGCTCATAGTAGCGCTCCTACACAATCTAGTGATGTTATACTAGCTGCTGCTTCATTTATTAATAATATTCAATCTACAATATCAAAAGGAGTTCATCCACAAGCTTTAGCATATGCCACAATTACTAAATTTAGTGGAGGAAGTGCAACCAATATTACAGCAAGTAAAGCCGAACTTAATCTTAATTTAAGATTTGTAAAGGAAGAGATAAGAATAAGTGTTCATAATATAATTAAAGATTATTTAAAAACAATAGAATCACAGTTTAATATAAGTTCTACTTTTAATGTATATGCTCATCAAGATGCTTCTATTAATGATATTGAAATATGTGAAAATATAGAATTATCACTAACTAAATTAAGTGAATATATTAATCAAATAGAATCTCCAATGCAGATTGTATCAGATTCTTTTTCACATTATCTAAAAGTAACTAAAGGTGTTATTGGATGGTTTGGAGCTGGGTATAAAAATGAGAAGATTTATTCTAATCATACTCCTTATTTTATGATTGATGAAGACTCAATGAAAACTGCTACTGCTTTATATTTACAGGTAGTTTATGATAATTTATAAGAAAATGATAGCAATCACTATCATTTCTTTTTATTATTTATATATTCATTAACTTGTTTAGCACTACTTTTAAAAACAAAATCACTTTTATTTGCTTCATATCCTATTAAGCCAAATTCATCATTAATTATCTTTTGATATTCATCACTATTTTTTGGAGATTCTCCTAAATTATTATAAAGAGGTGCTTCTTCAATATTATCATTATATAGCCTACTAAGATTAAAATCTCTTAGATGTTTTAAATAATGGTCCATAAACATAGTCCCATACTCTCTACATCTTCTAACAAGGCTTAAATCAATTGTTTTAGTACATATACAAGGTGTTTGAGATGCTTCCCATAGTTTATCCCCTTCTGGACTAACAATCATTGAGTGACCATATAATGAGTTTTCCATAAACTGCCCCGTAGCATTAGTACATATTAGATATGCTTGATTTTCTACTGCTCTAGATATATGAAAATGATCATTAATTTTATATAATTCTTCAGGATCCATTGTTAATTTAACTAGAACTTCTGCACCCATTAAAGTAAGATTTCTAGATACCTCAGGAAAATTAATATCATAACATATTTGTACTCCTACTTTAGTATCTTTTTCTGGTATATCAAAGACTAAATATCCATCATCTTTATTTCTAGGCATTGTAACATCTTCAGCTGGATACCAAGGAGCTGTTTTACGATACTTTCCAATTAGTTCTCCTTTGGGATTAAAAACAACTGCTGTATTATATTGTTTACCTTTAGGAAGTGATTCATCTCTTTCACTTAAAGTACCAGGAATAAAATAAATCCCATATTTCTTTGCTAAAGAACCTAAATAATCAGTTAGTATACCAGGAATAGTATCTTTATATCCAGGCATAATTGTTTCAACACCAACAACTAACTCAGGTTTATGATAAGATAACATCAATCTATCTAAAGCATCTTCTAAGCGATATAAATTATCCGCTGCACTTTCACTAAGTTCTAATTGAATTATTCCAACATTTAAAAAATGATTCTTCTTCATCTAAACCATCCTTTCTTTTAATACATTATAGCATATTAATTTTTTATTAATATCTTAATAAGAAAACCCCTAAGTTGATAAACTTTGGGGTTCTCTTAATTAAATATTATTTATTACTTAGTAGTATTTCATCATCATCGATAGTACTACCTATAGTCTGTTCAAATCTTTCAAGTAAATCACTTACACTAAGAGATTTCTTTTGTTCACCACTAATATCAAGTATAATCTTTCCATCATGCATCATAATTAATCGATTACCATATTTAATCGCATCTTTCATATTATGAGTTACCATAAATGTAGTAAGTTGTTGTTCCTCCACTATCTCTTGAGTTAAATTTAAAACCTTAGATGCTGTCTTAGGATCTAAGGCAGCAGTATGTTCATCAAGTAATAAAAGTTTAGGTTGTTGTAGTGAAGCCATCAACAAAGTAATTGCTTGTCTTTGACCACCCGATAATAGTCCAATTTTAGTTTTTAGTCTTTCTTCTAATCCTAAGTCTAGACCTTTTAGTTTATCTTTAAACAATGCTTCTTCATGATGAGCTATACCCCATCTTAAGCCTCTTCTTTTACCTCTTCTATTGGCCATTGCAAGATTTTCTTCAATATTCATATCTGAAGCACTACCTAACATTGGATCTTGAAAGACTCTACCTATAAGACGAGCACGTTTATATTCCGGATATAAAGAGATATTCTCACCATCTAATAAGATTGATCCACAATCCATCATAAAAGCACCAGCTATCATATTTAGAATAGTAGATTTTCCAGCACCATTACTACCAATAACAGTAACAAAATCTCCTTTTTTAAGTTCTAAATCAATATTTTGTAATGCTTTTTTTTCATTAGCAGTACCTGCATTGAATGTCTTTGATAAGTTATTTATTTTAAGCATGTGGATTCTCCTTTCTCATTAGATTTTTGTAAGCTTTTATACCCTTTTTCTTATTAATCATAATTGGAAGTCCTAAAGCTAATGCAACTAGTAATGCAGTAAATAATTTTAAATCGTCTGTATTTAGTCCTAGTTGTAAAACAATAGCGATTATTATTCTATAGATAATTGATCCAACTATAATAGAAGTTAATCTTATTTTAAAGCCTCTTGTTTTACCAAATAATACTTCACCAATTACAATTGATGCTAAACCAATTACAATTGCACCTACACCCATCTTTACATCAGCATATCCTTGCGATTGAGCTACAAGAGCACCAGATAAAGCAATAAACCCATTACTTATAATAAGACCAATTACCTTAGTTTTATTGATATCTACTGCTAAAGCAGTAACCATCTGTTCATTATTTCCAGTTGCTCTAATAGTAGACCCTAACTCTGTACCAAAGAACCAATATAAGATAATAATTGTTAGTATGACTATTACTAAACCTACTAATAATGTTGCATGCGTACTACTAAGTCCCGTTAACTCACTAATATCTTTAAATATTGTATTACTTTGTAATAAAGGTAGATTTGATCTTCCAGCAATTCTAAGATTGATTGAATATAAACCAATCTGTGTTAAAATACCTGCAAGAATTGCTGGTATTTCAAACTTAGCAATTAATAGTCCAGTAATTAATCCTGCAATACATCCTGCAGCCATAGCTATTAAAATAGCAAGTATAGGATGAATTCCACTTACAAGCAAGATTGCACATACAACTCCACCAGTAGCAAAACTACCATCAACACTCATATCAGCTATGTTTAATATTTTAAAAGTAATATAAACACCTAGTGCCATAATACCCCAAATAACTCCTTGAGCTAGAGCTCCTTGCATTGATATAAATAATCCATCCATAATACTTCCTCCTATTTAACTATTTTTGCTTTCTCCATAATATCTTTTGGAATCTTAATTCCTAATTCTTTCATTGTTTTATCATTGATTGCTAGTTCAAGCTTATTATCTGCAATATATTCAATTGGCATATCCGCAGGTTTTGCTTCACCTTTTAAAATCTTAACAGCTTGTAAACCAGCTAAATATCCTAATTCTGAATAATTAATACCATCAGTAATTAAAGCACCTTTTTCAACCATTGCGATTTCTCCAACAACAGTTGGCACTTTATTTTCATTAGCTACATTTACCACATTAGCAACACCTTCTGAAACTAAGTTATCAGTTGGAACATATATAGCATCTACTTTTTTTACAATACTTTCAGCTACTTGTTGCACTTGATTACTATCAGTTACAGTTGCTTTTACTACATTAACTCCTTTAGCTTCTAAAGCTTTCTTAGCTAAAGAGAACTGGTATTCAGAATTTCTTTCTGCATTTGTATACATTACAGCAACATTTTTAGTTTTTGGTGCTATTTTCATTAACAAATCAATTTGCTTAGCTACTGGAGTAAGATCACTTACACCTGTAATATTACCACCTGGTTTTTTGTTTGATTTAACTAATTGAGAATCTTCAGGATTAGTTACAGCTGCAACTATTGTTGGTATCTCCTGAGTCTTTTGTGCAACTGAGCTTGCTGCTGGTGTTCCAATAGCATAAATTAAGTCATTATTATCATTAACTAATTTATCAGCAATCGTTTCTGCTGTAGCTTGTTCACCTTGAGCATTTTGAATATCAATACTAAAGTCTTTATCTTTTTTATAGCCATTATCCTCCAATGCTTTTATAAAACTATCATTTGCTTGATCTAAAGCTGGATGCTGTGCATATTGAATTAAACCTATCTTAACTCCAGTATCTCCTTTACTAGAACATCCTACTAAAGTAATACCAATCATAACTACCAATATACTACTCAATAACTTCTTCATAACTATTCCTCCAATTTTCCATATTTATAAAACAAAAAAACCGCCCTCAATAGAGGACGATTTTTATAACCGCGGTACCACCTCTGTTTGATATCAACTAGGATATCCAACTCTATGTACTAACATACGGTGTAATGGCCGTTAACCAGTAGTAGCCTACTCGAAATTAATCTTTTGGTACTCAACTCCATGATGTATTCAACTATCTTCTCAGTATTATTTTCACCAACCATAATATCTCTTGTTTACCGAAAATAGTTTACTTCTTCATTTCTTCGTCTGTTTTATATTAGTTCATATGATAGTCTAATTAGTTTTTTTTGTCAACTAATTATCTTAAACTTTTTTCAACCTTTGTAGTGTTACAATACATGTGAGACCAAAGTAAACAAAAAGATAATCAGTCTTGTTATAATTAGGTTACTACACAAA
>JAVWHL010000038.1:0-9989 GCA_036640095.1 Erysipelotrichales bacterium | reverse complement strand
AGTTGTTTTCTAATTCTTTATTAATAATAGATTGTCTTGTTTCATTACGTAATTCAATAATATCGCGCTTATGAACCAATCCCATATAAAATTGACCATCGTTAGTTTCATATACATACTTCCAGTTTATTGGAGTAGCTTTAGCTTGAAGGATCATTCTTTTATATTTACCATACTTTTCAATTAGATGTCTTCTTAAATGAAGTTGATATATAAAAGATACAAATATATATAAAGCAAAGAGAACATATGTTATTATTATTGTCTCTTTGATATTGAATTTAAATGCAAAAATCAAAATAAATGCTATAACATTACTTATTAAAAATATTGCATCAAAAGTATAGGTTACTCCAAATGCTATCCATTTATGGGATATAGGCCAAAGAAACTGGACACCATACCCATTGAGTAAATCAGTTACAATATGTGATATAACACCGATACTAATAATGCCAAAATAAACTATAGAATGAGTAGGGTAGTAGAATTGAGCTATAGCACTTAATAGTACAATCCAAGCAATCATAAATAGAAATGAATGGGTCATTCCACGATGATTTGCAATATATGCATCTCGACTCTTTAGTTTTAAAACAACATCAATATCTGGTATTACATTAGCAACAATACTAAAAGCAACAACAGATGCACCATGAACTTCTATACCTTGTGTAGCAGCTAAACTAGTTGCAAGAAGCCCAGTGGCTACACCCATACAAACATGAGAAGAAGTATCCATTACTTATCAATTTTTAGTAAATAAGTAAGTGTATTTACTAATCCTTCTAAAGAATTATCTACATCATCTAAGAAAACATTCTTATCTAATGTTAAATATATATCATAGATATTAGTTGCTTTTTTATTTGTATCATCAATAATTTTTAAAGTTAAATCATCATAACTAACATGGTCTGTTATTTTTAAGTTATTTAAATTAATATCAAAAGTAGTGCAAATAAGGCTCATTTTATCTGGCTCTTTAATTTGCTCAACAAATTTTTGTGTCCAGTAGGTACCATTTACATTATTATAGAAATGGAAATACTCAATAACAAAATCCAATAAATTATATTTTGTATTAATATTAATTTTTTCCAAATCCATTTTTTGTAACATATCTTTATAAACAATCTTAAGAATATCAATCTCTTCAAAATCAGAGCGACAATCTAATATTTTAATAAATGAATTAAGACGATAGCTATCATTACATGCTACAAGTAATTGTGATATCTCATTATTATTAACTAAAGGAGAAAAGAATTTAAAATTAGAAATTGAAATCCCTTTTAATGGATGAGTTGAACTATTGTATTCATTATAATATTTAATACTGAGACCATCATTGTTTTCCCATTCAATTAAATTTGAAGAATAATCATCAATTAAAATACAATCGCTTAAAGAATCAATTTTAAAGATATCCTTTACTGTATTCACTTTAGATGCATTAACATCAAGATATATATATTTATTATGACCTTCTGGATCTTTTAGATTCATTAATTCATCATGAGTGTAACCCAGTACTTCAGCTACTCTTCTTTGTTTATGAATCTCATACTCATAAACAGGATACTTAGTTAGTATATAAACATAATCTAAATCCATCATCTTTCTAATGATATCAGGATTACGACAAATAGCACTATCATACATTATTTCAATAGCTTTTTGATTTTCATTTGGAAAGCGTCCAATAGTAGAATGAATACGACTTTCAGTTTCAATAGAATAAAAACCAGAATGCTCTAATATTGTGTTATCAACATCGATAAATATTTTCATTTTATCACCTCAATCTGCATTATAACACAAGAATCAAAGCTAGTTATAATAATTATGTGTTTTGCATTATAGAGAAGTTAAAAGTAATATATTTAGACTAGTAGATATGGTATAATGTTAAATGTTAGAGGTGATTTTATGGCAAAGAAAAGAAAGACTAAAAAACAGATACAAAAGCAAAATGAAATTATACTTTACATAGTTGCGATTATTGCTATCGCAATAATGTTAATTTCTGTATTTCAATTAGGTTTTGTTGGTGTTTTTATAGATAAAATATTAAAAAATACTTTTGGTACTATTCCATACTATTTTATAATTATTCAATTGATTATATATTGTGGTTATATACTTGTTCAAGGAAAAGTTCTCTCACTTACATCTAGATTTGCAATAGGTTCTTTTTTCTTTACATTTGGAATAATTCTACTATTTGCTTGTATTGATAGTTCTACTATTGGTTTTGAAGCTATTGATATGAAATTAGTTGAAAAAAGTTCTCTTGGAATACTTCAATTAGTCTTGTTCGGTTTATTTTCAAAACTATTTGGTCTAATGGGTACATATTTATTTGCAGTAGTATTTATTATTATTGCGATAATAATATACTTTATGATAAGTATATCGACACTATTAAAAGATAGTCATAAAGCAATTCAAGATAAAAGAGTAGATCATAAACAACAAAGAGCTGTTAAGCAGATTAAAAAAGATGAAATAAAGAAAGAAGCTTTACAAAAAGCTACACTTGAAAATGAAGCAGAAGCTAAAAAAGTAAAAGACTTCTTTAAAGAAGATAGTAAGAATGAAGTTGTTGAACATGATAATGAGAAACAATTATTCATTGATAAAGATAATGAAATTAAAGAAGATGAAGAAATACCTTTTGATTTAGATGATGAAATAGTAATTGATAAAAAAATTAAACTAAATAAAGAGGATTATAATCTTCCTTCCTTTGATTTATTATCTAATCCTAAAGCAAGTGATGCTTTATCGATTAATCAAAAAAACGCGAATGAAAAAGCTATTTTATTAGTAAATATATTAAAAGAATTTAATTTAGATGTTGAAGTTTCTAAAATCAATATTGGTCCTGCAATTACTAAATTTGAATTAACTTTAAGTGCTGGTACTAGAGTAAGTCGTGTAGCTTCTTTAGCTGATGATATTAAAATGGCGTTGGCTGTAAAAGAGTTGCGTATTGAAGCACCTATTCCTGGTAAATCAGCTGTTGGTATTGAAATACCTAATGTTAAGAATACATTGATAACTTTAAAAGAAGTTTTAAAGGATATTGATTATGACAAAGAAAATAAATTAGTCTTTGGTCTAGGTAAAGATATTAATGGAAAAGCTATCTATACTAACTTGAATAAAATGCCTCATTTACTGGTTGCTGGTTCGACTGGTAGTGGTAAGTCGGTTTGTATTAATTGTATTATTACATCTATTTTAATGAATGCACATTATGATGATGTAAAGCTTTTATTAGTTGACCCTAAAAAAGTAGAGTTAAATGTTTATAATGATATTCCACATTTATTAGCTCCAGTTGTAACTGATCCAAAATCAGCAAGTATTGCTTTACGTAAAATTGTTGAAGAGATGGATCTTAGATATCAAATACTTGCTAATCATAATTGTAAGAATATTGAATCATATAATGAATTTGTAGAGAAGTTTAATGAAAAAGTTGATGATGAAAGTACAAAGATGAATAAACTTCCTTATATCGTTGTAATTATAGATGAACTTGCCGATTTAATGATGGTTAGTCCTAAAGAAGTAGAAGAGAGTATTATGCGTATTACGCAAATGGCTCGTGCTGCTGGTATTCACTTGATTGTAGCGACGCAAAGACCAAGTACTGATGTAATTACTGGTATTATCAAAGCAAATATTCCTTCTCGAATCGCATTTGCTGTTAGTAGTAGTATTGATTCTCGAACAATTTTAGATATGATGGGTGCAGAGAAGCTTTTAGGAAAAGGGGATATGTTATTTCATCCAACTGGTATGAGCTCACCGCAACGTCTTCAAGGGGCATTCCTTTCAGATGAAGAAGTAGAGAAAGTTGTTCGTTCAATTAAGAAACAAAATATTGAATCTGTAATTAATGAGACTTTTGATAATTTAAATAGTGAAGGTAATCAGGGTGATAATCAAGTAAGCAGTGAAGATGAAATATATTTTGAAGTAGAAGATTTTGTAAAAAGACAAGATACGATTAGTACATCACGTTTACAACGTGAATTTAAAATAGGATACAATAGGGCAGCTCGCTTAATAGATGAGTTAGAAGAAAATGGAATTATTGGAGCTCAATCAGGTAGTAAACCAAGAGATGTCTTTGTTAGAAATGAAGAGTTGGAGTGATAAAATTGAAAAATTATCAAATAAAAAAATCAAATAAGTTTAAAACAAATTATTTAACTATAAGATATGTTATTCCTGCTACAAAGGAAAATGCAACATACTCATCATTATTGTCAATGTATTTAATGCATGCTAATAATGTTGATCGTACATATAGAGAATCAACAAATAAATTAGACCTACTATATGGGAGTAAGATAGATATTAATACAGCTTTAAAAGGAAATGAAATTGTCTTTGATTTTATCTTTTCCGCTGTTTCAATGCGTTACATAAAAAATGATGAAAATTATGGTAAAGAAGTTATTGATACTTTAATTACATATATTAAAGATCCATTAATAAATGATGGTGCTTTTGATGTAGAAACATTTAATCTAAAAAAGTATGAATTACAAAAAAGAATTGAAGGATCATATGATGATAAAACAACATATGCTTTAGAACAGTTCTATCATATCTTTGGTAATAATTATCCACTAGAAGTAAATGTTTTGGGATATTTAGATATCCTAAAAGATATTACAAAAGAGAACTTGAAGGATTTCTATGATAAGTTAATTGTTCAAACTCCTTTAATTTCTGGATTAGTAGATGAAGTTGATTATGAAAATATCAATAATATCTTAAAACACTCTTTTAAAGAAGCAGATTTTAGTGAAAAATTAACATTTTATAATTTAGAATCGGATAAAGTTGAAGAGGTTATTCAACCACAAGAGATTGTCCAATCAAAACTAGTTTTAGGCTACTATTCTAATCTTAAACTTGATAAAAAGGTATTCTATGAAGGTTTATTATTTAATGCATTATTTGGAATGAGTAGTAACTCATATTTATTTAAGAAAGTAAGAGAAGAAGCAAATCTATGTTATACAATTAGAGCTAATTATGATTTTTATAGTAATAGTATTTTTGTTTTCTCTGGTATTGATAAAGAAGATTATCAAGAATCTGTAAGTTTAATAGATAGTATTTTAAAAGATATGCAAGAAGGAAAAATAAGTGATGAAGATATAGTTGAAGCAAAGATTGTAATGGTCGATATTATTTCAAAAACATCTGATTCTCAAGGGGCACTAACTGGTTTTTATATAAATCGATTGATGCAAGGCTTTCCAACTGATTTAAATGATGATATTAAAAATATAAATAGTGTAAGTAAAGAAGAGATTATTGCTTTTGCTAAATCAATTGAATTAAAGACTAAATATTTATTAAGTGGTGATATAAATGAATAAAAAATATTATGAAAGTATCAATGAAACATTATTTAATTTTAAATGTGATAATGGTTTAGAAGTATACTTATTAAAAAAAGAAGATTATTATAAAACATATGCATTATTTGCTACTAGATTTGGTTCACTGAATACAAAGTTTAATAGTAATGGCAAAGAGCATAGCGTAATTGATGGAGCAGCACATTTCTTAGAACATAAGATGTTTGAAAAAGAAGGCTATGATGTAATGAACCTATTTAGTGCTCAACAAGCTAGTTCTAATGCATTTACATCATTTGATAAGACAGCATATCTATTTAGTGCAACTGCAAACATAGAAAGGAATATTGAAACATTGTTAGATTTTGTTCAAGATTTAGAGTTAAGTGATGAATCAGTAGAGAAAGAAAAGCCAATAATTGCTTCTGAAATAGCAATGTATGATGATGATCCAGATTGGCAATCTTTATTTCAATCATTGCAAGCTTTGTATCATAACAATCCTATTAAAGTAGATATTGCTGGAACAAAAGAAACAGTATATTCTATTTCAAAAGAAGACTTATTTACTTATCATGAAAATTTTTATCATCCTTCAAATATGACTTTATTTGTATGTGGGAATTTTGATATTGATACAATAGCACAGGTTATTGAAAACAATCAAAATGCTAAAGAATTTAAAAAACTTGAAATAGAGGCTATTAATGTAGAAGAGCTTAATGATATAGCTCATGAATTTATCAATAAAGAAATGGATGTAAGTGATATTAAAGTTAATTATTCTTTTAAAGTAAATGAATATTTATTTGAACCTTTAAAACAAGATTTAACAATGTCTATTCTACAGGATATATTGTTTGCTAAAAGTAGTGATTTCTATCAAGACCTTGTAAAAGAACAAAAAGTTAGTGATCAATATAGTTATCATTATTCGCAAGATGTAAGACATAATTATGCATTTATTACATTTTCATTTGCAACTGATGATAAAGAGTATCTAATCAAATATTTAGATGATTTCTTTGCTCAAGATATTAAAAAGTATATTAGTGAAGAAGAGTTTAATGTTGTTAAGGCTAAATATGTTGGTGATTTTATTAGGTTATTTAATAATCCAGAATCAATAGCCAATTCATTTATTCAATATCATTTTATGAACTTTGACTTATTTAATGTTTTAAATGTAATAGATACAATTACGATTGATGATTTAAATACAATAACAAAATTATATAATAAGGATTATCGAGCAATAACTTCAATTAGTCCAAAAGAAAAGTAGATGAATTAGTCATCTACTTTTTTAATCTGTATATTTAATTATTGTGGCAGGGTTTCCTCCAACAACTGCATAATCTGGTACATCTTTAACAACAACGCTTCCAGCACCTACGATTGCTCCTTCTTCAATGGTTACACCTTTCGTAATGATGATATTAAATCCAAACTTTATTTTTTATTGGGATTTTCTATATTAATCCACAATATATTACTCGATTAAAGCCAATTGTAAAGAAGAATTGTCTTAATTACCTCTAATATTTAATTGTTTACAACGGTTACATTAGATAATATATTTAAACCTATGTATTCTACATACAAATCTTTAAATGTACTAAGAAGATTACCTTTATTCATTGAAAACTTTCTTCTATTTTTTATTTAATGCTACAATTTTTGTAAGTATCTTGAATTGAATAAAATGTTAAATAAAAAAGAAGTGATTTTACTCACCTCTTCTAAAGTCTAATTTATAAATCTTTACTAAGTATTTCTAATCAATATTTTCATTTTTTATAAAATCATCGATTTCTTCTTTTAATACTTTTACCATTTCGTCTTGTTTAATAGTTTTAACTATTTCACCTTTTTTAAATAGTACTGCAGATTCTTTTCCACCAGCTATTCCTATATCAGCTGCTTTTGCTTCACCAGGACCATTAACGCCACAACCCATGATTGCAACGTGTAAGTTAGTTTTCTTATCTTTAAGATAATCTTCAATTTCATTAACGACACTAAACATTTCATATTGTAGTCGACCACAAGTAGGGCATGAGACTAGTGTTGGAATGTTATGAGCTAGATGGAATGATTTTAATAGTTCTTTTGCTACATCAATTTCATCTAGAGGATCACTACTTAAACTAATGCGAATAGTTGAACCAATACCTAAATCAATTAGTGGTGCAAGTCCAGCAACAGATTTAATAGTTCCACCAAATTTAGTTCCTGCTTCAGTTATACCTAAGTGAAGAGGGTACTTAAAAGTTTTTGCAGCAAGCTTATAGGCTTCTAATGAAAGAAGGATATCACTTGCTTTTAGTGAAATCACAATATCATAGAAATCTAAATCTTCTAATATTTTAACGTGTTTTTGAGCAGATGCCACCATGGCTTGTGCGCATGGATAATCATATTCATCTAATATTTCTTTTTCTAATGAACCAGCATTAACCCCAATTCTAATAGGGATTTTCTTTTCTTTAGCTTTATTAACTACTAATTCAACTTTATCAATTGAACCTATATTTCCAGGATTTATTCTAATTTTATCAATACCATTATCCATAACTTCAAGAGCTAAACGATAATCAAAATGAATATCTGCAACTAAAGGAATACTAATATTTTCCTTAATATCTTTAATTGCTTTAGCATCTTCCATATCTAAAACTGCTACACGAACCAATTGACAACCTTTATCAGCTAAATCATTTATTTGTTTTATAGTCGCTTGGATATCTTTAGTTTTAGTATTACACATTGATTGAATCACAATCTTATTTTCACTACCAATTACTAAATCACCAACCATGACTTTTCTTGTATCTAAACGATGGTACATTTATATCACCTCAAAAACAATTATACTACAATGTACTTAATATTTTATAAGATATCCTTTATTTATTCTTAAATCATATCCTAATATAAAATAATAGATAAAAATAGTGCATTTTGTCTTCAAAAAGCTAGTCAAATTGTTTTCTATGTGGTAGAATATTAAAGTAAACGTTGTAGGAGGTGTTACAAGTGAGAGATAATATAACACTAAAATGTGTTGAGTGTGGAGAAGAAAACTATATTTCAACTAAAAATAAAAAGTTACATCCAGATCGTGTAGAATACAGAAAATTCTGCCCAAGATGTAATGCGCAAACAGGACATAAAGAGAAAAAATAATTAGTGAAAAGGTTATTGTTGAAATAATCTTTTTTTATATAGAAAGGTTGGTTTAATCATGGAAGTTAAAAAAATAGTGAATGATTTTATTGAAGAGAATTCTTTTATAATATATCAGGATAATATTGCAGTAGTGGTGGATCCTGGATCTAATTTTGATAGTATGAGGGATTTTTTAAATAGTAAAAATATTGAAAAGGTATATGTATATTTAACTCATGGTCATGTAGATCATATAGTTTCAGTACCTCAATTTAAAGAAGTTTATAATGCACCAGTATATACACATAAATATGAATTACCTTTACTAGAAGATACTAGATTAAATATGTCTGAAGGTATTGTTATTGATTATGCAATTGGAATTGAAGATTATTTAGAAATACCAGATTTTGGTAAGTTTAGACTATATCATACTCCAGGTCATACTTATGGTCATTCAATGCTAAAAGTTGATGAACTAAATGCATTATTTACAGGAGACTTTATTTTCAAACATGAAATTGGTCGTTGTGATTTAGCAACTGGTAATATTCAAGAAATGTTTAGATCTTTGGAAATGATTAAACTAATGGATCCTAATTTAAATATCTATTGTGGTCATGGACCTGATACTACTGTTGGAGAAGAAATAGCTCATAACATGTATTTAAATAGATAATGAAGATATTATTTGCATCATCTAAAGAAATGAATCTAGATAATTTAATAGAAACTAATAATAATATAAATTTTGAACTAGTTAATAAAAATATAGATTTTATTAAAAATATTAAGCAAGAAGATTGTTTTAATATTTTTAAAACAAAAGAAGATATCTATCTTCAAAATCAAAATATCGATATTTATAGTAAAAAAGCAATAGAACTATTTAATGGAATTAGCTTTAGACAATTAGAATTAGATAACTTAGCTTTATTTAATGATGTCTTAATCTTTTCAGCATTATATGGTTGCTCATATGCTAGTGATATGATTAGTCCATTTAGATATGATTATACAATGAAAAATAGTAAAACATATCGTAAAGAAATTTATTTTAAAATTAATGAATTATTAGAGAAAGAAGATATTGTTTATAATCTTTCTTCTAAAGAGTTTAGTAATGGAATTGTTCATAACAATGTTATAGAGTTTAGTTTTTATCTTAATAATAATGGAGAACTAAAACAACATTCAGTTGCATCTAAAAAGAATCGTGGTGCAATGTTAATGCATTTCGTAAAAGGTTTGAAAATAGAAGATTATCAATTTGAAGGCTATGCATATAATGAAGAATTATCTAATGAAAATGAATATGTATTTATAAAACAAGATTAGTATGAATTGTATACTTGTAAATGATGTGAGACCATTATCTAATCAAAAAAGATAGTGGTCTTTTTATAATTTTTTGTTGATATG
>JAVWHL010000037.1:0-10447 GCA_036640095.1 Erysipelotrichales bacterium | reverse complement strand
AAGTGAAATGTAATGAACAATATGGAACTATAGTTGGAAGTATTTGTATGGATCAAATGATGATTTCATTTGATAATAAAGTAGAAATTGGAGAGCAAGTTATATTAATGGATTTAGATAAAGAACTAGATGTATTTGCAAGAGCAAAGCATGCTCAAACAATTACACATGAAATTTATACTAACTTCACTTCAAGGTTACCACGAATTTATTTAGAGAATAATGTTATTACTAATATAAACAATAGTTTATCAAAAGAATAAGCATAATAAAAAGGAAGAAATAATTAGTTCTTCCTTTTATTCTATCCAAGTAGTACATCTAAAACCATCATAACAACTAGCCCTACTATTGTAAATATAGTTGCTAGATTTGTATTTTGGTTTTTTTGTGATTCAGGAATTAATTCTTCAATAACAACAAACATCATTGCTCCTGCTGCAAAAGCTAAAGCAAATGGTAAAATTGGTTGTACAAAATGAACTAATATTACCCCTACTGCAATACCAACTGGTTCAACTAAAGCAGATGCTTGGCCTAAGAAGAATGATTTCTTTTTAGACATTCCATCTCGATACATTGGAAACGAAACTGCAGCTCCCTCTGGAAAGTTTTGAATTGCAATACCTGCAGCTAATGCTATTGCTGAACTTAATAAAACCGGATTGCCAGTTACATTATATGCACCAAAAGCAACTCCAACTGCTAGTCCTTCTGGAATATTATGAATAGTTATTGCCAACATTAATAATGAAGTACGATTTAATTTAGTCTTAGGCCCTTCTGCCTTCTCTTCAAACATATGAAGATGAGGAGTCAGCACATCAATTAGTAATAAGAACCCTGCACCAGCTAAAAAACCACCCGCAACTACTACCATCTCATTAATATTGGGATTAAATTCTTTTGCATAATCTAATGCAGGAATAATCAATGAGAAAAAGGAAGCTGCTATCATTACCCCAGCCGCAAAACCTAACATAGAATCTAAAACTTTTTGATTCATTTCTTTAAATAAGAAAATAGTTGCAGCACCTAATGCAGTTGATCCCCAAGCAGCTAATGCTGCAATTGTAGCATATAAATATATACTAGTCATTCTTAGAACCTTTTTCTTTTAAAGTTCCATCACATTTCAAACAATGACCATACATATCTAATTTAGCATCTATTATATTAAAACCTACTTGTTGTTCAACTTCATTTTTAATTTTCTCAAATTCAGGTATCTCTATATTCTTAACATCATTACAATCTATACAAACCAGATGAGCGTGCAGTCCAATATTCAATTCATAAACACTATTCTTATTATTGAAGTTGTATTCATTCACAATACCTTCTTCAACTAAGAAATTAATATTATTGTATACAGTTGCTACATTCACATCATCTTTGATTTTCTTTAATTCAATAACTAATTCCTCTACAGTGTAATGCTTTACATCACATAATACTCTTATAATATCTTCACGAGCTTTAGTAATACGATAACCTTGTGCACGTAATGAATCAATAATTGATTCTTGATTGTTAATACTTGTTGTATCTATCATTTTTCTTTCATCCTTTCAACAATATCTATAAAATCTATAATAACTTCATTTAAATAATCTTCACCTTTTTTAGTGAAAAATAACTTATTATCTTCAATACATATTTTATCATAATTATTTACAATAGCTTCATTAAAATATTCAATAAAATTAATATTATAATTTTTATTAAAAACATTTAAGTCTATACCACTAAAGATTCGAAATGAAGTAAATATTTGATCAATTAGATAATCTTCTTTACATTGATAATATTCTTTTACTTGATTAAATTGATTATTAATATAATTAGTAATGCTTTTAGTATTGTAATAACGATAGTCTTTAATAAAACCACCTGCACCAAGACCAAATCCATAGTATCTATCATTATGCCAATACATCATATTGTGCATTGATTGATAACCATCTACAGCATAATTACTAACTTCATAATGAATAAAACCAAGTTCATTAATTAAATAATCATTGATTAATAAATTCTGTTCATACTCTATATTACTTATTTCATATTTATTATTATAAAAGACACTACCTTTTTCAATAATTAATGAGTATACAGAAACATGTTTAATAGATAGTTCTTTGATAATCTTTAAGTCATTTTTAAGGATATCTAAAGACTGTATATTAAAACCATACATTAAATCAATGCTTATATTATTTATACCATATTTACGAAGATTTTGCACACAGTTTACTACTTCTTCTTTATTATGCTTACGCCCTATTTCATATATAATTCCTTCATCAAATGATTGCACACCTAAACTAACTCTATTAACATATTTAGCTAACAATTTTATCTTGTTTTCATCACACGATTCTGGATTTAACTCTATACTATACTCTACAATTTTATCTAAGTTTAAACTTTCTATAAATTTAAGTAATCTTTCTAATTGATTATAGTTTAAAGCACTTGGTGTTCCACCACCAATATAAATAGTTTCAATTTCACTTTTATCAATAATAGTACTGTTTATTTCATATTCAAGACTATCTAAGTATTTATCTGCTTGTTCTTCATTATAATAAACTCGTGGAAAATCACAATAATGACAAATTGAATGACAAAAAGGAATATGTATATATATTCCTTTTATATAATTAATCATCATCCATTGATAAAACGCTCATAAATGCCTCTTGAGGAATCTCTACAGACCCTACTGCCTTCATACGTTTTTTTCCTTCTTTTTGTTTTTCCAATAATTTTTTCTTACGTGAAATATCTCCACCATAACATTTAGCAAGTACATTTTTACGCATTGCTTTTATTGTTTCACGAGATATTATTTTACCACCAATTGCAGCTTGAATAGGAACCTCAAATTGTTGTTTTGGAATAATTTCTTTTAATTTTTCAACTATAACTTTACCTCGATGATAAGCAAAATCCTTATGGACAATAGTTGATAAAGAATCTACTATTTCTCCATTTAAAAGAATATCCATTTTAACAAGTTTATTTGTTTTATAACCAATTAGTTCATAATCTAATGATGCATACCCTTTAGAACATGATTTTAATTTATCAAAGAAATCAAATATAATTTCAGAAAGAGGAATTTCATATACAATATTCATTCTAGATTGATCCATATATTGCATATCTATATAAGTTCCACGTTTCTTTTGACATAATTCCATAATAGGACCAACATATTCAGAAGGTGCCATAATAGATGCCTTTACATAGGGTTCTTCAATACGCTCTAAACGTTGTACATCTGGAAGTTTAGAAGGATTATCTACTAATACTAAACTACCATCAGTTAAATGTGCATCATATATAACTGATGGAGCAGTTGCGATTAGTTCTAGATTAAATTCACGCTCTAATCTTTCTTGAATAACATCCATGTGCAATAAACCTAGAAACCCACATCTAAACCCAAAACCTAAGGCTTGAGAAGTTTCTGGTTCAAAAGATAATGCTGAATCATTTAATTGCATTTTTTCTAATGCTTCTCTAAGGTCATTATATCTTGCACTATCAATTGGATATAAACCACAAAATACCATTGGATTCATTTGACGATAACCTTCTAATTGTTTTTCAGCAGGATTATCTTTTGTTGTAATGGTATCACCAATATGAATATCACCAATTGATTTAATACTAGCAGCAAGCCAACCAACTTCACCAACAACTAACTCATTTTTATTTACTTCTTGAGGCGTATTAACACCCAATTCAATAACCTCATATTCAGCACCAGACGCCATCATTTTAATTGTGTCTCCAACTTTTATTGAACCTTCTTTTATTCTAAAAGATACAATAATTCCACGATATTGATCAAAATATGAATCAAATATTAACGCTTGCAGAGGATTATTTACATCTCCTTTAGGTGCAGGTACCTCTCTTACAATTGCTTCCAATACATCAACGATATTTAATCCTGACTTTGCAGAAATTAAAGGTGCATTACTAGCATCAAGCCCAATAACATTTTCTATTTCATCTTTAACTCTATCAGGATTAGCAGCAGGTAAATCAATCTTATTGATTACAGGGATAATTTCTAAATCATTATCTAAAGCTAAATAAACATTTGCTAATGTTTGAGCTTCTATACCTTGAGCAGCATCCACTACTAAAATTGCCCCTTCACATGCAGCAAGTGATCTAGATACTTCATATGTAAAGTCGACATGACCTGGTGTATCAATTAGATGAAATAAATAAGTTTCACCATCTTTTGCTTTATATTTAAGTTGCATTGCTGTTAATTTAATTGTAATTCCTCTTTCACGCTCTATATCCATAGAATCTAATAGCTGTTGTTTCATATCACGATGGGCAACAGTTTGTGTTTGTTCCATGATACGATCAGCTAGTGTTGATTTACCATGATCTATATGTGCTATAATAGAAAAATTTCTAATCTTACTTTGATCCATTTATTATAACTCCTTCTTATTTAAAACAAGTCCTGTTTCAATCTCTAATTTATTACCATTAATATAATCCTTAAAATTAACAGCTTTTTTACCTTCTAATTGAAAATTATATACCTTAATATATCCTTTTTGAGCATATATTTTAAAATATTCTTTATTATCAACTTCAATGTATCCAGGTTCTTGATTGTGCTCAACATTTTCTTTACGAACTTTATGAAATTTTATACTTTTATCATTTATATAAGAAAAACAGCCTGGAATACTTAATAAACCTCTTATATGATTATATACAACATCAATATCTCTATTAAAATCAATGTATTCTTGCTCTCTAGATATATTAGGGCTATAAGTAGCATTTTCATGGTCTTGTTTAGTCGCACTTAAATTATCTTCAAGAATATCATCTATAATATCTAAGACTAGTTGTGCACCATTAACCATTAATTTATCACTTAAATCTGAAGTTGTATCATCTACCAAGATAGGAACTTCAGATACAGCTAACATATCTCCAGTATCAAGACTTTCTTCCATATACATAATAGTGTTACCACTTTTTTTATCACCTGACATAACAGCATAGTGAATTGGTGCTCCTCCTCGATATTTAGGCAGTAAAGAAGCATGAACATTTATACATTTTAAAGGAGGAAACTCTAAAATTTCTTTGCCTAGTTTTTGCCCAAATGCACATGTTAAAATTAAATCTGGATTTAATTCTTTTATTAAATCAAAGTGCTCATTAATATTATTAAATCCATAAGCTTCAATATCATATTTTAATGCTACTTCTTTAGTAGCAGTATATTTAATTTCTTTCTTACGTCCTACTTTTCTATCAGGCTGAGATATCAAACCGATAACATTATAACCTGCCTCAAGTAGTTTTTCTAATATATATGCAGAAAATATTGTTGTTCCCATATATAATATTTTTTTATCATTCATTTTATCACCATTATTATTATATCATATTAATACAAGATAGATAAATAAAAACTAGGCTAAAGGTGTACTTTATTACTTATTTCTATTGTCAAATAAGATAATTATTGATATAATTAAGAAGCGTTATATTATTGTGGAGGTGAAAGTAATGCCAAATATTAAATCTGCTAAAAAAAGAGTAAGATCAAATGATAAAAGAAGAGCTTATAATGCTTCATTCAAATCATCAATGAGAACTGCTGTAAAGAAAGTTCACACTGCAGTAGAAGCTAACGATAAAGCTGAAGCTGAAGTAAGTCTTCAAGCAGCTTATAAAAAATTAGATCAAGCACAAAGTAAAAATATTTTACACAAAAACAATGTAGCTCGTAAGAAATCTACATTAGCTAATCTAGTAAATACTGTAAAATAAAGCCAATAGGCTTTTTTTTCATAAGTAAAGGATATCAACTGATATCCCTTTTTTATTAATTCTTTAATTTATTGAAATACATTTTAACTAACTGATCATTTTTATCAAGTCTACACGAATAATTATGACTTCCTATAACAACACATATATTCCCTATTGGTTTAGAATTTTTATCAACATTAATATCATATGTTTTTTCTTCTTTATCTAAACTTTCATTTTCTATTCCCTCTTCTAGTTTTACATCATATACTTTATTAATATTTTTATCATCAAAAGTAATGTTAATGCTAGGAAGTTTTTCATTATACATAAAAGAAGTTAATTCATATAAACCTTCATCACTAAATTTTTTATCTTTTGTTATTAATATTTCAGGATTAATATAATTATCTTCTTTATCTTTATAATAATATACATTCCCTATTGAGGTTTTATGTTCAATTTTAGTTAAGTTACTATTTAATTCATCTTCACCAGTCTCTACTGATGCATGACATCCAACAATTACTAATATAATAATAGCTAAACTTAGTATCTTTCTCATATATTTACTCCTTAAAAAAAGGCATACTTGAAGTATGCCTTTAATCTTAATCTTCTGCTAATTTAGTTAAACGACGATAACGTTTCATTGCATCGTTTTGAGCTTTTTCAAATAAACGGTCCATATTTTCAGGATTAATATTTGTAAGTTGAGAGAATCTAGTCTCACTACTTAAGAAATCCTTGAATAAATCAAAGTTTGCTGCTTTAGCATCAATTTGAAGAGGATTTTTACCTTCTTCTTCTAAACGAGGATCATATCTAAAGATATTAAAGTATCCACATTCAACAGCTTTTTTCTGAGTAATTTGATGATTCATTAAACCACCTTTAATACCATGTTCTATACATGGTGAATAAGCAATCACAATAGATGGTCCCTTATAAGACTCAGCTTCTTGTAAAGCTTTAATTACTTGTACTTGGTTTGCACCCATAGATACTTGTGCAACGTATACATGACCATATGCCATTGCAATCATAGCTAAATCTTTTTTAGCTGTTTCTTTTCCAGCTGCAGCAAATTTAGCAATTGAAGCTGATTGAGATGATTTAGATGATTGACCACCTGTATTAGAATACACTTCTGTATCTAACACTAAAATATTAACATCTAGATTATTAGCAATAACGTGGTCTAAACCACCATAACCAATATCATATGCCCATCCATCTCCACCAACAATCCAAACAGATTTATCTACGATATTTGCTTCATAGTCAAGTAATTCTTTTACAGCAACGTTTTTAGAAGCTTTAATACCATCAATAATTCCATCTTTCATTTTCATTTCTTGAGCACGATCATTTGTATCTAAATAATCTTCAAACTTAGCTTTAAGTTCAGGTTCAACATCATTAAGAGTTGCATCCATAATATCAATTATACGTTCTTTTTTAGCATCTTGAGCTAAACGCATACCATATCCAAACTCTGCATTATCTTCAAATAATGAATTTGCCCATGCAGGACCATGTCCATCACAATCAGTAACGAAAGGAGTTGAAGGAGTAGATCCACTATAAATAGAAGAACATCCAGTTGCATTAGCAATTAATGCATCTTTACCAAAGAATTGAGTCATTAATTTATAGTAAGGTGTTTCACCACAACCAGCACATGCTCCAGAAATTTCAAAGTAAGGTTTTAAGAATTGAGAACCTTTAACTTGGTTTGTTGGATAGAAATCAGGTTTATAAGTAACTTCTTTATAAACATAATCACTAATTATTGCTTTTGGTAACTCATGTTTAATGTCTGACATTGCAAGAGCTTTATTACCCATTTTACCAGGACATTCAACAACGCATAAACCACAACCAACACAGTTTTCTTGCGAAACTTGAATTGTAAATTGATAATCACCAATATCTGGACCTAAAGGTTGTAATGTAACTAAACCTTCAGGTGCATTATTTCTTTCTTCTTCATTTAATAAGAATGGTCTTATTGTTGCATGAGGACATACAAAGGCACATCTATTACATTGAATACAATTATCTTCAATCCAAGTAGGTACTTGTGTTGCGATTGTACGTTTTTCTTCAAATGTAATATTTGGCTCCATTCCACCATTAACTAAAGGTTGATCAATAAATGCACTAACTGGCACATCATATCCACCTAAACGAGCAATTGGAGTTACAAAGTTATCAAAATAATCGTTTCCAGTTTTTGCGATAATAAATTCACTCGATAAATTAATCCAATCTGGATCAACATTAATTTCAACAAGACCTTCTTGACCACTATCAATTGCTTTATAGTTTAATTCAACAATATCTTGTCCTTTTCTTCCATATGTTTTAAGAGCTGCTTCTTTCATGAATTTAATAGCATCATTATATGGAATAATTTGATCATTTAATGCAAAGAATGCAGATTGTAAAATAGTATTAGTACGACGACCCATACCAATTTCTTCAGCAATCTTTGTAGCATCAATAATATAGAATTTTGCTTCTTGTTTAGCAAGCTGATGTTTATAAGCATCAGGTAAGTTGTCTAAAATCTCATCTTTTGAATATGTAGTATTTAATAAGAATGTTCCACCTTTTTTAAGGTTTTCTAGCATATCATATTTTTCTAAATAAGAATCTAATGAACATGAGATAAAATCAACATTTTTAACATAGTATGTAGAAGTAATTGGTGTTGGACCAAAGCGTAAATGAGAACGAGTTGCCCCACCAGCTTTTTTAGAATCATATGCAAAATATGCTTGAGCATATTGATCAGTATTATCACCAATTATTTTAATAGAGTTTTTATTAGCTGAAACAGTACCATCTGAACCTAGACCATAAAATAAACATGAAGTATATTTAGCTGGTACAAAGAAATTATTATCTAGTGGTAATGATAAATTAGTGACATCATCATTAATACCAATAGTAAAGTTATGATGCCCTTCAGCAATTAAGTGATCATAAACAGCTTTCATTTGAGATGGATCAACATCTTTAGATGATAGTCCATAACGTCCACCAATAATTCTAATATCTTTATCTTTTAATGCAGCTACTACATCAACATATAATGGTTCACCGAGAGCTCCCATTTCTTTTGTACGATCTAGTACCGCAATATTTTTTACAGTATCAGGTAAAACATCTAATAAATGTTTTGTTGAAAATGGTCTATATAAATGAACTTTTACAACTCCAATATTGTATCCGCAATCATTTAAGAAATCCACTGTTTCTGTAAGTGTTTCATTTACAGAACCCATAGCAACAATTACATGTTCTGCATTTGGACTACCATGATATACAAATGGTGCATAATGACGTCCAGTAACTTCTGAAATCTTATCCATGTAATTTACTACAATATCTACAACTTTATCATAATGAGAGTTTTGCGCCTCACGACCTTGGAAATAGATATCATCATTTTCTGCTCCACCACGAGTAACTGGATTTGTATGTGGGTTCATTGCATTTGCTTTATATTTAGCAAGAGCATCACGATCAATAAGTTTATCTAATTCTTCGTATTCTAAAACTTCAATTTTTTGAATCTCATGTGAAGTTCTAAAACCATCAAAGAAATGAACAAAAGGTACACTAGCTTCAATTGCAGTTAAATGCGCAATAGCTGCTAAATCCATAACTTCTTGTACTGAATGAGAAGACAACATTGGAATACCAGTTTGTCTTATTGAATAGATATCTTGATGGTCGCCAAAAATTGATAGTGCACGAGTAGCAATAGCTCTTGCTGAAACGTGAAATACAGCAGGATTAAGTTCACCTACTAATTTATAAATAGTTGGTATCATTAATAGTAAACCTTGTGATGCAGTATATGTTGTTGCTAGTGCTCCAGTTTGCACTGCACCATGAACTGCTCCTGCAGCTCCAGCCTCAGATTGCATTTCGCTAACCTTTACTGGTGCATTAAATAAATTTTTTCTTCCTTGGGCTGCCCATGCATCAACATGCTCCGCCATATCAGATGATGGAGTAATCGGATAAATTGCTGCTACTTCTGTAAATGCATATGAAATATGCGCAGCTGCCGTATTACCATCCATCGAAACAAAACGTTTTGCCATAATTAAAAAGCTCCTTTCCACTTCTGAGTTCATTATAACAAATTTAATACAAAAAATAAGCAGAATTTATATAATAATACCTTAAAATAAAAAGTATTTATATAAATTTTGCTTATCATTGTTTCTTGATATAATTATACCTATATATCTATAATAAATAATTATAATCCTTTAATTATTTCAGAACTATCTAATAATATTGTAGTTGGACCTACGTTATCTATCCTAACTAACATATCAGCACCAAACTCTCCAGTAGCTACTTCTATGTCGTATGATCTTAATTGTTCATTAAAGTAATCATACATTAAACTGGCACTTTCAGGCGCCATTGCATTTGTAAAACCAGGTCTATTACCTTTACGAGTATCAGCATATAAAGTAAATTGTGAAATAGACAAGATACTACCATCTATATCTTTAATACTCAAATTCATCTTTTCATTCTCATCTATAAATACTCTAAGGTTTACTATCTTCTTCACCATTGCATCGACCACTTTTTT